>JBKPRH010000298.1:0-11805 GCA_046765795.1 Acidobacteriota bacterium | reverse complement strand
GGCTGGAGTATCTCCGCGACGGCCGCATCAAACACGACCCCGCGCTGCTTCAGGAAGCGATCGAGCTCGCGAAGATTCTGGCCAAGGCGTATCGCACGGCTAAACGCAATAACGAAGGCAACGCCTCCAGCATTTGACCACTTCCCAACTTACTTTGCCCTTTTCACTTTGTACTTTGCACTTTCCTGAGGACTCCCATCGCCTCTTCCACTTCCCCGCGCCGCTTCTGCACACTCGCAATGGCCCGTTCGTGACGTGCGGTCTCGCGCGCTTGCGCCGCCGGCGTGACGGCTGTGGCCATCGCCTCTTCAAAGAGTTTTCGTCGGACCGTGAGCGTCAGCTCGTAGCATTGGCGCGCCTGATTCATCGCCGCCATCGCCTCCGGCAGCTTGCGCAGCTCGGCGCGAACGCCACCGAGATAGAACGCGGCATCACATTCGCCGAAGTCCATCTTGAGCGCCTCCTGAAACTCTGCTTCGGCGCTCTCACGCTTCAGCAAACGCCACTCGATCAACCCTGACAGCAAGAACACCGCCGGATTCACCATCAACGTGCGCGTGCGATCGGCGTCGGCCCGCGCCGCCCCGAGGTTGCCAACGGCAAGGTAGTTCCAGGCGCGCCAATAGAAGGCTTGTCCGAGATGCCAGCGGGCGGCATCGATCAATTCGGTCGCCGCCGCGATCGCCTCGTTGTGGCGATCGAGATTCGACAAGCTGATCACCCGACCGAGCCGTGCATCAGGATGCGACGGCAGCAGCGCGAGCGCCTGATCGAAGGCCATCAGCGCGTTCGTCCAGTCCTCCCATGTCTCATAAAGGCTGCCGATCGTCGTCGGAATTGCTGTTGATGCGGGAAACGCGGCCGCCGCCGAGCGGAATCGGCGCATGGCCTCATCTGGATTCGGCGCCTGCCGATCGCGCAGGGCGTAACGGCCGAGGGCGAAGTCAGCGTCCACGAACTCCGGTATCTCGCTCTGAAGCGCTCGCAGCCGATCCTGATAGCGGTCGTCGCACACACCAACCCGGTATTTCAGAAGCGGAAGATCCGGAAGACGTGGCACCAGCGCGTCGAGACGTTCGAATCGATCCGCCCGGCCATCGACGGAACAGATCAGCGTGAGCTCGAGATAATGCCGAAACGCAATCGAGTGCGAACCCGTCTGCAGCGCGTCATACCAGGAGGGCACGCTGGCGAGACGCTGCTGAATGCGATTACGAACCTGCGTCTCGACCAGCAGATCATCACGCAACCCTCTCATTGGATCGGGCGGCATCGCTGTCGCCATCTCGAGGGACTGGATGCGCTCGGGGTCAGCCTCAGCATACGCACGTGCCCGCGCGATCCATTCCTCAGACGGCATGCCGAGTTCGGTCGCACGAAGCGCGAGCAGCACGGCCGCTTCGAACGCAAGCGACGTCTGCCTCCGCTCGTCGGCGCGCGCGAGCGCCTGCTCGAGACAATGAAAGCAGCCGCGTTCGATCAGGGCCTCGATATCGCGGGTTGGCGGAGGTGCGACGGGCGCCGGCAGCGGTGCCGGAAGAGGACGCTTACACGACGATGAGACCGTTACGAGTAGAACAAATGTGGCAAGCCGGATGCAGGATAAGCTGAACGCTCGGAATGCCATGCGGCTTTTGAGAGATTTAGACACCGAGTTGGCCAATTTGGCCGAGTCGTTTGCTCAATTCTGGGCAGCCACGGTGAGGGCACGTCCCGTGGGACAGAAGCCGCGAAGCAGGGCAAGATAGCACGCACCATGAAACGGCTGTTTCTCATCGCCGGCGTACTTGTTGTTCTGTCCGCCATAGGCGCAGCCATCTGGTTCATGTGGGGCCTGCGCCCCGAGCGCGTTCGCGAGCATCTCATCACTGCGGTCAGCAATCGATTCGCGGCCCGGGTGGACGCCGATACCGCCATGGTGTCGATCTATCCGCGGCCCGCAATCGAGGGGACCCGACTGCGCATTCAATTACGGAACGCGGACGCTGAGTTACCGC
The DNA here is from genome assembly GCA_046765795.1 of Acidobacteriota bacterium. Classification (GTDB taxonomy): domain Bacteria; phylum Acidobacteriota; class Vicinamibacteria; order Vicinamibacterales; family UBA2999; genus Gp6-AA40. Next base: position 9,808 of record JBKPRH010000298.1, on the reverse strand, counting down.
CCCTGGTGTCGGTGAACTCCTTCCACGCAAGCGCCCCGTTCAGCGGACTGGTTGGTCCGCGTGTCCGACTCGGCAATGTCACTCTGGTCGGCACCGAAATTCACATTCCGCCCGGTGGGCTCACGCCCGCGGTCACGTCACTCGACATCGAGAACCCGAAGGAACGGCGCCGCGAGGAGCGCTCATCTATCGTCGTTGACGAGATCATTTCGAAAGACGCACGCCTGGAGATCGCGACACGAAAAGCGAACAAGCTGCCGCGCGTCTTCGAGATTCATGACCTGATCCTGCGGGGATTCGGATTGCCCGAGGGCGCGCGCTTTCAGGCCCGCGTCATCAATGCCATCCCGCGCGGCCGCGTCGAGACCACTGGGGTCTTCGGCCCGTGGCTCACCGAGGAGCCGACGCTCACGCCGATTCGAGGCGAGTACTCGTTCCGCAACGCCAACCTCGACGACATCAAAGGCATCGGCGGCACTTTGTCGTCCGTCGGCCAGTATCGCGGCACACTCGAGCGCATTGAAGTCGATGGCCAGACCGAAACGCCCGACTTCTCCATCGACATCGCCAATCAGCCAGTCCCGCTGATCACGCGCTTCAAGGCGATCGTGGACGGCACCAACGGCGACACCTGGCTCGACCGCGTGGACGCCACGCTCGGGCAATCGAACATCGTCGCGTCAGGCGCCGTCGTTCGCGAGCGCGACGTCAAAGGCCGCCACGTCGCTCTCGACATTCGAATTCGCGACGCGCGCATCGAAGACGTGCTCAGGCTGGCGGTCAAGGCAGCCAAGACGCCCATGACCGGGCGCATGGAGCTGACGACGACGTTCCTGTTGCCGGCGGGCGAGCAGGATGTCATCGATCGATTGAATCTGAACGGACGATTCCGTCTCGCACAAGCGCGCTTCAGCAACATCGACTTGCAGCGGCGCATCGAAGCGCTCAGTCTTCGCGCGCGAGGCAAGGAAGATACGGAGCCGTCGGAAACGGGATCGAGCGTCGTCTCGAATATGCGCGGCCGCTTCGTCATGCATGACGCGAAGATCGATTTCAAAGAGTTGAACTTCGCGATCCCGGGCGCGGAGGTGCAGCTCGCGGGCCTGTACGATATGCGCAGCGAGATGCTGGACTTCCAGGGCGAGTTACTCGTGGACGCCAGCCTCGCGGACATGACGAGCGGCTTCAAGTCCTTCCTTGCCCGTCTCGCGCAACCCTTCTTCCGGCGTCCCGGCGGCGGCTCACGCTTCCCAATCAAGATCTCGGGACCGCGCTCGAAACCGGAGTTCGGTTTGGATATGGGCCGCGTCTTCAAACGCGGCTAAGGCCGCGTCTTTAAACGCGGCTAGGGCCGCGTAGCGCTCGTGACGCGTATGCCAGGCTGGCAGCGACGAGACACAGCGTGCCGAGTTGCAGCGTCAGGAAGAGCCACCGCAGATCACCGCTCAGGATCGCCGGATGGATCGCCGTGAGGCGCGACCACTGAAGGGCGACGTCTGTCGTCGCTGCGTACGCGCTCGGCATCTGCACCCACGTGCCATGCAGATCCATCGCGACAAACAGAACGGCTAGCCCCGCAGTCCCAACGATCGCAAGACGCCGAGAGATGACCTCGAGCCCGCGAACCACGAGCACGAACAGGAACGGCAGCGCCGTCATGAAGTACCAGGGATTGGTCATCACTCGTCCGAACACGGCGTGACTCAAGATGCCGTGATAGGTCATGCCCAGCGCCGTAAAGACCACGACCGCTGCGCAGACGAATAATCGGGCCACATCTCCGCCATCCGTGCGGAGCACGGACGCGAACCCAGCAACCGATCGTGCGCGGCGCATCGCAACCACTGCACCGGCCATCGCGACGATCAGCAGAACGATCCAGTACCAGCGGTGCAGGAGCTCGAGCGTGTCGGGGATCGCGAGAAAACTCCATCCACCAACCCACGGCCGCCCGGGAACAAAGAGGGTGTCAATGGTCTCGCGCCACGGCAGAGCGACAAACGACGCCGCAAGCGCGGAGAAGGCTGACCCGCGCGCCGTGAGCTGAATCGAGTCCTGCGTTGTGAGGAACGTCCCATAGTGCCGGTAGCTCCACATCCACAACGGCGCGACGAGGAGGAAAAACACGATGCTCGCGATGAGCGTCACACGCCACAGCCGACCCGCAGATACGCCATGCGCCCAACCGATCAAGGGCAGACCGAGGACGAGCGCGGGGATCAGCGTCAGGCTCGTTTGTTTCGTCCAGACGCTTAATGCCATGCACACAGCCGCCAGCACACCGCGTGAGAGCAGCGTGCGCCGGTCGGCGAGCACCAGCAGACTGATCCCGCCGATGCCCGTCGCAACGGCGAGCGCATCGTTGGCGACACGCGCGACATTCTGAAAGAAGAGCGGATACAGACACACCAACGCGAGGACCGCCACGCGCGGCGCGAACTCCGGCACCAATCGCGTGAGGGCCGCGGCGAACAAGACGAGCGCCCCGGCGACGAGCAGCACGTTCATCGTCCGGATCGCGTAAATCGCGTCCAAGCGATGTGCCGAGCCAAAGGCGCGCCATACCGGTAAGGCCACCACGTACGCCAGGGGCGGCTGCTGCGCTTGATACAGCCGGATCACAACAGTGGGCGCCTCCCCTTCTGCATCAGACCTTGGCGCCGCCGAGTTCCAGTATTCCGGGTAGGACCGCACGCCCCACTGCCGCACCTGATCGCCCCCCCATTGAGAATGCGGCACCGAGATCAACAGTGGACGGAGCGCCGCGGACACCCAGCTCTCGTCGAACACGGGAATGGTGCCGGTCTCATCGAGATGCGCGATGTAGGCGAGATGCTGGTATTCATCCCACCCTTCGAACGGGGGAAACACGGAGAGGTACAGGGGCGCGCGAGCCAGGAAGGCGACGATCAACAAACCCGCCGCCAGCCACCACGCGTGCGAGTGCGTGTGCTGGCGCGCATCGCGCGCTGTGACTTCGTTCAGGGCCGCCTCTTACGGAAGGCGTCTCCCATCGTCTGCAGTCTGGCTTCGAGTCGCTCGGTGCAGTCGCAGTTCGAGCACGCCCAATATTCCGTGCCGTTCTCGTGCCGGCACTTGCTGCGCGCATGGGCGTCCTTCACGTTGAGCAAGTCGAAATACGCTTCCCAGTACGGCCGCTCCTCTTCGAGCGGCGTCGGGCAGAAGCAGGTTTCGACCCATTTCACCGAGCCATCCGGCAGCTCGCGGGCCTGCGCCATGTTGTGGAGATACTCGTCGCCGGCAACCGAACCCGCCCCTAATGTGCCGTGATCGATGGCCGCATCAAGGGCCTTCCGGCGTCCCGGCTTCACGCGGGCCGTGACGAGGTAACGCATGGCTTTGATGTTACCCTTTCGCGCATGCGCCCAGCCGTTTTTGTCGTTTTGGCCCTGCTGTCAGCCTCTTCCGTCGCCGCGCAAACGGCGGATCGATGGGAGAAGGACATCGCGGCCTTCGAGGCCGCAGACAAGATGTCTCCGCCCCAGAAGGGCGGCATCGTCTTCGTCGGGAGCTCGACGATCCGTCGATGGGACACGGCTTCGTACTTTCCCGATTTGAAGATCATCAACCGCGGCTTCGGCGGTTCCGACATGGTCGACGCCGTCCGCTACGTCGATCGCATCGTCATCCCCTACGACCCGCGTCTGGTCGTCGTCTATTCGGGTGACAACGACATCAGCGCCGGGTGGTCATCGGAGGACGTGGCGATCCAGTTCGAACGGTTCACGCGAGCGGTGCATGCGAAGCTGCCGCAAACGCGCATCCTGCTCATTGCCGTGAAACCGAGTCTGCTGCGATGGACGCAGATCGATCGCATGCGAATGGCCAACGAAATCATGCGTCGCTACTGTGAACGCGACGATCGGCTCGCGTACATCGACTTCGACACGCTCATGCTCGGCTGGGATGAGAAACCCCGTCGTGAGCTGTTCGTCGAGGATGGCCTGCACTTGTCGCCGCAGGGCTATCAGCTCTGGTCTACGGTCTTGCGGCCATGGCTCACCGCACCCTAAGATGTGCGCGGCCGTGAAATGCGTTACATACACCTGATTGCGCTCGGCGCGGTGATCGCGTCCTCCATGGCGCTGAGCGCGCAGCAACCACCCGCCGGAGGACGAGGCCGTATCGGCGGTGCCGGCATTGGCGCGTATCCAGCACGTGAGCCGGGCGATCCGGCAGTCATCGAGCGCGGCCGCAACATCTACAGTACCAACTGTGCCTTCTGTCATGGCGCCGACACTCGCGGTGGCTCGAGCGGGCCCAGTCTGCTGCGTTCAGCGATCGTGCTCGATGACAAGAACGGTGAGTTGATCGGCCCAGTCGTCCAAGCCGGCCGCCCTGACCGTGGCATGCCGAAGTTCCCGCTGTCGAGCGATCAGGTCGCCGATCTCGCGACGTTTCTGCACTCCTTCACCGTCAACGGCTACGACTCGTCACGCCAGCGCCCAACGACGATCGTCGTCGGCAATGCGGGCGCCGGCGAAGCCGTCTTCAAAACCAAGTGTGCCTCGTGTCATTCGACGACTGGCGACCTGCGCGGACTGGCGACACGCATCGCCGAACCCCGCACGCTGCAACAGTCGTGGCTCATGCCCGGCAGCACGGTCGGTCGCGGCGGCGGCCCGATGCCACCCCGTTCGCGGCCGCCCACCGCGGTCATCACCTTACCGTCGGGGCAGAAATTCGAAGGCGAGCTCGAGCGCGTCGATGATTTCTTCGTGGCGATCAGAACCGCCGACGGCGCACGGCGCGCATTTCGCACGACCGATGGGACCAGGGTTGACATCAAGGATCCGCTCGTTGCCCATCGGGAACTGCTGCCGACCTTCACTGACGCGGAGATTCACAACGTGACCGCTTTTCTGGTGACGCTCAAATGAGGCGCCGTCTGATCTGTCTCGCGTGGATCGCGGCCTCGTCGGTGCTCGTCGCACAAGAGACCGGCCTGAATCCAGCGGACATCCTGAAACCGCTCGGCGAATCCTGGCCAACGTATTCGGGTGACTACTCCGGCCGGCGTCACAGCTCGCTGACGCAGGTCAACCAATCCACCGTCAAGAACCTTACGCTGGCGTGGACGACGAGACTGACCGCCGGTCCGAGCGGTCCGGTGGTGCCAGTGCCCTTCGGTCCTCGACAGCCTGAGGTCATCGTCGGCGGCGTTGGCGAGAACGAGTTCATTGGGGCGACGACGGTCAAGGGATCGATCCTGTCGGTGAACGGCGTGTTGTATGTGACAGCGCCGGACAACGTGTGGGCGCTCGATGCCAACGACGGCCACTTGCTGTGGCGGTATTTCTGGCGGACGCGTGGCGGCACGCACATTGGCAATCGCGGCGCGGCCATGTGGAGGAACTATCTCTTCTTCGTCACGCCGGATGATTTCCTCATCTCGCTCGACGCGCGCACCGGCAAGGAGCGCTGGCACAAAGAGATTGCCAACTTCAATCAGCAGTATTTCCTGACGTCCGCGCCAGTCGTCATCGAGAACCACGTCATCGTCGGCACGGGCAACGATCTCGACTCACCCGGGTACCTGTCGTCGTTCGATCCGGAGACCGGCGACTTGCAGTGGAAGTTCTATAGCGTGCCGATGAATCCTGGAGATCCGGGACTCGAGACGTGGAAGGACCTCGATGCCGCGCGCAACGGCGGCGGACATCCGTGGCTGCCGGGCGTCTACGATCCGGAGACACGCCTCTACATCTTCGGCACCGGCAACCCGACGCCGGCCTACATGTCTGCGCCGCGCGGCGAAGGTCTCGACAATCTGTTCACATGCGCGATCGTTGCCGTGCATATCGAGACCGGCAAGATGGCCTGGTACTTCCAGACGTCACCGCACGAGATGCACGACTGGGACTCCGCGCAGACACCAGTCCTCATCGACGGCACGATCGGCGGCAAGCCGCGCAAGCTGCTGGTGACGGCGAGCCGCAACGGCTACTACTTCACACTCGATCGCCGCACCGGCGAACGTCTCGTCACGAGTCAATTCTCGGGGACAGTGAACTGGGCGAAGGGCCTCAATGACAAAGGCCAGCCCGTTCGCGATCCGGCGAAGGATCATCACGTTGGCGGCGCACTCGTCTCGTCAGCGAACGGCGGTGCTACGAACTGGCCGCCGGCGGCGTTCAGTCCCGATACGGGCCTGCTCTACGTTCCCACGGCCGAGAATTACGCGATGTATTACCTCACCGAGCTCGATCCGCGTGGCGCGATGGGCCTCGGCGGCAAAGAGGAAGTCGGCGTCGGTGGCGGCGGCAGTTACATCTCGGCGATCGACTACAAGACCGGCAAGACCGTCCGGAAGCACAAATTCCGCACAGCGGTCGGAGACGGCCGCGGCGGACCCGGCATGCTCGTCACCGCAGGCCGGCTGCTGTTCGGCGGTGACGTGTCGGGCAACTTCGTGGCGTTCGATCCGGCCACCGGCACACCGCTGTGGCATTCGCGACTGGCGGCGAACGTCAGCAACGCGCCCCAGACGTATCTCGTTGGCGGCAAGCAGCACGTGCTCGTCGCGGCTGGCGACACGCTATACGCGTTCTCGCTTTATTGAGGACCTTATGTATTCACGTCGCGAATTCGGTCTGTTGACGCTCTCAAGTCTCGCGCTGCCGGCGCTATCCCGGGCGCAGACGATCGGTGGAGTCAAGCTCGGCGTGCAAACATATTCCCTGCGCGAATTGCCTCGCCCCGCGGGCGGCGACATGGTCGAACCGCTTATCAAGGGCATGTCGGAATGTGGATTCACCGAATGCGAGCTGTGGGCGCCACAGATCGAACCCGCGTCGACCGCTGGACGTGGTGCCACTCCAGAGGAGCGCCAGAAAGCGCGCGAGGATCTGCGGCGCTGGCGCGTCGAGACGCCGCTCGATCACTTCCAGGCGATCCGCAAGAAGTTCGACGCCGCCGGCATTCGCATCTGGGCCTTCAACTACAGCCCGGATGTGCGGTTCAGCGATGAGGAAATCGATCGCGGGTTCGTGATTGCCAAGGCCCTCGGCGCGGAGATCATCACCGCCTCGGCGACAATTGAATCCGCGAAGAAGATCGCGCCGTTCGCCGAAAAGCATCGCATGGTGGTCGCGATGCACAACCACTCAAACACCAAAGACCCGAACGAATTCGCCACGCCCGAGAGCTTCGCCACGGCCATGGCGCTATCGAAGTATTTCAAAGTCAACCTCGACATCGGACACTTCACTGCGGCCAACTACGACGCGGTGGCGTTTCTCAAGGAACATCACGCAGCCGTCACCAATCTGCACATCAAGGACCGCAAGCGGGATCAGGGTGACAACGTGCCTTGGGGAATGGGCAACACACCGATTCGCGAGGTACTGCAGTTGTTGAAGCGCGAGAAGTGGCCGATTCGCGCCTACATCGAGTACGAGCATCGCGGAACGGCTGGCCCAGTCGACGAAGTAAAGACCTGCTTCGCGTACGCCAAACAGGCAATCGCATGACCACCCATAGGATCGGCATGGGCCTGGTCGGCCCGGGATTCGTCGGTGCGCATCACATCGATGCTGTGAGGCGGCTCGGCTTCGTTGACGTCGTGGCCGTGGCCGGCAGTACGGAGGAATCAGCGCGACGCAAGGCCGATGCGCTCGGAGTACCGAAGGCGTACGGCAGCTATGAGGCGCTCGCCCGCGATCCGGATATCCACGTCATTCACAACACGACGCCCAACTATCTGCACGCGCCGGTGATCATGGCGGCGCTCGCCAATCGCAAGCACGTCGTCTCAGACAAACCGCTGGCCATGACGGCCGCAGAGGCGCGCAGCCTGCTCGAGGCCGCGACACGCGCCGGCGTCGTGCACGCGGTCACGTTCAACTATCGCGGCAACCCGCTGGTCCAGCAGGCGCGGGCGATGATCGCTGCCGGTGAACTCGGACCGCTGCACTTCGTCCACGGCAGCTATCTTCAGGACTGGCTGATCGAACCAACCGACTTCTCGTGGAGGCTCGAGCCGGACAAAGGCGGAGCCAGCTCCGCGATTGGCGACATCGGTACGCACTGGGGCGATCTCGTCCAGCACGTGACCGGTCATCGCATCACGCAAGTGCTCGCCGATCTCACGACTGTTGTCTCGACTCGGCTCAAGCCACTGCAGGCGACCGAAGCATTCACAGGGAGTGGCACCAGCCAACGCGAACCGGTCGCGATCACCAGTGAAGACCTCGCCACCGTGCTCGTGCGGTTCGACAACGGGATGAAAGGGTGCGTGACCGTCGGTCAAGTGTGTGCTGGCCACAAGAACGATCTGTGGTTCGAGGTCAACGGTGCAACGGCGTCGCTGCGATGGTTCCAGGAGCGGCAGAACGAGTTGTGGATCGGACACCGCCACTCAGCGAATCAGATCCTGCTGAAGGATCCGTCGCTCGTGGGCCCCGAGGCGCGGCGCTATGCGCACCTGCCACCCGGCCACCAGGAAGCGTGGAGTGACGCGTTCCGCAACGTCATCGCCGATGTCTACGCGCGGATCGCTGGCCACGCCGGTCCCGGTTCACCACCTTCCTTCCCCACCTTCGAAGACGGCTATCGTGCTGCGTGTCTCGTCGATGCCGTGCTCGACAGCCACCGTCGCGGCGGTGTCTGGACCACGGTTCAGGCGAACGAGGTCACGACCACATGACACCGAGCGTTCGTCTCAAGCTGTCGGTCCTGATGTTCTTGCAGTACTTCGTGTGGGGCGCATGGTCCGTGACGCTCGGCACGTGGCTGGGACAAACGCTCGGGTTTACCGGTGAACAAATCGGCCTCGTGGCTGGGACGACGGCACTGGCCGCAATGATTTCGCCGTTCTTCGTCGGCATGGTGGCCGATCGATTTATGGCCACTGAACGTATCCTCGCGATGCTGCATGTGGCCGGCGGGCTGATTCTGCTGCTGGCCGCGGGGCAAACCAGGTTCGGCCTCTTCTATGCCGTCCTCCTCGCCTACGCGCTGTGCTACATGCCAACCCTGGCCCTCAGCAACTCGCTGTCGTTCCGGCAGATGAAAGATCCCGCACGCGAATTTCCGTCGATCCGGGTGCTTGGAACGATCGGCTGGATCGTTGCCGGCCTCTTCATCGGCACGCTCGGCTTCGAGGCGACGGCGATTCCCATGCAAATCGCCGCGGCGGGTTCCATCGCGCTCGGCGTCTTCTGTCTTCTCCTGCCACACACGCCACCGCAAGGAACGCGGCGCGCCACACTTCGCGACGTGCTCGGACTCGACGCGCTCAAGCTGCTGCGCGAACGATCGTTCGCCGTCTTCGTTCTGGGCTCGTTCCTCGTCTGCATCCCGCTGCAGTTCTATTACGCATTTGCGAATCCGTTTCTCAACGAGATCGGCGTGACCAATGCGGCCGGGAAGATGACGTTGGGCCAGATGTCGGAGATCGGCTTCATGCTGGTCATGCCGTGGTTCTTCAAACGTCTCGGGGTGAAACATATGCTGCTGGTGGGCATGGCCGCCTGGACGGCGCGCTACGCCCTGTTTGCGTACGGTGACAACGGGTCGAGGGTGTGGATGCTGTACGGGGGCATCCTGCTGCACGGGATTTGCTACGACTTCTTTTTCGTCACCGGGCAGATCTACGTCGACCGCAAGGCGCCGCCCGACCTGCGCGCCGCGGCGCAGGGGTTCATCGCCTTCGTGACGCTCGGCGTCGGGATGTTCATCGGCTCGCTCGTCTCCGGTCGTGTCGTCGACGCATTCCTCGTGTCGACCACCCCATCTGCCCACGCGTGGGATCAAATCTGGATGGTGCCCGCGGCCGGTGCCGCGG
>JBKPRH010000297.1:0-2510 GCA_046765795.1 Acidobacteriota bacterium | reverse complement strand
TCATCGATCCGAAGGATGGGCGGCTGCCTGCGTTAACGGCTGGCGCGCGTGCGCGCGCCGCGGCGGAGCAGGCGGCTCGCGCCGGGCGGGGCCCTGCTGATTCGTGGGAAGACCGGAACCTGTGGGATCGGTGCATCACCGTGGGGCTGCCGGCGGTAATGTTCCCGACGGGTTACAACAACAACGTCCAGATCCTTCAGGCGCCAGGCTACGTCACCATCACGCACGAGATGATGCACGACACACGCATCGTCCCGCTCGACGCGCGTCCGCACGTATCACCGCGCATTCGCCACTATATGGGTGACTCACGCGGGCGATGGGAAGGGAACACGCTGGTCATCGACGTGACCAACTTCCATCCCAGGACCAACTATCGCGGCTCGCGCGACACGCTGCGCCTGATCGAGCGCTACACACGCACCGGTGTCGATCGAATGCGGTATGAAGTGACCATCGACGATCCGAGCACGTTCGAACGCCCGTGGACAGCGGTGCTCGACCTTGCCCCGCAGAAGGACATGTACGAGTACGCCTGCCATGAAGGCAATCGTGGCCTCGAGAACATCCTGCGAGCGGCGCGATTCGAGGAAGCGCGTTAGCGCCCGTCGGTCAGCGCGTCTGACCGTCGGTCAGACGGATCGAGTCGCCGATTTTCTTGAACGCCTCTTGAAATTGCTCGGCGTCGTTGTCGTGCGCGAGCGTCAGGTAGTAGAAGAGGCCCCCATTACCGAGCAGGGTCGTGTAGACGACGATGCGCTCCTGACCGCCGAGCGGCGAGGGGTTGACCAGTGGAGTCGCCAACGCCGACCGCTGTGACATCGTCACGGCCTGTTGCGATCCCACGAGTTTCAGTTCGGGGTTGCCCTTCGCGACGCCCTGGAGCCACGCTTTCGTCGCGGCCTGGAGATCGTTCGATGAGGCCTTGGTCACACCGAACTCGATGCCGTGTGTGAACACGGTCTGTCCCTTCAGCTCGCCATATCCGTTCTGTGGGACGACTTTGATCGACGTCTGCGAAGGCAGGCTGGTCCAATTGTCGGGGACAGCGGCCTGGAAGATCTGGTTGCTCGGGACCGGCTGATACTGCGCGGACGGTTTCGGCACGGGTTGTCCTGGCGTGCCGACGGCCTGCAGCGTGTCTCCGCCGCCTGAACCGCCGCCACCTTTGGCGAGCTCGCCCATCGACTTCGCCGCTGGGAGTGCCGCGAAGACGGGCTTAATCGCTTCGAACCCGCTCTGATCCGCAGCCGCGGCGATCGTCAGCGATTCGGCTTCATCGGTGATGTACTGCGTTCGGTTGCCGGGATTCGGGTGGCTGCTCAACCACTGTGGCGTGTCGCCTCCGCCGCCGGCTTTCGACTCCTTCTCGATCGTCTCGAACATCCGCGCCAGCGCGCGCGGATCGTAACCGGCGCGCGCCATAATCTGGGCGCCGAGGAGATCGGCCTGCTTCTCGAAGTCACGGCTGTAGCGCAAGACGATCGCGCCGAGTCCCATCTGGCTGGCTTGCGCGATCGCCGAGCCGGCCGCCCCTCCCACGATTCCGCCACCAATGGCACCAGCCATCTGGCCGATCTGCAGCCACGGGTTTTGGGACTTGGTGACGTTCGCGGTGCCGTGACGCAGCAGCACGTGCGACAGCTCGTGCGCCATCACCCCAACGACTTCGCCTTCCGTCGCGGCGGCGTCGAACATGCCGCGGTTCACGAACATCGGTCCGCCGGGGAGTGCAAACGCGTTGATCTCTTTCAGATTGACCGGTGTGAACGAGTATTCGTAGACCGATTGCTTGAGTTCAGCGGGAGCAACGGCCACGAGTCGGTCGCCAAGCGTTGTGAGGTATGTGGCGATGCGCTCGTCTTTGATGATCGGATACTGCTTGCGAACCTCGGCGGCGCCCTTCCGCCCGAGCTCGACGTCCTGCTGCGGTGTGAACTTGTTCTTGGGCAGCTTCAACACCGTCTGTGCGGAGAGGTGAAGCGCCGTGATGCACGTCAGAACGACGAGGAGTGCGAGGCGCTGCGATCGGAAGGTGATGGCCATCGTTGATCTCCTTCACTGCGACCGGCCTCACGGCATTCCGCGGCTCGTGAGCGGAGGCGGCGCAGCACGCGCGCAAATTCTCAGGAAAACGCGCGAGCCGTGCGGATTCGTGTCAAGGAGGCATGACTCGTGCCTGCTTCGAGGCTCGGCTGTCCACGCTACAATGCGCGGCCATGTCGATGGTCGCTTCAAGCGGCGTGGTGCCCGAAGCAACGACTCCGGTCACGTTCTCGGACACGATCGCCCCAACCGCTATCTCATCGTCCTATCGGTTAGGTCTCCTGGCCGTGACGATCGCGATGATTCTGGTGCCGATGTTGTACCTACTGCTCATCGCAGTCGTCGGCTGGTTCGTCGTCTGGCACGTGACGACGAACACGTGGATCCTCGATGGATCGGGGGGCAAACAATGGCGGCTCCTTGGATACCTCACGCCGGGCGTCGTCGGCGCCATCTTGCTCTTC
>JBKPRH010000296.1:0-9257 GCA_046765795.1 Acidobacteriota bacterium | reverse complement strand
TTCGCGCCGGAGCAGAATGGCAAAGTCGGAAACAAGTTTCAGGGGCGTGAGCGGCTCGCCGAGGCGTCAGGCGGCGGATCGCGCGGCTGCAAGAACGTCGGCTGGATCAAACAAGGTGTGAAGCACATGTATGTGAATCACATCATCACGGCGTCACCGGAAGGCGCGACCGGCACGGTGGACATGCTGATGATCGGTCTCAACGGCGACCCGTACAAGATTCGCCACGAGGGCTACTACGAAGACACCTACGTGCGCACGCCGCAGGGCTGGCGTTTCAAGTCACGCATTCATCACGTGCCGATGACGACGCCGCCAGCAGAAGCGGGACAGCCCACGCGTCCGGCGCAACCCGCGGCACCGGCCGAGCCCGGGCGTTAGTCCTTCGGCTCCGGCACCTTGATGCCGTAGTCCTCCCGCACGTGCTCGCGGATTTCCTTCTGCTCGTGACGCGTCTTCTCGCGCCGCGCATCGCTGTTGGTCAGCTGACGGCGCGCGGCCTGCAGCGTCGCGTGTGACCGCTCATCGGAGTTCACAGCGAATGACGACAGCAGACGCTCGAGGTCCTGCCCGTGGCACGACGGGCACGCGGCGACATCTCCACTGCGCACCAGCAGTTCGAACACCGCATCGCAGCTGCGGCACTGGTACTCGTAAATCGGCATGGTCGGCGTACAAATACCACGACCTATCGTTCGGATCGTTCGGATCGTTCGTGACGTTCGGATCGTTCGGTTGCGTGAACGATTTCCAACGGTTCGAACGACCCGAACGGTTCGAACGGCCCGAACGGTCAAAATTGCGAAATTCCGAAGAAAACTGGCGATGCGTCACCCGATCAGGGCATTGATTCCTCGTCGCCAGGTGGCATACAACCGAGAGAGTACTGTGGCCGCATCACGCCTTCGCCGCCTTCGCGACGCGCGCTACGGCGCCCAGGTCGTCGCGGCGTCTGTGTGGCTGCTGTCGGCTGGGTGGGCCGTCATCAGCGCTGCTCCCGCTCAAGAGGCTCCTGCTCCGGCTACGGGTCAGGCGGCGAATCATCGAGCGGTGCTGGATAAGTACTGCGTCACCTGTCATAACCAACGGACCAAGGCGTCTGACCTGGCGCTCGACGTCGTCGATGTCGCTCGTCCGAGCGCGAACGGTCAGGTCTGGGAAGACGTTATCCGCAAGCTGCGCGCGCGATCGATGCCGCCGCAAGGCATGCCGCGTCCTGATGAGGCGTCGTACACCGCGCTGACCACGTGGCTCGAGTCCGAGCTCGATCGCGCGGGAGCGGCGGCACCCAATCCTGGCCGTCCGCTCATTCGTCGTCTCAACCGCAGCGAATACGCGAACGCGGTGCGCGACCTGATCGATCTCGACGTCGATGTCTCGTCGATGCTCCCGCCCGATGATTCGGCGTTTGGATTCGACAACATCGCCGACATGCTCGGCACGTCACCCGCGCTGCTCGAACGGTATCTCGTCGCCGCCGACCGTGTCAGCGCGCTGGCGGTTGGGGCTCCCGTCGCGCCGGGATCGGATGTGTATCGCATCAGGCAGGATCGATCGCAGGACCAGCATATCGAGGGTCTTCCGCTCGGCAGCGTTGGCGGCCTGGTCGTCACGCACAACTTCCCGCTCGACGGCGAGTATCACTTCTCGCTCGCGCTTTATCGCACCAACCTCGAATCGATTCGCGGCCTCGAGCATCCCCATCAGATCGAGATCACCATCGACGGCGCGCGCGTCTTCATCACCACGATCGGTGGCGAGGAGGAAAAGCCCGAACCGGGCGGACCGGGACGTGGTGGGCTGAGCATCACCGATCGCTCGGACGCGGTCGATGCGCGTCTGCAGGTGCGTGTGCCGGTGACCGCAGGTCCGCACACGGTCGGAGCGACGTTCGTTCGCAAGATTGGTGAGGGCTCGCAGCGGCTGCGGCCGTTCCTGCGCAGCTCCGCCGGCACCTATGACAATACGGGGCGGCCGCACATCGAAACGTTGACCGTTGCGGGTCCTTTCCATCCGACCGGACCCGGCACCACGCCGAGCCGCCAGCGCATCTTCTCCTGCCGCCCCTCGAATCGCGCGCAAGAAGACGCATGCGCGACGAAGATCGTCACGGCCCTCTCGCGGCGCGCGTTTCGCCGTCCAGTGACGAAGCCGGAGGTGGCGCGCATTCTCGAGTTCTACAAAACGGGGCGCGAGAAGGGCACGTTCGACACCGGGATTCAGTTGGCACTGCGTCGGATTCTCGCCAGCCCGACGTTCGTCTTCCGCGTTGAGGAAGACGGCGGCGTCAGACCCGGCACGATCCATCGCGTCAGCGATGTCGAGCTCGCGTCCCGGCTGTCGTTCTTTCTGTGGAGCAGCATTCCCGACGAACAGCTCCTCGATCTCGCCGCACGGGGGCAGCTCAGTCAGCCCGCCGTACTCGAGCGCGAGGTGAAGCGCATGATCGCCGATCGCCGCTCAGACGCGTTCGTCAGCAACTTTGCCGGGCAGTGGCTGCACCTGCGCAACCTCAAGACGATCACGCCGAACCATGACGAGTTCCCTGACTTCGACGACACGCTGCGCGAAGCGTTTCAGCGCGAAGCGGAGCTCTTCTTCGACAGCATCATGCGCGAGGACCGCAACGTCCTCGACTTGCTGACGGCCGACTACACCTTCGTCAACGAGCGTCTCGCCAAGCACTACGGCGTCCCGTACGTGTACGGCAGCCAGTTCCGGCGCGTCACGCTCACCGATGATGCGCGACGAGGACTGCTGGGCAAGGGCGCGCTGCTGATGGTGACGTCGCGCGCCGATCGGACAGCGCCGGTGCTTCGTGGGAAGTGGATTCTCGAGAACGTGCTGGGCACGCCGCCGCCACCGCCGCTGCCCAATGTCGGCCCGCTTCCAGCCAGCAGCCAGGAGGCGCCGAAGACGCTGCGCGCACGTATGGAGGCGCATCGCGCGAGCCCGACCTGCGCGGGTTGCCACAAGCTGATGGATCCGCTCGGCTTCGCGTTGGAAAACTTCGACGCCATCGGCGGCTGGCGCACGCGTGAGTCCGGTGTGCCCCTCGACGCCTCTGGCGTGCTCGCCGACGGAACACCGGTCGATGGCGTGGTTGCCTTGAGACACGCGCTCGAGGCCCGGTCGGACGTGTTCGTTCGCACGCTGACGGAAAAACTGATGATTTACGCGATGGGCCGGGGGCTGCAGTACTACGACATGCCGGTCGTGCGCGAGATCGTCCGAAAAGCGGAGAAGCAGAACAACCGGTTTTCAGCGCTTATCATGGGCATTGTCACCAGCACGCCGTTTCAGAATCGCTTGGCGGGAGACGACGACCGCTAGCAGTCGTAGAGGCGGGTCTTCAGACCCGCCGGAGGGTCGGGAGAGCAATCGCATGTTCATAACGAAGAGAGCATTGCCGCGGCGAACGTTCCTGCGTGGTGTGGGCACCACGATGGCGCTGCCGCTGCTCGAGTCGATGGTCCCGGCGTTGACCGCACTGGCCCAGACACCGGCCAAGCCGCCGATGCGATTCGGCGCGGTGTACTTTCCGAACGGTGCGACATCGAAGCACTGGTTTCCCGATGCCACCGGACCTGGCTTCGAGTACAAGCCGATTCTCAAGCCGCTCGAGCCGTTCCGCGATCAGATGAATGTGTTCGGCAACCTGTCGCGCGCTGGCGGCAAGACCGTGACCGATCACGCGGTGAGCTCCGCGGGCTGGTTGAGCGGCGCAGTCGCGAAGCAAACCGAGGCTGAAGACATCCAGGTCGGCATCAGCATCGATCAAGTCATCGCGAAGCAGATCGGTCAGGACACCAAGCTCCCTTCGATGGAAGTGGCCACCGAGGACTTCAGCGGCTACGTCGGCGGCTGCGTGCCCGGTTACGCCTGTGCCTACATGAACACGATCTCATGGGCGTCGGAGACGCAATCGAATCCGATGGAGATCAATCCGCGGACGGCGTTCGAGCGGATGTTCGGACGGCCCGGTTCTCCCGCGGAGCGTGAGGCCCGCATTCGCGAGGACCGCAGCATTCTCGATTCGGTGACCGAGGAAGCCCGAGACCTGCAGCGCAAAGTCGGGGCGCGCGACCGCACGCGCATCGGCGACTATCTCGATCACGTGCGCGAGATCGAGCGCCGCATCCAGAAGACCGAAGCCCAGAACGCCAAGCAGGTGTTGACGCTCGACGCGCCGCTCGGTGTACCGGACACGTTCGAGGCTCACGCGGCGATGATGTTCGACCTGATGGCGGTCGCCTATCAGTCCGACATCACGCGGGTCTTCTCGTTCATGATGTCGCGCGAAGCGAGCCAGCGCACGTATCCAGAGCTCAATATCCCGCAGACCCACCACGATGTGTCGCACCACGGTGGCAACGCCGACAACATGGAGCGCCACGCGAAGGTCAACACGCACTACGCGCAGCTCTTCGCCACGTTCCTCGAGAAGCTGAAGTCGATGCCCGAGGGCGATGGCACGGTGCTCGACCACTCGCTGATCTTCTACGGGGCCGGGATGAGTGACGGTCAGGCTCACGCGCCGTATCCACTCCCGCTCGTCGCGGTCGGACGCGGTGGGGGCGCCATCAAAGGCGACCGTTTCATCGTCGCGCCGGAGTGGACGCCCATCGCGAATCTCTGGCTCGGCGTGGCGAACTTGTACGGCATCCGGCTCGATAGATTCGCTGAAAGTAACGGCCGCGTGGAGATCTGAGGATGCGAAGAGCCGCCTGCGCGGTGTTCCTCACGTGCGCCGTGACAGTGTCGTTCGCGGCAAGCAGCAGCCTGCCGCTGATCGATGCGGTCAAGGCCGGGGACCGCGCGCGCGTTCGTACGCTGGCGAAGCAGCCCGCCGAGCTGAAACGTACCGAGGGTGACGGCACCACGGCCTTGCATTGGGCCGTGCGAGCGGATGATCTCGAAACCACCAGGCTCCTGTTGGCAGCCGGAGCTGACGTGAAAGCCGCGACACGTGAAGGCATCACGCCGCTCGCGCTCGCCGCGATCAACGGCAGTCTGCCGATGACCGAAGCACTCCTGAAGGCGGGGGCGAATCCGAACGTCGCACTGCCCGAAGGTGAAACGATTCTGATGACAGCCGCTCGCACCGGGCGGCCTGACGTGATCAAGGCGTTGATCAAGGCCGGAGCCGACGTCAACGCGCGCGAGAACTGGTTCGGCGAGACTGCGTTGATGTGGGCGGCTGGCGAGAACCATGCTGACGCCGTTCACGTGCTCG
This sequence comes from Acidobacteriota bacterium, assembly GCA_046765795.1. Taxonomy (GTDB): domain Bacteria; phylum Acidobacteriota; class Vicinamibacteria; order Vicinamibacterales; family UBA2999; genus Gp6-AA40. The sequence continues at coordinate 4,021 of JBKPRH010000296.1, read as the reverse complement.
TCGAGGCCGGTGCCGACGTCAACGCCCGTTCGCGGCTGCTCGACGTACCGCGGCGGCGCACCGGTCAATCGGTTCTCCCGCTCGGCAGCTGGACGCCGCTGATGCATGCTGCGCGTCAGGGATCGCTCGCGGGGTTGCGTGCACTCATGGACGAAGGCGCCGACCTCAATGTGGTCGATCCCGACGGCGCCACCGCGCTGGTCATCGCCATCATCAACGCCAACTTCGATGAAGCGGCGGCGCTGGTCGAGAAGGGCGCCAACCCGAACATCGGCGACAAGGAAGCAAAAATGGCCGCGCTCTACGCGGCCGTGGACATGCACCGGCTGGCGATCGGGCACGGCCGTCCGAACACCAAGCCGTCGGGCAATCTCGATGCGGTGGACCTGATCAAGATCCTGCTCGCGCACGGCGCCGATCCTAACCAGAAACTGTCGGCAGCCACGATGCAACGTCATCACACCGCCGGCGATCGTGCGCTCGGCGATGGCTCGACGCCGTTCATGCGTGCGTCGAAGTCAGGCGACGTTGTCGTCATGCGGATGTTGCTCGCAGCCGGTGCCGATCCGCTGCTGAAGCAGCCGAATCAGACGACTGCCCTCTTGCTCGCAGCCGGACTGGGCTGGCGTGACGGCAGTCCCGCGGCGCCGTCCTACGATCAGGGCTCAGAGCAGGATGCAATCGAGGCGATCAAGCTGTGTATGGAGGTTGGCCTCGACATCAATGCCGCGACCAACACCGGCGAGACTGCCCTCCATGCGGCGATCGCTGGCCGCGGGTCCGAGCCCATCGTGCGCTTCCTGGTCGAGAGCGGCGCGAGCCTGACCGCGAAAAACAAACAGGGTCGCACCCCGCTCGAAGTCGCTCTCGCCAGCCGCAAGGACGTATCCGGAATCGTCGCGTTCCTGAAGCAGAAGGTCGGCGTACAGTAGTCCCTGGTCCCTGGTCCGTCCCTGGTGCGAGGTTCTGGTTCGCGTGTTTCTGCGCTCGCTCGTACTCACGCTCGTGTTGGCCAGCGCTGCACCGGCCTTTGCTCAGCCTGCGGCGGAGTGTCCGACGTCAGCGTGTGCGCCTCTCGTCGCGACAACCAATCCAGTTCACACCCAGCTCTGGCGGGATGCGGCGGCGATTCATCAAATCAAAGTCGCGTTTGTCGATGCGCTTCAACAGTTCGTGCGCGCCCAGGCCGGTACGTTCGGCGATGAGGGTATCGCGCTGCGCGCGTCGCTCGCCGCCATGCAGGATTCGCTGACGCGCTGGGACGATGCGATTGGGACGTTTCAGGTGCAGGCGTCGAGGACGCGCGATGCCGAATCGTCGATGGCGCGTGCGACGGTCCTCCTCGATCGCCATCGCATCGATGACGCCTTGCGCGCGCTCGCGGCGGCGGAGCAGTCGGATGACAGCCGCCCCGACCTGTACGCGATGCGTGCGCTGGCGTACGACGTATCGAATCGGCCGGACGAGGCCGTGCGCGCATTGCGCCGGGCGACTGCACTCGATGCGCGCGATCCGACGACGTCGTATTGGCTCGTTCAGCATCTGACGCAGCTGAATCGGTCGGATGATGCGGAGTCGGCTCGACGCGTCCTTCAGCGATCGCTGGCGGCACCACGCCGTGCGGCGTTTGCGCGGATCGATCTGCTCAGTCAACGGCCTGGAACGGCGCCCATCTTTCCGCAGGCGCGTTACGCAAGCGGATTCGCCGCGCTCGACTCGGGCGACTACGGAACGGCGCTGGCTCGATTCACGGATGCGATTGCGAGCGATCCACTGCTGACGGGGTCGCCCGACGATCGATCGCGAATCGCCGATGCGGCGGCAGCGCTTCGCAGTGGGCGAATCGACGCTGCGCTGCAATTGCTTCAGAGTGCCGCGGCCACGTCGCCCGACTCCTCGGAGATCCATCGTCTGCTCGGCGTGACGTATTGGACTGACGAGCAGACAGGCAAGAGCATCGAGCATTTGCGAACGGCGATTCGTCTTGCGCCGTCGGATGAGCGGGCTCGTGTGCTGCTTTCAGATGTTCTCGCCGACGATCGCCGGCTCGCTGAAGCTGAGCGCGAACTGCAACTGGCAGCTGAGCCTGGTCTGCGATCGGGCCAGGTCGCCTATCGGCTCGCGCAGTTGTATCAGCGTCAGTCCGTGCTACCGAATGCCGCGCAGGCGTTCGCGGACAGTGAGACCCTCGGACCGATTGTCGGCCGCGACTATTTCTATCAGGCGTGGGGCAGTCTGCTGGTGAATCAGGCAGACTTCGACCGCGCGGTCGCCGTGTATGTCAAACGAGTGGATGTGAGCGCCAACAGTGCTGAAGCGCATCGGCAACTCGGCGAGATCTATTTTCTCCAAGGCCGGCACGATGAGGCGCTGACAGAATTCCTCGTCGCCACGTGGCTCGATCCGAAGGACGCGAAAGCCCATGCCGCGGCAGGGCAGTCGTACGTCCGGTTATCGAAGTGGCCGGAAGCCATCGCCGCACTCCAGCGTGCGCTCGCCCTTGACGAGGGCCTGCGCGAGGCGCGCTACGGTCTCGGCACGGCGCTGATGCGCACTGGACAGACCGAGGGCGCGCGACGGGAACTCGATCTGTTCGCGCGTCAGCAAGCTGAGGCCGAGGCCGCGGGGCAGCGAGAGTTCCGCCTCGATGCGCTGCGGCGGCAGGCGGCGAAGGAAGCGCTCGCGGGCGATCACGAACAGTCGGTGACGCATTTTCGACAAGCAGTGGAGATGGATCCCGGCCCGAGATCACAGCGAGACCTTGGTATCGCATTGCTACGAGCAAAACGGTTCAACGAAGCGATCGAGCCCTTGCGTAATGCTCAACAGATTGAAGAGACCGCCGAGGGATTCGTGTTTCTGGTGGATGCGCTCACCGCGTCGGGGAATCCCGTTGAGGCCGGGGGACAACGGGAGTTGCAGCGGCAATTCGTGGCACGGAAAAAGATGGAGCGCGTAAAGGCTCTGGGAGGGCGCTGAGTCCGCGCTTGGGCCCGCGGACTATGGACTGAGGACGGACCAAGCACCAAGTCCCAAGGACCGGGCTTAGTGACCAGCCCTCGCCGCAGCTCCTTCTCTCACCACATAGAACTGATCGACTGCTAGCGGGCCCACGTTCTGTACTAGACCGCTTGGCCACCGCACCTCGATCCGACTCACCTTTGTGGTCTCGCCCAGCCCGAAGTGCGCCCGCACATCGCTGTGCGACATGTAGCTGCCATCGCCGCGAACCATCGCAGTCTGCCGGCGGCCACCGGCTTCGACGATGACCTTCGTACCGATCGCGTCGCGGTTGCTCTTCGTGCCGATCAGCCGCAGCGTCAGCCAGTGCCGTGTGCGCGGTGTGTCGTTGCGCAGCAGTGTGGGTGTGTCGTTCATGTTGACGACCAGCGCGTCGATGTCGCCGTCGTTGTCGTAGTCACCGAACGCGGCGCCGCGACTGGATTTCTCGATCACCAGCCCCCCGCCGACCTCCTTCGTCGCATGGCGAAACCGTTTGCCCTCGTTGAGGAACAACTGCTTCTGTTGCTGATACCGCGTGCCGAGGCCGTGCTTGTCCACCTCGGGGTAGACGTGGCCGTTGACGATGAAGATGTCGAGGCGTCCATCGTTGTCGAAGTCGGCGAGCTTGACGCCCCATCCGAGATACGGGCCGGCCGTGACCGCAATCCCGGTGGCGTAGCTGCGATCGGTGAACACACCGGCGGGCCCGTTCTCGTACAACGTGTTGTAGTCGTGTGAGAAGTTCGTGACGATGAGATCAGGCAGGCCGTCGCCGTTGTAGTCAGCCGCATCGACGCCCATGCCCGCCTGTGGACGCCCGTCGCCACTCAACGCCGCGCCCGAGATCAGTCCCTCCTCGACAAACGTGCCGTCCTTCTTGTTTCTGAACAGCAGATTCGGTACCGAATCATTTGCCACATAGATATCCGGCCAGCCATCGTCATTGAGATCGGTGAACACGACGCCGAAGCCGTAGTAGCCAGGGTCCGTAATGCCGGCGTTCCTGGTGACATCAGTG
>JBKPRH010000295.1:0-8630 GCA_046765795.1 Acidobacteriota bacterium | reverse complement strand
CTAATGCAGAGAGCGAGGACGGGCAGCGCGTCGCGGGCACTCATCGGTGCTGTCATTGTGCACCGTGAGACGGTCCGGCTAAAGCCGGACACTACGGAAAATGAATGTCGGCTCGCGCGAGAGTCAGCGCGCGCACCTCTTTCGCGCCAGCATCCCTGAGGACGTGTGCGCACGCGTCGAGCGTGGCGCCGGTCGTCCGCACATCGTCCACGAGTACGACAATCCGCTCCGCAATCATCGTCTGAATCACGCTGCGGCGCACGAGCGGTGAGAGACGAAATGCGCCGCGCACGTTGCGGCGCCGCGCGCCTGCAGCAAGACCTGTTTGCGGGGCCGTCATCCGGCGCCGCCACAACGCCTGCACGACGGGAATCGGCAGCGTCGCGGCGAGATCGGCAGCCTGATTGAAACCACGATACAGCCGGCGCCACGGATGCAGGGGCACAGGCACCACACACGAGGCTTCTTCCAAGAGATCACTGCCCGCTTCGCGCAGCAACTGGCCGAGTACACGCCCAAGCGAACGGCGTGGGTCGTACTTGAACGCGTGAATGATTTGCCGCAGTGCGCCGTCGTAGTCCCCGGCGGCTCGCGCGATTTCGACAGCGCTTGGCGGACGTCGCCGGCAGGCCGGGCACATAGCGCGCGGTGGATCGAGGACACGCCACGACGGCAGCATGCCGCCGCATGTCCGGCAGAACGGTGGAATTAGACGAGTGACGCTGGACCAGCAGTGCGGGCAGACGGGGCCATCGAGCGGGTGTTCGAGAACGCGCGCACACGATGCGCATGCCGGTGCGAGGACGACGGCGACGAGGGCGTTTGCAGCGGCATAAAGCGCATTACGGGTGCGCCTCGTCGGCAAACTCGTGCCGCTCGGCGTTACCCCAGAGCCGCTCGAGGCCGTAAAAGGTCCGGCACTCACGGCTGAAAACGTGCACGACGAAGTTGAAGTAGTCGAGCAGAATCCATTCCGAACGATCCACGCCTTCCGTCAACGCCGGCCGCTCGTCGAGCTCGCTCTTGAGCGTCTCGCGCACCGAATCGGCGATCGCGGTGATCTGACGAGCGTTGTTACCAGTGCAGATGACGAAGTAGTCGGTGAAGCCGCCGGCGTTGCGCAGGTCCAGCACGATGACGTCCTGAGCCTGCTTGTCGCGCGCTGCACGAACCGCAGTGGCCACCGGCTTGGGCAGTTTCGGCGACGTGCGTTTGGTTGTCGTCCGCGCGCGTGGACTCCGGGTGGGGGTCTTCGTCGCACTACTTCGAGATCGCTGTGTCTTGGCCATGCAAGTCGTCTACCGCTCCGTACAAGTGATGCGCGACGATGTGCCGCGCGACCGCGGCGGGAACGAGGTCATCAATCGTTTGCCGTGCCGCAAGGCGGGCGCGGATCGTGCTCGATGAGATGTCGCGCGTGCGCGCCTCCACGAGATAAATAGACGTACCGGACGTGCCGGACGTTTCCTCGGGGGAGCGCAGCCGGCCACGGAGTGCCGGCGTTTTCGCGGCCGCCGCGTCGAGCGTTGTGCCAGGCCGAGCGATCACGACGAAGTTGGCCGTGTCGAGGACCGTCGGAAACTCACGCCACGTGGCAATTTCCGCGAACGCATCGCTGCCGAGAATGAAGAAAATCTGCGATGGCAGCCATCCTTGCCGCGTCACGGCGCGAAGCGTGTCGGCCGTATACGACGGCCCGGTTCGCGTCAGCTCCATATCCGACGCACGGAGTGCGTCGTCGTCCTGAATGGCAAGAGCGACAAGCGCGAACCGATGGAACCCGGATGCGAGCGGATCCGCCGGCCGGTGCGGCGGATCGAATGACGGGATCAGGAGCACTTCATCGAGGTGCAGAGCGCGGCGAGCCGCGTCTGCGGCATCGAGGTGTCCGAAATGAATCGGATCGAACGTGCCGCCGAGGATGCCGAGCCGGCGCGACGCGATCATGCGTCGTGTCGCAAGCGAGCCGGCGTGATCAGGTCGATCCCTTCGTCCGCCGGCTCGGGCTCTGCATCGGCAGCCGCCTCGCGCGCCGCAACGATGCCGCGCCAGACTGTCTCGAGCAGTTCGTCGAGGCCCTCACCCGTGACGGCCGATATCTTCACGAACGGCAACCGCTTCTTTTTCACGTGACGACGCAGCGCATCGAGGCGCTCGGGCTCGTCGAGCGCATCGGTCTTGGTGGCGACGACAATCTCCGGCTTCGCGGCCACGCGCTCGTCAAAGCGGCGCAGTTCGTCGCGAATCGTATCGAAGTCGTCCACCGCATCGCGCCCCGACGCGCTCGAGACATCGACCAGATGCACAAGGATCTTTGTGCGCTCGATGTGACGCAGGAACTGATGCCCGAGGCCATGTCCTTCGTGTGCGCCCTTGATCAGACCGGGCACGTCGGCGACGACGAAGCTCCGGTTGTCACTCAGGGAGACCACGCCGAGATTGGGCGTCAACGTCGTGAACGGATAGTTGGCGATCTTCGGACGCGCCGCGGAGATGCGCGAGATCAGCGTGGACTTGCCGGCGTTGGGAAACCCGACGAGACCAACATCGGCGAGCAGTTTCAACTCGAGATGCAGTTGCTTCTGCTCGCCCTCTTCGCCAGGTTCGGTGCGTCGTGGCGCGCGATTTGTGGACGACACAAACTGGGCATTGCCGCGGCCGCCGCGTCCACCGCGCGCGATGAGCACGCGCTGTCCCTCTTGAGCGAGATCGGCAAGCAGGCGCCGCTCGTCGCCATTGCTCTCGAACACCAGCGTGCCGATTGGCACCGTGATCTCGAGATCCTCTGCCGTCTGACCGGTCTGGTTCGACCCTTTCCCGTGCTGACCGCGTCGCGCTTTGAAATCGGGGTGATAGCGGAAGTCGACGAGCGTGTTCTTGGTGGCGATCGCGGTGACGTAGACCGAGCCGCCACCGCCGCCGTCCCCGCCGTCAGGTCCGCCGCGCGGGACGAACTTCTCTCGCCGAAAACTGAGGCAGCCGTTGCCGCCGGCACCGGCGGTCACGTGGATGTCGACTTCGTCGACGAACATAACCTGATGGCTCTAGGCGTTTGGCTCTTGGCTTTGTGAGCCCAAAGCCGAAAGCCCAAAGCCGAAAGCCAAGGTTTCTATTCTACGGGGATGACGGAGATCTTCCGGCCGTGCTGGCCGTGGTCCTCGAAGCGGACCTTGCCGTCGATCTTGGCGAACAGCGTGTGATCTTTACCGAGCCCGACATTGAGGCCTGGCTCGAACCGGCGTCCCTTCTGACGCACGAGGATCGACCCGCCGGTGACGAGGTTCCCGTCGTGACGCTTGACGCCGAGACGCTGCGAATTGCTGTCCCGGCCGTTGCGTGAGCTGCCTTGTCCTTTTTTATGAGCCATTGCTTTACGCCTGAATCTCGGTGATGCGCACGCGCGTCAGCACGCTGCGGTGTCCCCGGGTCTTGCGGAAGCCCTTGCGGCGCTTCTTCTTGAACACGCGCAGCTTGGGACCGCGCGCCTCGCCATCGACCACGCCCACGACCTTCGCGTTGGCGACAAACGGCGCGCCGGCGACGATGTCGCCCGCGTCCTTTTCGATGAGCAGCACCTGGTCGAACGTGAAGGCGGAGCCGTGCTCGCCGGGGGTGCCGTCGATTTCAATCACGGCGCCGGGCGTCACTTTGATCTGCCGGCCACGGGTCTGGACAATCGCGTACACGAGCAATACCTCAATGGGGACGTGGTGACTGCAGGCGGCGTCCGGCCGGCCCGCGCAAACATAAAAGGTTAACAGATCCGCTGCTGACGAGGCAAGAAACCCGTCGCTACTGGAGAAGGATGCGGGTGCCCTTGATCTTCTGGCTGCTCAGGGTGCTGAGGAAGCTCGGAATCAGGCGATCCATCAACTCGAAATACGACGACAGCGCCGGCGTCGTCTGGTTCGCGTTATAGAGGATCTGCTCGTTGAAGCTCTCCGAGTGCAGCGTGGCGCCACTGCGGCCGTCGATGAAGATGAACCGGCCGTCGAGGCTGAAGCCCTTGCGCTCCTGATACGTGCGAACCGGCACCACACGGCGACGGCCGAAGGAGTCGTAGACCTCCTGCTCGCGCTGGACGATCTGATTGCGCTGCAGCGGCGTGAAGAGCACAGTGCCGGTCACGATGAGTGGCTGCTGATACTCCTCGCCGATCCGCTTCCAGTACTCGACGTTCGCGAAGACGTGCTCGTACGCCTCTAGGTCTTTCTGTTCCTTGATGGGCGCCAGCGCGGGCGCCGCGGCACCACCACCACCGCCGCTGTCGCCGTTGCGGCCTTCATTCGCGACGTCCTGCAATGGGAGTACGTCGGAGTCGATGACGCGCAGCTCCGACTTGGTGCGCAACTGGCTGCGGAGCAGCCGCGTGGTCTCGAGGTTTCCGTCCACGTCCTCGGTGCCGCCCGCAATAAATCCGGCGACGAGCACACGTTGAAAAGCCGCGACATCCAGCTTCGGGCGGATGGGCGTCTCGATCGGGATCTCAAATGAGTTGGTGCAGGCAACGACGACCAGCGCTGCGCCGACACTCGCGAGCAGACTAACGCGTCGTGCGATCATTGATTTCCTTAAACAGCTCGTAGTTCTGCTTGATCAGCGCGTTGCCTGGCTCGAGCTCGAGCGCCTTCTCATACGCGGCTCGTGCTTTTGCGAGGTCGCCTTCGTGCTCGTACGCGATGGCGAGATTGTTGTGCGCGGCGGCGTAGGTCGGATCAATCTGGGTCGCACGTTCCCAGCGGTAGATCGCCTCGCGCCATAATCCGCGCTGCGCCACCGAGATCCCAAACTCCACCTGTTTCTTCGCGTCGTCGCGGGCATCTGCGGCGAGCGGCGCGGCCGCAAGCGCCAAAACGGCGATCAGGAGAGCGGCGGTACGCATGTGGAGTGAGTAAGCAACCACTATAGTCACTCGCTTGCGCGATCTGCAAGGGCCGCTTACGCGCGGCGCATCGCTTTTCGCGCCAAGAGCTTAGCTGGTCGGAGCAAGCCATGTACCACGGCACGACCTCCAATTGGCCGGGTTGCTGCGGTGATCCCCGTGAGAAGTGTCCCCGTCCTTTCGTGGACCGTCGTCTGTTTGTTGCGATTTCGAAAGTCCGTTGCCTATAATTCAGACAGTCGGGCCGGGTGCACCAGGTGGCGATCTGTCCACGTGCGCCCGGCCCTTCGTGCTTTTTGGCCGCCAAAGGCCGGCCCCAGGCACACTTAGCCCCGCGCTGGACGACGCCTGCCAATGCCTCTCGGGGCAGGAGTCGGTGATGACACTCGATCACGCGGTGGCGTTGTCCCTGCTCGATGACGAGCTTCCCAAGCCCGGTCTGACAGCCCGTCTGTTGTCCGACGACCCGGAGCTGCTCGAGCTCGCGACGTCGCGTCTCGAGGAGGCACGCGATGTTCGCGGCCGCGCAGAGCAGGCGGGCATTCGTGCACTCGCGTGGAGCGAGCCGTCGTTTCCTTCGCTTCTGTCGGCGATCTCCGATTGTCCGCCGGTGATCTGGTATCGCGGCGACCTTGGATCATTCGATTCCCCGATGATTGCGATCGTCGGATCGCGTGCGGCCAGTTCGGTTGCGGTGGATACCGCTGCCCGTCTTGCGGCTGATTTGGCGGCGCGTGGGGTGACGGTCGTGAGTGGACTGGCGCGCGGAGTCGATTCCGCCGCACACCGCGGCGCGCTCACGAAAGGTCGAACCATCGCGGTGTTGGGCTCAGGCGTGGACTACATCTATCCGCCCGAGCACAAGCCGCTTGCCGCGCAGATCGCGGAAGCGGGCCTGGTCGTGAGCGAACATCCGCCAGGCTCCTCACCCTTGCCGCATCACTTTCCTCTACGGAATCGCCTGATTAGCGGACTCTCTCTCGCCGTCGTGGTGATCGAGGCGTCGGAGAAGTCGGGGTCGCTTATCACCGCTGGATGTGCGCTGGAACAAGGACGTGAGGTCATGGCCGTTCCGGGAAATGTGTTGAGCGGCCGGAACCGGGGCGGGCATGCCCTGCTCAAGGACGGGGCAAAGATTGTCGAGACAGCCGACGATATCGTGGAGGGTCTTGGGTGGGATCCGACGGCGGATCGACCGATCAACCCAGAGGCAAGTCATTCTCCCACAGCATGTTCTGCCGATCCGGTGCTGCGGGCGATGATCGCGGGTGAGCCCTACGATCTGGATGCTCTTGCCAGCCGATCCGGGCTCGATGCGCGTCGTCTGTTGCCCCGCTTGATCGAGCTGGAATTAGCCGGTCTTGTCCGTCGCCAGGGCGGAGGCCGTTTCGTCCGCCCGTCATGAACGTGCTAGCCTCCAAGGCAATAGCGTAGGAAAAAGCAGAGGTTATTGGGTTTGGCAGCGAAGCCACTCGTCATCGTCGAATCGCCCGCCAAGGCGAAGATTCTTGGCCGCTTCCTCGGGAACAAATACCGGGTGGAGGCGAGCTACGGTCACGTACGGGATCTCCCGGAGTCGGCTTCTGAGGTTCCCAAGGAAATCAAGGACAAGGAGTGGGGGCGTCTTGGCGTCGACGTGGAACAGGACTTCACGCCCTACTACGTCATCCCGGCGGACAAACGAAAGCAGGTCGCGCATCTGAAGGCGGCCATCAAGGACGCCTCCGAGCTGTTGCTCGCGACGGACCCTGACCGCGAAGGCGAGTCGATCAGCTGGCACCTCAAAGAAATCCTCAAGCCAACGGTCCCGGTCCGGCGCATCGTCTTTCACGAGATCACGGAAGACGCCGTCAAGGACGCGCTCAAGAATCCGGCCGACGTGGACGAGAACCTCGTGCGGGCGCAGGAGAGCCGGCGCATTCTCGATCGCCTCTATGGCTACACGCTCTCGCCGCTGCTCTGGAAGAAGGTGCAGACCGGACTCAGCGCGGGCCGCGTGCAGAGCGTCGCTGTCCGCCTGATCGTCGAGCGTGAAGAAGAGCGGCGCGCATTCAACGCCGCGGTGTATTGGGATCTCGAGGCGAGGCTCAAAGGCGAGGGACGCGAGTTCATCGCGACGTTGGTCCGTCTCGGTGATCAGCGCATCGCCACCGGCAAGGACTTCGATCCGCAGACAGGCGCGCTGAAGAATGAAAAGGCGCGGCTGCTGGAGGAAGAAGAGACAACCACGCTTGTCGAGACCATTCGCGCCAACGTCCCGTGGACGGTGACGTCCGTTGAACAGAAGCCGGGTGTCGAACGGCCGGCGCCGCCCTTCACAACATCCACGCTGACGCAGGAAGCCAGTCGCAAACTCGGCTTCTCCGCCGAGCGCACGATGCAGGTGGCGCAGCGGCTGTTCCAGGGTGTTGAAGTCGGTGACGATCAGATGGAAGGTCTGATCACCTATCACCGCACCGACTCGACGACGCTGTCGGACAAGGCGCTGAACGAATCGGCGCGCGTGATTCGCGAGATGTTCGGTGGTGAGTACTACGACAGTCCGCGCCGCTATCAGACGCGTGTGAAAAACGCGCAGGAAGCGCACGAAGCGATTCGTCCGACCGACTTCCGCCTCGCACCGAGTCAGCTCGAGAAGATTCTCGATTCCGACAGCTTCAAGATCTACGACCTGATCTGGAAGCGGACGATGGCGTCGCAGATGGTGGATGCGCGCGTCCTGCGCACGACACTCGAGATTTCAGCCAAGGGTCCGAACGGCGAAACCGCGGTGCTCACCGCGAGTGGCAAGGCCATCGAGTTCGCCGGCTTCCGCCGAGCGTATGTCGAAGGCAGCGACGATCCTGCTGCTGAACTCGAGGAGCAGGAAGCCATCCTTCCACAGTGCGCCGTCGGCGATCGCATTCAGATCGAGGGCGGGACGCCGGCAACGCCCATCACGTTGCTCGGTACCGATGCCAAGCGTCACGAGACATCGCCACCGGCCCGATTCACCGAAGCGTCGCTGATTAAAGAGCTCGAGCGGCTCGGCATCGGGCGGCCGTCAACGTATGCACCGACGATCGCGACTGTCGTGCGGCGCGGCTACGTGTTGCGGAGCGGCAAGGCGCTTGTTCCGAGCTTCACGGCGTTTGCCGTCACGAAGCTGCTGCGCGACCACTTCGGCGACTTCGTCGAAACTGATTTCACTGCGGAGATGGAAGACGATCTCGACGAGATCTCCCGCGGTGAGCGTGAGTGGATCGCGTTCTTGCGTGAGTTCTATTTCGGTGACAAGAAGCATCGCGGTCTGCTGCCCGCCGTCGAGCACGGCGCGTCTCGCGCGGACTATCCGGTGCTCGATCTGGGAACCGATCCGGAAAGCGGCGAGCCGGTTCGCATTCGCATCGGACGCTTCGGTCCGTTCGTCCAGGTGGCAGAGGGTGGACCGGGGCGCACGGCCTCGCTGCCCGACGATATCGCGCCCGCCGACCTCTCCGTCGACAAGGCGCTTGAACTCGTACGGGCGAAGGCTGAAGGTCCACGCACCCTTGGCGTCGATCCGAAGACGGGCCAGAACGTCTATGTGATGAACGGTCGCTTTGGCGCCTACGTGCAGCTCGGAGAAACACCGGAGCCTCCACCGAAGAAGAAGGGGCAGAAGGCAGCTGCGGTCGAGAAGCCGAAGCGGTCGTCGCTCCAGGGCGCCATGACAGACCAGACGGTCACGCTCGAAGAAGCGCTGAAGCTGCTGGCGCTTCCGCGCATC
>JBKPRH010000294.1:0-10844 GCA_046765795.1 Acidobacteriota bacterium | reverse complement strand
GAATTTCACCGACATGAGCTTCGCATGCCAGTTGAGCCCGGCGATGCCGATCCCGTTGTTGGCCGCTGCACCGATCGTCCCCGCGACATGCGTGCCATGCCCGTAATCGTCATCTCCACCTTTGGCGCACCTGCCTCTCATGCAGGTGAATCCATGTGAGCCGTCAGAGTTCGTCCAGAGATTGGCTTGAAGATCCGGGTGCTTGAAGTTGATGCCCGTGTCGATGATGGCGACGACGAGGCTGCTCGAGTCGGTCTGTGTATTCCAGGCAGTTGGTGCAGAAATTTTCACCATGTCCCACTGCTGGTTCCAACCAGGATCGGTAGGGACGCTGTCGACCTGGACCACGTAGTCAGGCTCGGCGTACAGAACGTTGGGGTTCGCCTGATAGCGCCGCACTGTTTCAGAAACAGAGAGGCCCGGCGGTGTGTTCACCAAATGCAGGTTGCCATCGCCGGGAAAGGCAATGCCCGGTGCCGACCCGGGAAGAAACACGGGCGCGGCCCCATTCCGGAATCGGACGAGGACGCGTGACGGATGCGTCGCGGGCCCGTCTGTGACGAGTGCAGTGCCTCGGTTGTCAATGGAGATCGTGGCCTCGGAGAGATTCGTCGGGGCTGCAAGAGATGCGCGGGGGTTATTAGGGAGATCCTGCGCGCGAAGTGTCCACGCGAAGGCGACAGAGCTGACGGCGACAATCACACACCCAACGGACCGTTTGACCATTCATCCACTCCATGAGGCCGCGCACAGGCTGCGCGCTTCGCGCGCGCAGACCTTCGGCGTCATGCGCGCTCGCGGGCGATCGACCGCCCGAATTACAGGCGCTCAGCCTACCGACCTCGAATGCACCGGCGATTTCGTGAGAAGCGTTCGTGAGAGGTGCGGCCCGCCCGGTGCAACTGGGGTGCCACGGTTAAGTTTGCTGTGCGACCTACGGGCAACTGTCGGTGCGAATCAAGACGTGTCGCCTCATGCGTAGCAGATCTGTACGACCTCGTACAAATCTCGCCACGCTCTGGCCCTCAGGCGTTCGCCCCATGACGAAGTGCGCGCAGACATCCTCGCGACGACTTAGATCGCGAGCCGCAATCGCTCACGCCACGCCCACTCCTCCAGCAGCCGAAGCGGCTTTCCAGACGCAGGCCCGTTCCCCCAGCCGCGCGCCTGAACGACGGCTCGTCGTTGCATGTCCACCTCAATCGTCAGCACGTGCCGCAGGTACTCTCCCCGTCGCACGCGCAGCGACCAAATCCGTGACGCTCCTCGCCAGCATCGGTCGGCGTAGCTCGCGACGCAGTGATGAAGGGCCGAGCCTTCGGTCCGAAGCTGTGCGCCACTCGTCAGCTCGATCAGCTGCCATTCCACAGGCGGGGCGGACGGCTCCTGGCTCGGCTCCTCCAGCCGCATTGGTCGGAGTGATGATGGCGCCCATGTCAGGCCGCCATTGGCGACGCCGAGACGACGATGCCATTGCTGCATCAGGCGCAGCATCGATTGGACGGTCCGCCCCTTCATCGAGAACGATGGCTGCGGTGGATCACGCATCACGATTCCGCTCGGCGTTTCCACCGCCACGCGCTCATGTCGAATCGCTTGGACGAAGTCGATCATCGGTCCGACGTCCGTCACGTCGATCGTATGCGCGCTATCAATCAGGAACCTCCACACCGTACGCCAGAACGCGCCGTTGCGCAGGTCCGTTGCCAATCGAGTCGCCAAGACTGCCCTGACGAGTTCGTCCGATCCACCCAGGGCCAGAAGCTCCGCGCGACGCAGCGCGGACTCGATCGCCAGATGATCGGCGGAACTCAGGAAGATGTGTTCCATCTTCCTGGTCATCACGAGTGGCAAATCGAGGGATCGAAAACTCGCGCCCCGCGCATGCGCGATAAACCACTCGCGCTTCTTCTCTGCGTATGCCTGACCGGTCGCAGACCAAGCGGAGGCGAGGAATGCCGGCACGGAGTACGTGCAGACCAGATGGTCCGCGAGCGAGCACACCACTGGTCGCCAGGACGCCAGAGTCCCATTCCAATCTGACACCACTCGGATGTGGGACCACGCGAACCGCGATAGGTTCACGAGCGCTTCGATACCTGGATGGTGGCCGTGCACCACTGGCGCGTCGAGCAATCGCGGTGCGCGAGCCCGAACGGCGTCAAGCAACTGATCGAGTGTCGATGACGCGAGCGCATTCGTCGCGAGGCGCGCGTACGCCCCGCTGATTGCGCGATCGGTTTCTCGCTTGTGATGCCGAACGAAACGTTCAGCCGAAGACACGATGACCTCCCTTCGTTCTTGAACTGGATCTGCACGATCGACACGGGAATGAACCCGTCATCGACGTGAAACGCGGACAGATAGACCACGCCCAACCGGACGTGACAGGTCCGCAGTGCAGGCCAGAACTAGACGAGGGAAAGCGACATCGTGATCCGATCGTGAGGCTTCGCGGTGCGATCCGTCAAGCCACAGGACTGTGATCGGCGCGCGGTGGCGGCGAAGGAGAAGAAGCGCGCGTTAGCGCAACAAGCCGTCGAGAAGGACGATGTCCGAGTCGGTCTCCACGACAGCGGCATACACAGATCGTCCGTCGCGGGACCATGACACCTGGCGCGCGATGAGCGTCGATCGTTGACCGAAGTCGGTGAGCTGACGTGGCGCGCCGTCTTTGGTGGAGAACGCCCAGATGTTCGTCGTGTTCGAATCGCGCAGCGGCATCGTCAGCCAGCCGTCGTCTGGTGAGAGGGCGTAGCCCTGCGGCACGAACGGCACGCGCGACTGCCCGACCTTGAGGAATAACCGCCAGGGGCCATTGTCCGGATCGGCTCTTCGTATCTCCTCCGGCGCACTCTGGCTCGGTGCATAAAACAGCGTCGAGCCACCCGACGCGACCGCCATGTTGGCGCCTTCGCAGCGCACGCGAACGGACTGACCGCCCTCCACCGGAATCTTTTCGATGCACGTCACGGCCGGATTCTCTGCAGAGCCCGTCGAGTAATAGAGCCATCGACCATCAGGTGACCAGGCTGCTCCGGCACCGCGCGGGACCAGCTCGCGCAGTCCTCCGCCGTCCGGATTGATCAGCCACTCACTCGTCACCCCTGCCTGGCTCCGGATGAAGACGATGCGATCTCCGGACGGCGACCAGATCGGAATACCAATCGACACCGCCGGATCCTTCTCGAACGTGATCTGACGGGTGCCCGAACCATCGACCTTCGCCACCCACAGGTTCATGTGCCCGCCGCTGTCAGAGAGGTACACGACCTCCGTGGCATCGGGGCTCACCGACGGTGTCTGCACCTGACCTGTCTGATTCGTGATTCGACTCGCCTGCCTCACGTTGTCAGCCGGCGATCCACTGACGGGAAATCGCCAGATATCCGACTGCATCCGGACGCGACTCGCGAATACCTTCCCTGGCGTCACGATATCTGGCTCGACGTACGAGACATCGCCGAAGGTCAGCTGACGCTCTTCGGCGCCCGGCCGTCTTGCTGCGGTCCGAAGATTGAGGATCGGCGGATAGACCGCTGTGCTGCCAACCGAGGAGGCGTACACAAGGCCTGAGTTGTCGGGCAGCCACGCGAGCCCCTGGATTCTCGGGGCGCTCGCAATCGTGAATGCCTCGCCGCCAGCGAGGTCTAAGACATACACCGCTCGATTGAAGGCGATCTCGATCGCCCCCACGAACGCGATCGAGCGGTCGTCGGGCGCCCAGCGGGGACTGCTGAACTCGGCCAGTGCCGGCAGTGTTTTCGTTTCGATGACCGATCCGTTGCGTTCCAGAATCGCCAACACGGTTCGGCCCGATTGCGACTGGAACGTCGCGATGCGGCGACCATCGTGGCTGATGTCAGCGTCGCCTTGTGACGAGGCGATCCGTCGCGGCGTTCCGCCGAGCGCCGCGATCTCCCACAGTGCTCCTGGCTCCTCGTCCCTGACGGCGATCTGACGGTAAATCAGCGCGCTGGAGTCCGGCGTCCACCGCGGATGTTCGTGGTCGGCGTCATCGCGCGTGATCTGCAGTGGCGTTCCACCCGCCAGCAGTCGGAGCCAGATCTGGCGGCGCCCGGTGTCCGATGGCGCGACGAATGCCACCGTCTTTCCATCAGGCGAAATCGCGGGATGCTCCTCGGTTCCCACGAAGTCCGTGAGGCGCTGGAGCACGATCGGGCTCACCGGCGCGGCCTGCGGACCTGCCCACCATCGGCTCGCGACTGCGCCACCGATCGCGGCGACGACTACGGCAGCACCCGCAATCCAGACCCACCATCGGGCTGGACGAGTCGCGGCCACCAGGCTCGGCTCTTCCGGTTTCCGGCGAGCCATGCGGCGCATGTCGATGACCATCTCGCGCATCGACTGATAGCGATCGGCGGGATCCTGTTCGAGCGCCTTCTCGACAATGAGCCGCACCGCAAGAGGGACATCGGCAGTCAACGGTGGCGGCGAGCCGTGGATGATCCGCTGCAACACTTCGAGATCCGAACCACCATCGAAGGGTCGCTTCCCCGCGAGGAGTTCGTACAGCACCACGCCGAACGAAAAGATATCGCTTCGTGCGTCGAGTGGCCTGCCTGCGGCCTGCTCGGGTGACATGTATGCGATGGTGCCGATCACGACTCCCGGCTTGGTCGGCGCGTCGCCAATGGTGCGTGTCTCCTCCTTGTTCGATGGCTCGTGTAACTTGGCGAGGCCGAAGTCGGCCAGCTTCGCATACCCGTTCGTCGCGACCAGAATGTTCGCGGGCTTGACATCGCGATGGAGGATGCCAGCGTCATGCGCCGTCGCGAGCGCGTCTCCCACTCCCACGAGCACATCGAGGGTCTGCCGCCATGTCCGTGCGCGGGAGAGCGCCCAGTCCCTGAGCGTGCCGCCGTCGACAAATTCCGTCACGAGATACTGCCGGTCTTCGTATTCGCCGACGTCGTGGACGGTGAGGATATGAGGATGATTCAGAGAGGAGGCGAGTTGCGCCTCGCGCTGGAAGCGGCGGCGTGCGGACGGGCTGGCCAGGTCGTCGGCCAGCACCTTGATCGCGACCGGCCGGTTTAGTTTGGTATCGACAGCGCGGTAGACGTCGCCCATCGCCCCGGATCCCAGGACGGACTGGATGTCGTACTGACCGATTCGGATGCCGACGAGGCTGGGAGTCCGCCGAGCCATGCCGCGGACATTCTGACCTATTCCCTGGATTCCGTGCGCTGGCTTCACGGTGCTAGACTCGCGTCGCGTGGCCCGTCCACTTCTTGTTGCATGTGTAGTCGCGTCTCTGCTCATCCCGGCAAGAGCCGTCGCCGGCGAGCGCTGGACGATTGGCCTGTCGACGGCAGGGGCGCCGATCGACGCGATCGTGGTCGCCGGGCGTTCGAATGCTTCGCCCACTGTGCTCCTCGTCGGTGGACTTCAACGTCCCGATCAATCCAGCGATGCGGTCGCCCGTGAGGCCGCCACCTTCGAACAACTTCCCCAGCCACAGCGACCGTTCCGGCTGATCGCCATCGCACGTGCCAATCCGGACGCGCAGCCGCTGCAGTTCCCGCCATCAGGCGTCGCGTATCGCGAACACGTTGAGTCGCATGTGCTGTGGCGCTGGCTCGGGACACACGCTCCCGATCTCGTCCTGGTTGCCGGGGACGACCCGGGTCTCGTCGACGCGTTATCACAGAACGTCATCATCGACGTCGGACGGATTCCTGCACGACGTGTTGATGCCTCGACGCGATTCCTGCAGACCGTCACCGCATCGACTTCTGCCTCGAGCGCGCACGAGGAACTCGAGCGTCGGCAGGCACGATCGCCGCGGGCGTTTGCCGAGGAACTGGCGCGGATCTACGGACATGAATTCAAGCAGCCGACCTACATCGCCGCCGTGGCGCTGGTCAGCCGGCTACGACTGGGCGAACGCGAGGAGATCGCGCAGCTGCTGGGCCCGTACCTCGCTGGCACTCAGGACAGCTTTGCGCGACCGTCGCAGTCCTCGCTCGCCGCGCATCTGGTCTTCTTCGAGTACGCGCGTCGAACGCGTGACGATCGCGCGAAGGCACTGGTCGTTCGCGCGGCGGCCAGCGGTTTCACCGACAACGGCGAACTCCGTGAGTTCATGCCGCTACACGGTGGCTGGAGCGATTCGTTGTTCATGGACGTACCGATCTTGACTATGGCGGGTGCGCTCACCGGAGAGCGCCGCTACTTCGACATGGCCGCACGTCACATCACGTTCATGCAGCAGATCGTGCTCCGGCCGGATGGTCTCTATCGACATCAGGCGTCGGCAAACGCCGCATGGGGACGCGGCAATGCGTTCCCGGCGCTCGGCCTGGCGTTGACGTTGTCAGAGTTTCCGAAAGACCACCCCGACTATCCCCGTCTGCTCGCCTCGTTCCGTGGGCACATGGCTGCGCTCGCGCGCTTCCAGGATGAGAACGGGATGTGGCGCAACGTCATCGATCGGCCCGGTGCGTATCCGGAATACTCCGCCACCGCGATGATTGCGACCGCCATGCTGCGCGGCGTCCAGAATGGATGGATCGATCGTGAGACGTACGAACCGATGATCCAAAAAGCGTGGAAGGCGATCCTCACGCGATCCGGTGCTGACGGTCGCTTGGTGGACGTGTGCGAAAGCACCGGCACACGTGGCATGACCGATGACGACTACATCCACCGCGCGGCCGTCCTCGGTCGCGACGATCGCGGCGGTGGCATGGCGATGTTCTTCGCGATAGAACTTGCCGGCCTCTAAGGCAGAGGGTCCCCACGACAACTCGTGGGATAGTCGGCCGCCTCATCACTAATTCTCAGCAATCCGTCGTTCCGCCGGGGCATACGTATTGCTCGTGTGATGCGTTCGGCAACGGAGGGACATCATGCTGCACCTCATCACGCGGAACTGGTGGATGTTGGTACTGCGAGGCGTCTGCGCCATCTTGTTCGGCGTGCTCGCCTTCACCAGACCAGGACTCACGCTTGGTGCGCTCATCCTGTTGTGGGGTATCTACGCCTTCATCGACGGCATCCTCGCCTTCACCGCGGCGTTCTCTGGGGCGACGGGCACGCCGTGGTGGGTCCTCACGCTGGAAGGTCTGGTTGGCGTCGCCGCAGCGGCGGCCGCGTTCCTCATCCCGGGTATCACGGCCCTGGTGCTGCTCTACATCATTGCCGCCTGGGCCATCGTCAAGGGACTGTTCGAGATCGCAGCGGCGATTCAACTCCGGAAGGAGATCGATAACGAAGTCTGGCTGGGGCTTGCCGGTCTCGCGTCAGTGTTCTTCGGCGTCGTCTTGTTCGCGCGGCCCGGAGTCGGCGTGCTGGCCGTGGTCTGGCTTATCGGTATGTATGCGATCTTGTTCGGCGTGTTGCTCGTGGCGCTGGGCTTCCGTGTGAGAACGCCGACGACGCGGCTCGTGTAGGCCAGCGACTCAGCGCTCGGGGCGAGAGGCCACTCCTTCGTAAGGAGTCGCCCCTCTAGTGATTCCTGCAGATTAGAAATTGAACGTCACGTTGAACCGCGCGAAGCGTGGATTCAGTACCGTCGTCGGCGCCAGCCACGTCGCGCCATTGGTGATGGGATCGTAGGTCTGGTTGTAAGCGGTCCCTGTGTTGCTGTTGAGCAGATTGTAGAGATCGATCGCCACGTTCGTGCGTGTGCGCCCGAATCTCAGGTTCTTTCCGAAGCGCACGTCGAGCGAGTTGAGCGTGTCAGGAAATGTGTGCCCCTGCTCCAGGAGATTGACGGTCTGCTGCGCCAGGCCAGGCGTCAGCGGCCGCCCGGTCTGCGCCAGCAGAAACGCGCTCGAGACGTTGTAGTTCGCCGACAGTGAGTTGCCGTTGCTGGCGACGGAACCGCCAGCCGGTGCCACACCCGGTGTCGAACGGAACGTGCCGCTGACCAGGACGTCGATCCTGGGTATGGTCCACGACGCCAGACCGCGGACGCTCGTCAGCCAGTCTTCGCTGACGGCACACGCGCCCAGTTGCTGATTGGCGAACATGCCACCAGCCCCGTACATCTCGGGAAGCTTTTGCGTGATGTCGCAGTAATCGCGTACGCCGCGGCCGCCGCTGGCACCGAGCTGCACGAAGAGCTGACGAGTCAGCCGCGCGCTGATCTGCGCGTCCACGCCGTGCCAGTACGCCGTGGCATCGCCGTAGTCGTTCATGGAGGTGAAATAGTTGTCGGTCGCGCCGAGCGCCGTTCGTGCGTTGCGTGTCAGGAACGTGACGGGATAACCGCCGCCATTGGTCAGATTCGGATGCTGCGGGGCCGTGATCGTCACCTGATCGAAATCCTGCGGGCTCAGCGCGAGGTTGTCGGTCACGAAGAAGTTGCCCCACCAGCGGCGGTTGTAGCTGACGTCGATCGCTACGCGCGGCAGGATCTCGTGCTGCACGGCGACACCGAACTGCCAGTCGTAATTTCGAACGCCCCACCCGTGCTGCACGTCTTGATTGACGCGCGTCGTACCGAAGGGGATGCCGAAGTTGAGATTGTTCCAAACGCCGCAGTTGTCACCGCCCGACGCGCGATGGTCTTGCGCAGCGGGATTCATCAGATCGCAGTCCGGGATGAAATTGCCGTTGTCGTTCCATGTCCGCGTCGTCGTCTGCTGGAACGTCACCGCCGGATTGTTCTGCGTATAGAGGCCGCCGTTCTGCGCGGTCTCCAGGTATTTGCTGATGTTCACCTTCAGCGACGTCTTGCCATTGCCGAACAGATCGTAGGCACCGCCCATGCGCGGCGTGAGATCGTGGAAGCCGGTGACGCCATCCTGTCGCGGGAAGATGAAGCGGCTACCAAATCGATTGTCGGCAGTGATGCCGTTTTCGCCCTCGGGGAACCAGCTCCACGCATGTTCGTACCGCAGCGCCCCCTGCAGCGTGAGGCGGCCACGCGTCCATTGATCCTGCACGTAGAGGCCGTCGTAACGCGTGCGATTGCTCTGGATGTGCGGGCCGATGCGCATCGTGAATTGAATCGGGTTCGGTTGCAGGGGGTTGGAGGTGTTGAACGTATAGGCCAACTGGTTGTCCACGTTCTGGATTTGCCGGTAGACCTCGTAGGCCGACTGGAGACCGGCCTTGAAGCTGTGCGCGCCGGTGACATAGGACATCGACGCGCGCCAGATGTTGTGCTGCTGATTGTTTGACGCGGCCGACGCCCAGCCGTGGTACGTGAAGTTGGGAACGGGAACACCGGCTGCCGTGCTCTGTTCGGTGATGGCGACGAGCCCTGTGGTCGACCCTGGCGGGACATATCCGCCCCACTTGCTGCTGAACGATGAGAAGCCCGCTTCGAACAACACCTTGTTCGTTGCTGGCGACGTCCACGTGGCCTGCGTGATCTTTTCCCGCTCCGGCCACATGTTGGCAGACTCGGGCGAGGTGGTCGGCGTGCCGAGGGCGATCCAGTTGTCGCCGCGGGCGCGACACTGTTCGCCGCCGTTGACGAGTGCCGATCCCGTGCAGTTCGCCTGGTACTCGTAGTAGAACCCAACCTTGTTTCTCGGCGAAAGCTGGCTGGTCAGTCGGATCGCTTCAATCTTCTTGGCACCCGCCGATCGCGCCTTGACGTTGGGATCTTTGACGTAGTTCCACTTCGTGGCATCGAGCGCGTTCGCGTTCGCATAGAGACCTGGGATGTCCTGGTGCGTCCCGTAGCTGCGCAGGTTGTTGAAGAACCACAGCCGGTCGCGTTTGATCGGTCCGCCGATGGCGAGGTTCGTGTCCCAGTTCTTGATCAGTCCCGGTGGCTCTGTGATGCCAACACGGCGCAGGTCATCGTCAAGGTTGCTGCCCTGTGACCACTTGCCGGCATTGCTGAAGAACGCGGAGCCGCTGTACGTATTGCCGCCGGTCTTGGGAATGATGTTGAACGCCGGCCCGCCGCGATCGCTCTCACCCATGCCGCCAGCGACGGTCACCTGAACTTCCTGCGCGTTGACGAAGTCGTAGGCGAAGCTCGAGACGCCGCCGCCGCCGAAAGCCGACCCGACGTTCATCCCGTCGACTTGAACCGTGCCTTCGTTGCCACGACCACCGCGCGAGGTGAAGAAGAAATTCGTGGCGGTTCCGGTCATCGACTGCGTGGAGTTCACGTCGAGCGTCAACGACTGAACGCCTGGCACCATCGCCAATACGTTGCCGTACGTTCGCGTGGCAGGAACTGAGGCGAGCACTTCGTTCGAGAGCACGACCTCGCGCTTCGTGCTTGTCTGCGTATCGACAACGGGCGTCGCACCTGAGACGGTGATCGTTTCCTCGAGCGATCCGACGCGGAGGTCAGCATTGATCGTCGTCACGCCTGCACCGGTCAACTCCACGGCCTCGCGTCTGACCGTTGAGAATCCCGACAGTGTGAAGGTCACCGTATAAGTGCCCGGCTTGAGATCGACGATCCGATACTGGCCGGTTCCATCCGTCACGACGGTGCGTGACTTTTCGATGAGCGCCGGGCTCACGGCTTCCACGCTGACGCCGGGAAGAATCGCGCCGGACGTATCCCGGACGATGCCGGCAATAGCGGGTTGGGAGAACGAGGGTGTTGCGAGGAGAAGTAGTGCCGCTATGACAAGGGATCCCGTGGCCACTGCACGCATGGACGGCCTCCGATCAGAGTGCGGTTCGGTTGCGCTGCGCGCAAAGCCTACGGCAAGGGTCCAAAGCGATCAAGCGCGGTGATGTCGGCGACCAGACAACGGAATATTCCAGCATGCGCGGTGATTAGGTTGTGTGAGGACCACAACGATGACTTATCTCCACTCGACCTCTCGTTTCGGGTTGTCCGCACTTGCCGCGGGCTTGTTATTGACGTTTCTGGGCACATTGGTGGGACC
>JBKPRH010000293.1:0-17854 GCA_046765795.1 Acidobacteriota bacterium | reverse complement strand
GCCGAGGGCCGGTCGGCGCAGGTCCTTCAGACCGACGCGGCGATCAATCCTGGCAACTCGGGCGGTCCACTGCTCAACGTGCGTGGCGAAGTGATCGGCATCAATACCGCTATCATCGCGGACGGTCGTCAGTCGGGCAACATTGGCATCGGCTTCGCGATCCCGATCAACACCGTGCGTGATCTGCTCCCGCAGCTGCGCACCGGCAAGATCACCCGCGGCCGCATTGGTATCGGCGTCGAAGGCGTCTCGCGCGATGCCGTTGACGAGTTCGGCTTGAAGGATCGCAAGGGCGCAGTCGTCAAGACAGTCTCGCCTGGCGGTGCCGCTGCCAAGGCCGGACTCGAACCTGGCGACGTGATCCTGTCCTTCAACGGCAAGCCGGTGGCCAGCCGTGATGAGCTGGTGCAGATGGTCGTCGCGACCAAGCCCGGCTCCACCGTTCCGGTGCGCATCGTTCGCGACCGCGCGGAGAAGACGGTGAACATCACCGTAGACGAGCTCGATCTGGAAGCCGAAAACACCCTCACGTCGCGCAATCGTGAGCGCGCCGACGACACGGGCCAGGCCACCAGCACGGGCTTCGGTCTGCGGCTGCAGAACATCTCGCCGCAAGATGCGCGCGAGCTGAAGCTCGATTCGAGCAAGGGCGCACTCATCGCCGACGTTGACCAGGGCAGCCCTGCGGCGCGCGCCGGCCTCCGTCCGGGAGACGTGATCGTTCGTGTCGGACGTGAGCCGATCGCCTCGGCCACCGATGCACAGCGCGAACTGGGCAAGGTCCCCTCGCGTGGAACCGCGTTCCTGCGCGTGCTGCGAGACGGTCAGGAGACCTTCGTATCCGTTACTAAGGAGTAACCTGTAGATCTCGGCGCACTCTGGACAAGGGCCTCAGGGGAATTAACCCTGAGGCCTTGTTTTTTGGAGTAATCTTTGGCCCCTCATGATTGAGCGCGAGATCAAGCTGCTGGTCCAGAGCGTTCCTGAAGCACGAGCGGCAATCATCGCGGCAGGGGCCTTTCCACTCAAATGCCGCCGGCTCCAGGAAGATGCCCTCTTTGACACCGACGACGAGACACTGCGCCGCCGCGGCTGTGCGCTGCGGATCCGCAATGACTCGGGGCGCAGCCTGTTGACCTTCAAGGGCCCGGTGCAACCCGGCCCGATGAAGACGCGTGAAGAGCACGAGACCGTCATCAGCGACGGCGACGTGTTGACCCACGTGCTCGAGACGCTCGGCATGCACGTGTGGTTCCGCTATCAGAAGTTCCGCGAGGAGTTCGCCGCCGAGGACGCCACCATCGCACTCGATGAAACCCCGATCGGCACGTTCATCGAGATCGAAGGTGGTGAACGGGCCATCCTGGCGATTGCGTGCGCACTCGGCCGAACACCGGACGATTTCATCCTCGACTCGTATCGCAGCCTGTTCCTGGCGCGGCGTGACCAGTTCGGCCTCGATGGCGCACACATGATGTTCGAGGACGAATGGTCCCATCGCTCGTCCTGACGGCCGGTCTGGCCACGCGGCTCCGCCCGCTCTCGCTCGTGCGCGCCAAGGCCGCGCTTCCGGTCGCCGGGGTACCACTGGTGCACCGCATCGTGCGTTCGCTCGCAGCGAGCGGCGTCACCGATGCGGTGCTGAACCTTCATCATCTGCCGCACACGCTGACGAGACTGGTCGGCGACGGCACGGCGCTCGGGATGCGTGTGCGCTATTCGTGGGAGGTCCCGGTGCTCGGTCCGGCCGGCGGTCCGCGTCGTGCGATCCCGCTCCTCGGCTCGACGTTTCTGATCGTCAACGGCGATACGCTCACCGACCTCGACGTTCGCGCGTTGGTCGAGGACCATCAGCAATCGGGCGCACTCGTCACGATGGCCGTCGTGCCGAACACGCAACGCGACAAGTACAGCGGGCTCAGTGCCGACGCGAGCGGCGCACTCACTGGTTTCGCGAAGCGCGGTTCACCCGACAACGCGTTTCACTTCATCGGCGTTCAGGTCGTCGAAGCAGCGGCGTTCGCGTCGGTCCCCGACAACATCCCGTTCGAGACGAGTACGCTCTACACATCACTCATCACCAGCCGACCCGGATCGATTCGTGTGTTCCGGACCTCGGCCGAGTTCTTCGACATCGGCACGCCCGCCGATTACCTCGACACGTCCCTGCGTCTCGCCGATCGTGAACCGCATGCCGCAGCGTCATCGAACGCGCGGATCGATGCCACGGCGCGCGTCGAGCGGTCCATCTTGTGGGACGATGTGGTGGTGGAGGCCGGGGCGATGCTGCGGGAGTGCGTCGTGACCGATGGCGTCCGCGTGCCGTCGGACACCTCGTGGCATGGGGTCACGATCCGCGTCGCTGACGGCGACCTCGGGCCTGGCGAGCGTCGAATCGATGGCCTTGCCATTGCCTCGCTCTGAGCGATGACCACGACCACAGATTCAAGCGACGTTCGTACACGCATCGATCGATTCCTCGCCGAGACGGGAGCCGCCGCTCACGTCGCCACTGTTGTGCCGCTGACTGGCGACGCGTCAGACCGCAAGTATTTCCGCGTGCTGATGCGCAACGCACCGACTCAAGTGCTGGCCGTTCATCCGCAGGCGATCGACTTCGAGCGGCTGCCGTTCGCCAACGTCTCGCGGCTCTATAGCTCGATGCCGGTCCCGGTTCCACAAATCCTCGGGCACTCGGACCCGCTCGGCATCATTGCGTTGCAGGACCTCGGCGACGTGACGCTGCAGGCGCACCTCGGTGCGGCCTCCTTCGTCGAGCACAAGGCGCTCTATCGTGAGGCCGTGACGCTGATCGAAACGTTGCAGCGGCGAGGCGCCGAGCTCGCGTCACCCGATTACCTCCCGTACAGGATTGCCTTCGACGTCGAGAAGCTGACCTGGGAGTTGCAGTTCTTCACCAAGCATTTCCTCGAAGGCTACCGTGGCGCGGTGTTGACACCGGCCACGCGTGAGGCGCTCGCGGCCGAGTACGCGGGGATCGTCGAGGAGCTGGCCGCGGAGCCGCGAGTGCTCTGTCATCGCGACTATCACAGCCGCAACCTGATGCTGCACGAGGGGCGGCTATACATCATCGACTTCCAGGACACGCGTATGGGGCCAGACACCTACGATCTGGTGTCGTTGCTCCGCGACTCCTACATGGATTTCACCGAGCAGCAGGTCGAAGATCTCATCGCGTTCTTTCTGGCGCTGCGCGGTACCCATGCCGGCGGGCCAACCTCGGTCGAAACACGCGAATTCCGCCGCCGTTTCGACCTGATGGCGCTGCAGCGCAATCTGAAAGCGCTCGGCACATTCGGCTTCCAGACGATCACGCGGGGCAATCCCGTTTACATCCAGTACATACCGCGGACCTTAAACTACGTACGTGGCAACATGGAGCGCGATTCACGATTCGCCCGGTTGCGCGAGCTGCTCGCCGAACACCTGGAAGAACTACGATAGTGGTGCATCGTTAACTTGAGCATCGGGCATTGCGCGGTCGGCATTGTGCATTGCTGTCGTCATGAATCGCTTCGGCATCTCGACACATCTGTTCCACGAGCACCGGTTGAGCCGCGAGCACCTGGTCCACATCGCGGCACATGGCTTCGAGGCCATCGAACTCTTCGCCACCCGCGCGCACTTCGACTATCACGACGAACGGGCGATTGCGGAACTCGCGGAATGGCTCGCCGACACGCGGCTCGAGCTGCACTCGGTACACGCGCCGATCGTTGGTGCGTTAAAGGGTGGCAAGTGGGTAGACCCGTTCTCGAACGCGTCACGCGACGAGGCGAGCCGCAAGACGGCCCTCGAGGAGACGGAAGCCGCCATCGCGCTCGCCAGACATATCCCGTATCGCCATCTCGTCGTGCACCTGGGCACGCCGGCCACCGAGCGCGTCGCTGCCAACGATAATCAGCCGGAGCTCGCACGCCGGACCGTCGAGGTGCTCTTCGAGAAAGCGAGTGGCGTGCAGGTGCGCCTCGCGCTCGAAGTGATTCCGAATGCGCTGTCGACACCCGAAACGCTCGTGCATCTGATTGAGGATGAACTCGACGGCATCGACGTCGGCATCTGCCTCGACTATGGCCACGCTCACCTGATGGGGGATCTTGGCGAGGCCATCGAAACGGTGTCGGGCCATCTCCTGACCACGCATGTGCACGACAACGGCGGCAAGCGCGACGAGCACCTCGTGCCATATGCCGGATCAATCGACTGGGACGTGGCGATGATGGAGACGCAGAAGATCGGCTACGACGGCACGCTGATGTTCGAGGTCGCCGACACTGGTGACCCGGTGAACGTCCTCGAGCGCTGCGTCAAAGCCCGCGCGCGGCTCGAGAAGACCTTTGTCACTTTCGATGAGGTGTAATTCAAAATTCAAAATGCCAGATGCAACAGTGCTTTGCGGGTTTGCATTTCGACTCTTGCATTTTGCATTACACGCGTCAGAAGGCCGCGTGACCGGGCGTGCGCGGGAACGGAATCACGTCGCGAATATTCGCCATCCCCGTCGCGTAAATGATCGTGCGCTCGAGACCAAGGCCGAAGCCGGCGTGGGGCACGGTGCCGTAGCGCCGTAAATCGCGATACCACCAGTACGCCTTCGGATCGAGACCGAGCTCAGCGAGCCGGCGATCAAGATGGTCGAGACGTTCTTCGCGCTGTGATCCGCCGATGATCTCGCCGATACCGGGTGCGAGTACATCCATCGCCGCAACCGTCTTCTCATCGTCGTTCATGCGCATGTAGAACGCTTTGATCTCCTTCGGGTAGTTCATCACGACGACCGGCGCCTTGACGTGCTCCTCGGTCAGCCAGCGTTCGTGCTCCGACTGCAGATCCATGCCCCACTTCACCGGGAACTCGAACGTCTTCCCGCTCTTCTCGAGCGCCGCGATCGCATCCGTGTACGACATGCGCTCGAATGGCGATTTTACGAACGCCTCGACACGGGCGAGGCAGGTCTTGTCCACGCGCTCGACAAAGAACTTCAGATCGTCGCCGCGCTCGTTCAGCAGTGCGGTCAGGATGTACTTGAGAAACGACTCGGCCAGATCGGCGTCGGCATGCAGATCGGCAAACGCGATCTCGGGCTCGACCATCCAGAACTCGGCCAGATGGCGACTGGTGTTGCTGTTCTCGGCGCGGAACGTCGGGCCGAAGGTATAGACCTTCGAGAGTGCCAGGCAGTACGTCTCGACGTTGAGCTGGCCACTCACGGTCAGGAATGCCTCGCGACCGAAAAAGTCCTGACTGAAATCGGTGCGGCCCTCGGGAGTCCGCGGGATCGCCGACAGGTTGGCAAAGTCGAGCGTGCTGACGCGGAACATTTCGCCGGCGCCTTCCGCATCGCTCGCGGTCACGATCGGCGTGTGTACCCAGAAGAAGCCGTGCTCGTGGAAGTAGCGATGGATGGCCATGCTGAGGCAATGGCGTACGCGCGCGATCGCTCCAAGCGTGTTCGTGCGCGGACGGAGATGCGCGACCTCACGGAGGTATTCGAACGAGGCCTTCTTCGGCTGGATCGGATACGTGTCGGGGTCGTCGACCCACCCGATGACGTCAACCGAATCGGCCTGCACCTCGACCGACTGGCCCTGCCCCTGACTCTGCACGAGAACACCGCTCGCGATCACGGCGCAGCCCGACGTCAGCTTTTTGATCTCGCTCTCATAGTTGGGCAATTGGGCTGGAGCGACGACCTGTATCGGGTCGAAGCCTGAGCCGTCGTGCACGTGAATGAACGACAAGCCGGCCTTGGAGTCGCGGCGTGTGCGCACCCAGCCGCGGACGGTAACGCGCGTCCCGACTGGTGTCTGTCCCTTCAGAAGCGTGGAAATATCGGCGTGATCGACGGTCGGCATGGCGGTATGTGTATCCTAATGTGATCCGTCGTTCACGGTTCTCGGTTCTTGCTTCTCAGTTCGTGTTCGGGTTCAGCGTTCGGATCCAGCACCGCGCTGAATCGATTGGCCCGCCCGAGGCGGCCGGTGACGGACCTGAGCCGCGGATCTGGAACACTGCACCCGAATGCTCGAACGAACGCTGAACACGAACATGAACATGAACACGAACAGAGCACCCCGGAACCCGGAAGCGTGAACGCATGAAGATCGGCATGGTGTCGCTCGGCTGCCCCAAGAACCTCGTTGATTCCGAGGTGATGCTGGGGCTCGCCCAGAAAGACGGCCATCGCCTGACCCGCGATGCCGCCGACGCCGACGTGCTCGTCGTCAACACGTGTGCGTTCATCGACAAGGCCAAGCAAGAGTCGATCGACACGATCCTCGAAATGGCCGAGCACAAGAAGACCGGCGCATGCCAGCGACTCATCGTCACGGGCTGCATGGCGGAGCGGTATCGCGAGGAGTTGAAAAACCAGATCCCGGAGATCGACGCGATTCTCGGCACCGGGGAAGTCCCCGAAATTGTGAAGGCGATTGGCGGAGTCGAGTCGAATTTCGTTCCGCTCCTGCGCTCGAACGGCGAGCCCATCTCCGGCCGGTCCAAAAGGACCGGCCCTACCCTGCCGGACTATCTCTACGACTCGAACACACCACGCTTACTCGCGACGCCGCGCCACTACGCCTACATCAAGATCGCGGAAGGCTGCGATTACAAGTGCGCCTTCTGCATCATCCCGACCCTACGCGGCAATTACCGCAGCCGCTCGATCGAGTCGGTCGTGCAGGAAGCCGAACGCCTCGCGGCATCGGGCGTGAAGGAGTTGCTGCTCATCTCGCAGGACACCAGCTTCTACGGCGTGGACCAGGGCGAGCGCGGTTCACTCGCGCGTTTGTTGCGGGCGCTGAATCGCGTGGACGGCCTCGAGTGGGTGCGCATGCTCTACCTCTACCCCACCACGATCGGTGACGACGTGCTCGAGGCGATGGCCGAGAGCGAGAAGGTGTGCAAATACATCGACCTGCCCCTGCAGCACGCGTCGGATCGTGTCCTCAAGAGAATGAAGCGGCCCGGTACGCGCGCGTCCTACGAAAGGCTTCTCGACCGCATCCGGACCCGCGTGCCAGGCGTCACGCTTCGCACCACGTTCATCGTTGGCTTTCCGGGCGAGACGGTGGACGACTACGCCGAGCTCGAATCATTCGTGAAGACGATCGAGTTCGACCACGTTGGCGTGTTCACGTACTCGCACGAGGAAGGCACCTCAGCCCATGCCCTCGCTGATGACGTGCCGGCCCCACTCAAGCGGAAACGTCAGGCCGGGGTGATGCGTCTACAAAAACAGGTCGTCCGCCGCGCCCATCGCCGGCGACTCGGCGAGCAGGTGCGAGTCCTCGTGGACGGTCCTGCGGCCGAGCATGATCTCGTCCTTCGGGGCCGGCTTGAGGGCCAGGCTCCGGAGATTGACCCGCAGGTCTACCTCACCGATTGCGACCCGTCGGCCTTGTCACCAGGGCAGTTCGTTCAGGCGGAAATCGTCGCCAGCCGGGGTTACGACCTCGTGGTCCGACCGGCCATTTCCTAGTTGAAACGCAACAGATCGCGACGCCGCTGCGGACGTGATACGCTTGTGTGTTACCTATTCGGAGGAAGACTCCAAGTGGGCTCGTGCCCACTTTTTGTATTTAGGGCGGACGATGCAGCCGCTGGAGCAGATTCGGGCAATAGCTGAGCGCGTGGCACGGTCGCGCGGATTGGAAATCTGGGACATCCAGAGCCGCCGCGAAACGAGCGGACATGTGGTCCGCGTATTCATCGATCGGCCGGGGCCGGCGGCAACGCCTGAGGACAGCGTCAGCATCGAGGACTGCGAGCAGGTCAACCGGGAGCTCGGCACGATTCTCGACGTCGAGGATCCACTGCCTTTCACTTACACCTTGGAGGTGTCGTCACCGGGACTGGATCGACCGCTGAGAGACGCGGATGATTACCGGCGGTTCGCCGGACGGCTGGCCAAGATCGTCGTGCGCGAGCCGGTGGACAACCAGAAGGCGTTCGAAGGCCGGCTGCTCGGCATCGAACAAGACGATGTGCTACTCGAAGCGCCGAATGGGCGCAGACACCGGCTGCCGCTGCGAATGATCACGCGCGGCCGTCTGGAAGTTGAATTCTCGTAGGCCCAGTCCCGCATGTGGATACGGCGGTAAATGACCATGCAAAACCCGTTGATGCAGACGATCGAAGCGCTCGCCAAGGAAAAGGGCATCGAGGCCGACACGATCATCACCGCGATCGAGGATGCCGTGCTGACGGCGTCACGCAAGTACTACAAGACGAACGAGAACCTGAAGACGCGTTTCAACCAGGAGACGGGCCAGGTTGATCTCTTCGCAATCAAGCACATCGTGTCGGACGTCACCAATGACGCGACCGAGATCTCGCTGAAAGAGGCACAGGAACTCTACGGCGAGGAAGCGGAAGTGGACATGGAGATCGAGTTCCCGAAACGCACGGACGTGCTGGGGCGGATCGCGGCGCAAACGGCCAAGCAGGTCATCTTTCAGAAGGTGCGCGAGGCGGAACGCGACAACGTCTTCGCGGAGTACAACGACCGGGTCGGAGAAGTGATCAACAGCACGGTCAAGCGATTCGAAAACGGCGATCTGATCGTCGAAATCGGGCGCGTCGAAGCCGTGCTGCCACGCAAGGAACAGTCGCGCGCCGAAAGCTATACACCCGGCGAGCGGATCCGCGCGGTGATCAAGGGTGTCAACCGCAGCGCCAAGGGCCCGCAGATTCTGCTCTCGCGTACGGATCCGGCGCTCCTCATCAAGCTGTTCGAGCAGGAAGTGCCCGAGATCTACGACGGCACGGTGATGATTCGCGGCGCGGTACGTGAGGCCGGCGATCGCGCCAAGGTCGCGGTGTATTCGCGCGAGCGCGATGTGGATCCGGTTGGTGCATGCGTCGGCATGAAGGGCACGCGCGTGCAAGCGATCATTCGCGAGCTGCGCGGCGAGAAGATCGACATCGTCGAGTGGTCCGAAGATTCGGTCGTGTTCGTGACCAATGCGTTGAGCCCGGCCAAGGTCCAGCGCGTCTCCATCGTGGACGACAAGGAACGCGTCATGGAGGTCGTCGTCGAGGACAAGCAGTTGTCATTGGCGATTGGTAAGAAGGGGCAGAACGTGCGTCTGGCGGCCAAGCTC
Source organism: Acidobacteriota bacterium (assembly GCA_046765795.1). Taxonomy (GTDB): domain Bacteria; phylum Acidobacteriota; class Vicinamibacteria; order Vicinamibacterales; family UBA2999; genus Gp6-AA40. Next base: position 8,729 of record JBKPRH010000293.1, on the reverse strand, counting down.
ACCGGCTGGCGCATCGACATCAAGAGCGAGGAGGAGAAGCGGCGGGAGGTTGAGGCGCAGTTCGGTGCGCTCGAAGTTGGCGACGGCGACAGCGCCGCGCAGACCGCGAGTGCAGCAGAGGCGAGTGAACCCGGCGAGTCGCCCACAGCGGAGGAATCGACCGAGGTCAATCGCGAAGAGCAGGCGTAGAGCGGAGGCGTGAGCCTCCGCGGACAAGGGATCTCAATTTGTCAACGGTGCGGATTTACAAAGTCGCGGAACTGCTCGACACGACGAGCCAGGAAGTGCTCGCGCTGCTCAAGCGCGACCACGGCATCGAGTTGAAAAGCGCGTCGAGCACGATCGAAGAAGTCGTCGCGCGCTCATTCGTCGAGCGTGTCGCCCGTCAGCGCAACATCTCGCTGCCGAGCGGCGACATGTTCGCTGAGCATCCGGTTCCAGCCAAAGGCGGCGCGAAGAAGGCTCCAGCGCCAAAGAAGGCCGAGCCGCCGAAGCCGACCGCGCCAGTCCTGGGTCCGCCGCGCCTCGTCAAGACCGTCAAGCCTGCAACCGCCGCAACCACGCCCGCGCCGTCGGAGCCGGTGGCGCCACCGCCTCCACCACCGCCACCGCTGCCCGCGCCAGAGCCGGTCATCGAATCGCCAGCTCCTGTCGTCGTACAGCAGCCGCCGCCGGCGCCGGAACCAGAGCCCGTTCAACCCGTCGCTGCTGAGCCGGAAGTTGTCGAGGAGCCACCGCCGGTTGCGCCTGCGCCTGAAGAACCAGCGCCGATCGAGGAGCCCGCGCCCGAAATTCCGGCAATGGCCGCAGCCGCGCAAGCACAATCTCCTGCGTCTCAGCCCTCGGGGCGATTCGTACCGCCGACGATTCGTTTGCGCATTGAAGAACCTGGGAGGGCTCCACAACCTGCTCGCCCGTTGACGCCAGCGAAACGTCCACAGGTGTCGCAACCGCGCATCGTCCAGCCGCCTGCGCCGCAGGCGCCTGGCGCCACGGCAAAGCCAGCAGCGCCCGGTGCAAAGCCTGGCGGTGGAGGTCGTCCCGGCGCGCCCGGACAATTGCGGCAGCCGTATTCGCCGCCGCGTCCGACGACGCCCGGAATGCTCGGTGGTCCCCGTCCGCTCCCGTCGCAGCCAGTGCGGACGCAGCAGCCGCAGCAAGCGCGGCCAGGCATGCCGGCGGCACCCGGTCAGCGGCCGCCGTTCGGACAGCAACGTCCGCCGTTCGGTCAGCAAAGGCCGCCCATGGGTCAATCGCGGCCGTCGCAGACCAAGCGTGAGCGTCCGTCTGCGCCGAGCGCTCCGTCGACACCCGCAGCGCCACCGCCGATCACCCGCACCATCACGCTAGCCGAAGGTATGACGGTCAAGGACCTTGCCGACAAGCTCGACGTTCGCGTCAAGGACGTGCTCGCCAAGCTGTTGATGAAGCGCATGATGATGACCATCAACAGCACGGTCGACATCGAAACCGCGAAAGACATCGCGCGCGAGTTCGGCGCCGAAATCGAGATGCGGAGCTTCGAGGAAGAGCTCGTCTCCGCTGAGAGCGACGAGTCGCGTCCCGAAGACATGCGCGGACGCGCGCCGGTCGTCACGGTCATGGGGCACGTCGATCACGGCAAGACGTCGTTGCTCGACGCGATTCGCGAGACGAAGGTCGCCGAACGCGAAGCCGGCGGCATCACGCAGCACATTGGTGCGTATCACGTTGATGTCGGCGACAGCCGCAGCGTCGTCTTCCTAGACACGCCCGGCCACGAAGCGTTCACGTTGATGCGCGCGCGTGGTGCGAAGGTGACAGACGTGGTCGTCCTCGTGGTCGCTGCCGATGACGGCGTCATGCCGCAGACACGCGAAGCGATCGATCACGCCAAGGCCGCAAACGTCCCAATCGTTGTGGCGATCAACAAGATCGACAAGCCCGGCGTGAATCCCGATACCGTCAAACGTCAGCTGTCCGACCTCGGACTGATGCCTGAGGAATGGGGCGGCCAGACGGTCATGGTGCCGGTGTCGGCCAAGAAGCGGCAGAACCTCGATCAGTTGCTCGAGATGATTCTGCTGTCCACCGACATCCTCGAGCTGCGTGCGAATCCGAAGCGCAGCGCATCGGGCACGGTGCTCGAAGCCAAGCTCGATCGCGGCCGCGGTCCAGTCGCGACCGTGCTCGTGCAGGACGGCACGCTCAACGTGGGCGACAACTTCATCGCCGGCCCCGTGGTCGGCAGAGTGCGTGCGCTCATCGACGATCGCGGTCGGCCGACGAAGTCAGCCGGCCCGGCAACGCCTGTCGAAGTGCTCGGTCTCACCAGCCTTCCGCAACCTGGCGATCCGTTCCAGACGGTCGCCGACGCGGCGAAGGCGCGTCAGATCGCCACGTTCCGTCAGGCGCAGGCGAAGGAACGTGCGCTCGGTGCCAAGGGCGGACGCCTCACCCTCGAATCGCTCAAGGAGCAGATCGCCGAGGGCGGCGTGAAGGAGCTCCCGCTGATCGTCAAGGCGGACGTGCAGGGCTCGGCCGAAGTCTTGGCCGACACGCTCACCAAGCTCTCGGACGAGAAGGTAAAGATCCGCATCATCCGTTCCGGCGTCGGCGCGATCAACGAATCGGACGTGCTGCTCGCATCAGCGTCGAACGCGATCATCATCGGCTTCAACGTACGGCCTGACCGGAACGCGCAGGACGTCGCCGAGCGTGAGGAAGTCGACATCCGCTTGCACTCGGTGATTTACAACGTTACCGAGGAGATCAAGAAAGGCATGTTGGGCCTCCTCGAACCGACGTTCAAGGAAGTGCGCGTCGGCAGTGCCGAGGTGCGTGAAGTCTTCCGTGTGCCGAAGGTGGGCGCGATTGCTGGCTGCATGGTGACCGAAGGTCGTATCACGCGAGCCGGCGAGTCGCAGGCGCGGCTGCTGCGCGACAACGTCGTGGTGTTCGAAGGCAAGATCGCGTCGCTGCGGCGCTTCAAGGACGATGTCAGCGAGGTCAAGTCCGGTTTCGAGTGCGGCATTGGCCTGCAGAACTACAACGACCTGAAGGTCGGCGACGTGATCGAAGTCTTCTCAATGGAGCGCGTCGCGGTAACGGCCTGACGGCGGGTCCAAAGAACAGGACCCGCCTACAACTGCTCAGACCCGATCCTTGCAGGCGTAGGGCGGGTCTTGTCTTATAGACCCGCCATGAGGATCGCCGTACTCCACGTCGATATGCATTTGCCGTACTCGCAATCGCTGAAGGACAAGCGCATGGTGCTTCGGCGGGTAAAGGATCGCCTGCAGAAGTTCAACGTGGCCGTCGCTGAAATCGAACATCAGGATCTGTGGCAGAGGGCCACGCTCGGTATCGTCGCCATCTCGACGACCGACGATCACGTCGAGCAATCGTTGGCGGCGGCCGCCGATGAAATCGACCGCGTCGAGCCCGGACTGGTGACACGTACGGAAATCGAGTTTCTCAGGTAATGGCGCAAGGACACCGCCCCGATCGCGTTGGCGATCAGATTCGACAGGAGCTGAGCGAACTGCTCAGCCGTGGCGAAGTGCACGATCCCGGTATCGGCTTCATCACCCTCACCCGAGTACAGGTCACGGCCGATCTCCAATTGGCGCGCGTCTACTACACGACGATGGGCGACGAGAAGGCGCGGAAGGATACGGCCCGGGCGCTGCAGCGCGCGACGCCGTTCTTCCGACGTCACGTCGGCGGACGTCTGCAGCTGCGGCGCGTGCCGGAGCTCGAGTTCCGGTTCGACGAATCGGTCGCCCACCAGGATCGCATCGAGCAGATTCTCCGCGACCTGCACGAGGAAGAAGCCAAGCGAGAAAAGAATGACGATAGCGAGCCTTGAGGCGACGCGGGCGCAGGTGGCGGATGCGATCCGCCAGCGGCAGCGATTCGTCGTCACGTCACATTCGCGGCCCGATGGCGATGCCATCGGATCGTCGCTGGCGATGGCCTTTGCGCTGCGTCACCTCGGCAAAGATGTACGGGTGGTGAGCCGCGACGCGCCGCCGCCTCCGTTGATGGTGTTTCCCGGCGTACCGGAGATCGAGATCGTCAGCGAGATTAGCGATCTCGGCGACGCGGTGATCGTCATGGAATGCGGCGACGTGAAGCGCCCGGGCATCGAGGGCGTCGAGCGTGGCTACGTGATCAACATCGATCATCATCCGGGCAACGTGATGTACGGCGCGCTGAACTGGATGGACTTGTCGGCAGCGGCGTGCGGCGAGATGGTGTTCGATCTGGTGAGCGAGCTGGGTGTGCCGCTCACGTATGAGATCGCGCTGCACGTGTACGTCGCGATCCTCACCGACACCGGATCGTTTCACTACTCGAACATCACGCCTCGGACGTTCGACATCTGTCGTCAGTGTATGGAGGCCGGCGTCAGCCCACCCGCCGTCGCCCGCAGCATCTTCGATGCGAACAACCTCGGTCGTCTGAAGCTGTTTGGCGCCGTGCTCAACCGCATGCATCTCGACGCCACGGGCCGCATCGCGACGCTATCCGTAGACAAGCAACTGACGCATGACTGCGGTGGCACCTACGAGGATACCGAGGGTCTCATCAACCTTCCCCTCACGGTGAAAGAGATCCTCGCGGTGGTCTTCTTCAAGGAGATCGGGCCTGGCGACTGGCGCGTGAGCATGCGCTCCAAGGGCAACATCGACATCAATGCGATCGCCAAGGAGTTCGGCGGCGGAGGTCACAAGAATGCCTCCGGCTGCAGCGCGCAAGGCGATCTCGAGACCCTGCAGGCCGTCTTCGAGCAGAAGATCACTCGGGCAATTGACGATTGACGAGGGACGATTGACGGATGTGATGAACCTCCCGTCAATCCCTCAATCGTCCTTCGTCAACCGTCAATTTCATCGAAAGGATCTTTTGGTGGACGGCGTTCTCGTCGTTGACAAGCCGCAAGGGCTCACCTCGCACGATGTCGTCGCCGTTGCCCGGCGATGTTTGAAGGAATCGCGCATCGGCCACACCGGAACGCTCGATCCGCTCGCGACCGGTGTGCTGCCGCTCGCCTGCGGCCGCGCCACGCGCCTCGTTCGGTTCCTGTCCGCGTCCGAGAAATGCTACGAGGCGACGATCCGCTTCGGTGTGACGACGGACTCCTACGACATCACCGGCAACGAGGTCAGCCGAACGGACCGTGTGCCGACGCGTGAGGCTGTTGAACGCGCGATCGATTCGTTGCGTGGCGATCATCTGCAGATGCCGCCGGCATTCTCGGCGAAGAAGGTCGGGGGGCAGCGCGCGTACGCGATGGCGCGACGCGCCGAGCCTGTCGCACTTCAGCCGGTGCCGGTGCGTTTGCTCACGACGGACATACTGGAGTTCACGGGGCCGTTGTTGCGAGTGGCGCTGTCATGCTCGTCAGGGTTCTACGTGCGGTCGTTTGCGCACGCGATCGGCGCACAGGTCGGGACAGGTGCCTGCCTCGAGACGTTGCGGAGGACAGGCAGCGGACCTTTCGATCTGTCGAACGCGGTCACGCTGGATGACCTGCAGCGCAATCCCGCAGATTCGGCTGGCCGTGCGGTCCTGTTGGACCATCTGCTGCCGGACCTGCCCGGTGCCCGTCTCACTGACGAGGGCAAGAACCGGGTGTCTCATGGCCAGGACGTGGGCCGCTCGCACGTCTGGCCTGAGGACTCAGGATGCCTCGACCCGCGCGCTGCCGAGTGGGTACGGCTGCTGGACTCGGGCGGCCGGCTGCTCGCGCTTGGCACCCCGGCGCGCAATCCGGATGCTTTGCACCCGACCGTAGTCCTGTTCTAAAATGAACCGTTTACGGGTTCTCCGTTGTTCACACAGTACGGTGGCCTGGTGTACCTCGGTATTCCTGGGCCATTCGTGAAGGAGCCAGCAGGTGGCGTTAACCAGAGATCGCAAGACCGGGATCATCGGCAGCTACAAAACGCATGACGGCGACACCGGATCGCCGGAAGTTCAAGTCGCTCTCCTCAGCGAGCGCATCAACTACCTCACAGAGCACTTCAAGATCCACGCGAAGGATCATCATTCTCGACGCGGCCTGTTGAAGCTGGTCGGCCAGCGCCGACGGTTGCTCGACTATCTCAAGAGCAAGGATTCCGATCGGTACGCCGAGCTCATTAAACGCCTCGGCATCCGCAAGTAGACCACGCCATGCACAACGTAAATTTGCAGAGGCGCGAGGTCCAGATCGGATCTCGCAAGATCTCTTTCGAAACCGGCAAGCTCGCCAAGCAGGCACACGGCTCGGTGATCGTGCGCTCCGGCGACACCATGGTGCTCGTTGCCGCGTCGCGTGCGGCAAGCCCGCGCGACGTCGATTTCCTTCCCCTGACGGTGGACTACAAGGAATACGCGTATGCCGCCGGCCGCATCCCTGGTGGCTTCTTCAAGCGCGAGGGCAAGCCGCCGGAAAAGGAAATTCTCACCAGCCGTCTGATCGATCGCCCGATTCGTCCACTCTTCCCATCGGGGTGGCGTTACGAGACTCAGATCATCGCGATGCTGCTGTCGGCCGACACCGACAACGACGCCGATGTGCTCGCCATTACCGGCGCATCAGCGGCGCTGGCAATCTCGGAAATCCCGTTCGAGAAGACGGTCGCCGGGGTCCGCGTTGGCCTGGTTGACAACCAGTTCGTCATCAACCCGACCTTCGCCGAGCGCAAGCAGAGCCTCCTCGACCTCGTCGTCGCCGGCACCAAGGACGGCATCGTCATGGTTGAGGCGGGCGCCAAACAGGTGAGCGAGGCCCAGGTCGTGGGCGCGCTCGAGGCCGCGCACAACGCCATCAAGCAGATCGTCGCGGCCATCGAAGACCTGAAAGCATCGGTCGGCAAGAAGAAGCTAACGGTCGCGGCACGCGCGATCTCGCCGGAGTTGTATCGCGAGATCGAGGACAGCACGCTGCAGCCGCTCACCGAAGCGATGCGCATCAAGCAAAAGCTCGAGAGCTACGCACAGGTCGATGCGGTACTAGAGAATTTGCTGTCGTCAATTCCGGAGAGCGAAACACAGGAGCGCGCCGACGCGGCGCACGTCTTCCACGAGCTCCAGGAAAAGGCGATGAAGATCGAAGCGCTGGAGCACGGCAAGCGGCTCGACGGCCGCGCCTTCGACGAGATCCGTCCGATCTGGACGGAGACCGGCGTTCTGCCGCGCGTCCACGGCTCTGTCGTCTTCACACGCGGCGAAACGCAGGCGCTGGTCACCTGCACGCTTGGCACCGCGGACGACGAACAGAAGATGGAGCACGTGACGGGCGAGTACTACAAGCGGTTCATGTTGCACTACAACTTCCCGCCGTTCTCGGTCGGGGAGACGGGCCGCTTCACCGGCCCGGGACGCCGCGAAGTGGGTCACGGCGCACTGGCCGAGCGGGCGCTTCTGCCGCTGGTGCCGACGGAAGACAAGTTCGCCTACACCATCCGCCTCGTCTCGGACATCCTCGAGTCGAATGGGTCCTCGTCGATGGCGTCGGTGTGCGGCGGCTCGATGGCGATGATGGATGCCGGTGTGCCGCTGGCGTCGCCGGTCGCGGGTATCGCGATGGGCCTCATCATGGACGAGAAGACCGGCAAGTACGCCGTCCTCTCGGACATCGCGGGCGCTGAAGATCACTACGGCGACATGGACTTCAAGGTCGCCGGCACCGCCAGCGGCATCACTGCCCTGCAGATGGACATCAAGGTCACCGGGATCAACTCGGAGATCATGGCCAAGGCGCTGGAGCAGGCACGTGCCGGACGGATGCATATCCTCGGCGAGATGGCCAAGACACTCGGCTCCTCGCGCACTGACATGTCCACGTTCGCGCCGCGGATCATTACCATCAAGATTCCGGTGGACAAGATTCGCGACGTCATCGGTCCAGGCGGCAAGATGATCCGCAGCATCATCGAGCGCACGGGCGTGAAGATCGACGTCGAGGACAACGGCCAGGTCAACGTAGCATCGGCAGACGGCGAGTCCGCGATGAAGGCCATCGGCATCATTCAGGAACTCACCGCGACACCCGAGCTCAATAAGACCTACATGGGCAAGGTGCAGCGCATCACCGATTTCGGCGCGTTCGTCGAGATCATGGCTGGCACCGACGGCCTGCTTCACGTCTCAGAGATCGCGAATCATCGCGTGAAGGATGTGCGTGACGAGCTCAAGGAGGGTCAGCAGATTCTCGTGAAGGTCATCAACATCGACCCGACCGGGAAGATTCGACTGAGCCGCAAAGCACTGCTGCAGGACGAAGCCCAGAAGGCGGGCGCGCCCGCTCCCGCCGCAAAGGAATAGCCCGCATCCGCCAGCCTACGGCGGGCAGGCTCACTATTTCCCAGATTCGCCTCGGCTACGGCCGAGGCGGATTCGGCAGTTCTGTGCAAGGAAACCGGGCCGTAGACCCCGTCGTCTAAAATAGGTAAATGAAGACTACGATGCGGCGGAGTATCGCTTTGCTGCTCGTCGGTACCGGCATCTATCTATCCGCCGGGCCGTTCGTCCGGCGCGTCCTGGCGGCTCCTGCGGGCCAGGATCAGGCCCCTACGCGCCGGGAATTCACCGTGACCGCGCGCGATTACAGCTTTTCCCCGAATCGCGTCGAGGCTCAACAGGACGACCTCATCAAGCTCACCGTCCAGAGCGCGGACAATGCCTACGGCTTCACGATCGACGACTACCGTGTCTCGAAGCGCGTGCCGGCCGGAGGCTCGACCGTCATCGAGTTC
>JBKPRH010000292.1:0-12614 GCA_046765795.1 Acidobacteriota bacterium | reverse complement strand
GAGGAAATCCATGCCCTGCGTGGCGTCTCGATTCAGATTGAGCGAGGGGAATACGTCGCCATCATGGGACCGTCTGGTTCAGGAAAGTCGACGTTGATGAACCTGATTGGTTGTCTCGACACGCCGACCAAAGGTGGCTATCTCCTGAACGAAAAGCAGGTCAGCCAAATGAACGACAACGAGCTGGCCCAGATTCGGAACGAGGAGATCGGATTCGTCTTTCAGACGTTCAACCTGCTTCCGCGCGCGACCGCGCTCCAGAACGTGGAACTTCCCCTGGTCTATGCTGGCGTCGTCGCGCGCGATCGGCATGCTCGCGCCAAAGCTGCGCTCGAGAAGGTGGAGCTCGGGTCGCGCATGACTCACCGACCAAACGAGCTGTCAGGTGGACAGCGTCAGCGTGTCGCGATTGCGCGTGCGCTTGTGAACAATCCATCGATCCTGCTCGCCGACGAGCCGACAGGCAACCTCGATTCAAAAACGGGCGCCGAGATCATGGCGCTCTTCGCGCGCTTGCATCAGGCCGGCAACACCATCGTCCTCGTGACGCACGAAGCCGATATCGCGGCGTTCGCGCATCGCACGATTCATCTACGCGATGGGCAGGTTGAAAAGGACGTCAAGCAAGCCGCGTAGGGGCGACGCATGCGTCGCCCTAGACTGCAGCCCAATGATTGTCACCGACCGCCTGAAGTGGCGCGTCGGGCTTGAACGATGACGGGTCGAGCGCGATCCGTTGACGCGGCGCATCCGGATCGAGAACCGGAATCGCGCTGAGCAAGGCTCGCGTGTAGGGATGAGTGGGTTGTGCGAACAGCGCTCGCGTCTCACCCATCTCGACGATGCGTCCCAGATACATCACCGCAACACGAGTACAGATGTTCTCGACCAGTCGCAGGTCGTGCGCGATGAAGAGGAACGTCAGCTTCAGGCGTGTCCGCAGATCGAGGAGCAGCGCCACGATCTGCGCTTGAATCGAGACGTCGAGCGCTGAGACGGCCTCGTCGGCGATGATAAACGCGGGATTGAGAGCCAGCGCGCGGGCGATCCCGATGCGTTGCCGCTGCCCGCCGCTGAATTCGTGTGGATAGCGGCGCACGTGGTCCGGCTGTAGTCCCACGAGATCGAAGAGCTCGGCGACTCGTGCGCGCCGTTGGTCCCCATCGCCGATGCCGTGGATCACCAGCGGCTCTTCGACGATTGTGCCGACTCGCATTCGCGGATTCAACGACGAGTACGGATCCTGAAACACGATCTGCATGTCGCGTCTCGCGAGGCGCATGCGAGATTTGGAGAACGACAAGACGTTCTCATCCCGGAAATACACGGCGCCGGCCGTCGGTTCGATCAGCCGCAGGATGCATCGCCCCGTCGTGCTCTTGCCACTTCCCGATTCGCCAACCAGTCCGAATATCTCTCCTTCGCCAATCGAGAAGCTCACATCGTCCACAGCCTTGACGATCGACGGCGGACGGAAGAGACCGTGCTTGCGAACGAAGTGTTTCGTCAGCCCACGTACATCGAGCAGCGGCATCAGCGCGCCCGATTCGATGCTGTGGCGCGCATGCCGGGAACGGCCGCGAGCAGTTGGCGGGTGTACTCGTGTGATGGCTCGCGCAGGATTTGGCGCACGGGTCCGGTCTCGACGATGCGGCCAGCCCGCATCACGGCAACGCGGTCGGCCATCTCGGCGACGACGCCGAAGTCGTGCGTGATGAGCAGAAGCGCGAGACCAAACTCTGTCTGGAGGTCGCGCATCAGTTCGAGCATCTGTGCCTGAATAGTCACGTCGAGCGCCGTGGTCGGTTCATCGGCGATCACGAGCGGAGGACGGCACGCGAGCGCAATCGCGATCATCACGCGTTGGCGCATCCCGCCCGACAACTGGTGGGGATAGTCGCGAACACGTCGTGACGGGTCTGGGATGCGAACCGCCTCCAGCAATTCGACGGCCCGGTTGCGCGCCTCGCTGCGACTGGCCATGTTGTGAGCGGTCAGCGCTTCTGCGATCTGATCGCCGACGCGCATCACCGGGTTGAGCGCGGTCATCGGCTCCTGAAAGATCAGCGAGATGCGCGCGCCGCGCACCGCTCTCATGTCGCGCTCGGAGAGCGTCAACAGATCGCGGCCCTCGAAGAGGATACGTCCGCCCGCAATCTGTCCGGGCGGTTGCAGCAGACGCAGGATGGAGAACGCCGTGACGGACTTTCCGCTGCCGGATTCCCCGACCAGGCCCAGGGTCTCACCGGCCGCCATCGTGAAGCTGACGTCGTCTACCACGCGTGTGCCGCGCGTGGCGTCGAACGTCACCGTAAGGTGCTGCACATCCAGGAGTGCGCTCACGGCGACGTCTCCTGATACTCGCCGAACACACGACGGAGGCTGCTTGCGACTTCGCCCAGTGTCGCGCGGCTCTCGACGGCCGCGATGATCGCTGGCACGAGGTTGTCACTGCCGCGGGCGGCGCGTTCGACGGCATCGAGCGATGCTCGCCACTCGCGCTCGCTGCGGTTCGCGCGCAGTTGGCGCACGCGGGCGATCTGCTCTCGCTCGACGTTCGGATCGATCTGAAACACGCGCGTGCTGTCGGCTGCGTCATCCACATAGCGGTTGACGCCGACCATGACCGTGGCCCCGGTGTCGAGCGCCTGCTGTGCCGAATAGGCGGAATCCTGAATCTGCTTCTGCAGATAGCCGGATTCGATTGCGACCAGCGTGCCGCCCATGACTCGAATCCGATCGAGCAACTCCGAAGCCTCGCGCTCGATCCGATTGGTCATTTCTTCAATCGCGTATGCGCCGCCAACGGGATCTACCGTCGACGCCACGCCGCTCTCGTGCAGGAGAATCTGTTGTGTTCGCAGAGCGATTGTCGCGCTTTCTTCCGTCGGAAGCGCGAGCGCTTCATCCTTGCCGTTGCAGTGCAGCGATTGCGTCCCGCCCAACACCGCAGCCAATGCCTGCAGTGCCACCCTGACGATGTTGTTGTCCGGTTGCTGGGCAGTCAGCGTACTTCCCGCGGTCTGCGTATGGAACCGGAGCTGCTGCGCCCGCGGATGTGTCGCGCCGAAGCGATCGCGCATGATGTGGGCCCAGAGCCGGCGGGCCGCGCGGAACTTGGCGATCTCCTCGAGGAAGTTGTTGTGCGCGTTGAAAAAGAAGGAGAGCCGTTGACCGAACGCGTTGACATCGAGCCCCGAGGCGATCGCCGCTTCGACGTACGCCACGGCGTTGGCGAGCGTAAAGGCGACCTCCTGAACGGCGGTCGCGCCGGCCTCCCGGATGTGATAGCCGCTGATTGAAATGGGGTTCCAGCGCGGGAGTGTCCGCTCGCAGAAGGCGATCACGTCAGTGACGATGCGAAGCGACGGACGCGGCGGATAGATGTAGGTGCCGCGTGCGATGTACTCCTTCAGGATGTCGTTTTGAAGCGTGCCGGAAAGTGCAGCGAGTTCAACGCCGTGACGCTTGGCGACGGCCACGTACAAGGCGAGCAGGATGATGGCCGTCGAGTTGATGGTCATCGACGTCGAAACCGTGGCCAGCGGGATGCCTTCAAAGAGGGCGGCCATGTCTTCGATCGAGTCGATGGCAACGCCGACCCGACCCACTTCGCCAGCCGCGAGCGGGTCGTCGGAGTCGTAGCCGATCTGCGTCGGCAGATCGAAAGCGACGCTCAGTCCCTTGACGCCCTGCGTCAACAAATAGCGGTAGCGTTGGTTCGACTCAGCGGCCGTTGCAAACCCGGCATATTGCCTCATCGTCCAGGGACGGCCCCGGTACATGTCGGGCTGGATGCCGCGTGTAAACGGGAAGACGCCCGGCTCACTTAGGGCGGTCGCAAAAGCGATCCCTGTGACGTCGTCCGGCGTCCGAAACGCGCGTGACTCGGCGTCTCGATTCATGGCTTCTGTGCCCGGATTTTATCCCAAACCCTTGCCTATCATACGATTACCGACTTCACTCAACGGCGGCAGGCGAGTCATCCGCCGTGAATGCTCAAAATCTTTGGGAAAAGGACGGTTTGTTGACACTCTGCGCAACAGCCCTTACAATATGTTCAGCCTGTAACAAGGCGTAACCCCATACAAATGAACACCTTTGGCGCCCGATCCCTGCCAGCCGCCCGGTCAGTGCAGGTTCGTATCGGGATACGCCTCCGGCTCCCGGCCCGGCGGCGCATGAGGAGGAGCAGGAATGGATGACGTCGTCAACCGGTTCGCTAAAGAGCTGGCCGACGCGATCGCTGCCGCAGTTGCCGAGAACCCACAGGTCGAGGCCTGCCGCGCCAAGGCGCGGGAAGCGGGATTCGACATGCGCGTCACCCTCGAAGCGGTTGTGGGCTTTGTAAGCCGAAACAATGGTGCGGCGGTCACCAAGATAACGACCCCGGCCCGCCTGCTGCCTGCGCGCAAGGCGTTTGATTTGACGACCAACGACCGCCGGTTTCTTCGGTCGCTGCGCATTGGTGTGGACGAAGCGCCCAAGGAAGCCGTCGACAACAGCTAGGGCGCGACCTTTTCAGTTCTATAAAGAAGGCGGACCTCTGGTCCGCCTTTGTCACGTACGGCCTCCGTTTATGCGCCTGCCTTCGCTTGATTCGCGACGGCGGCCGCCTTCGCCTCGGCTGCTGCCGCGTCACCCAGGTAGTACTTCGTGAGCGGCTTCAGATCCTCATTCAGGTTGTAGACCAGGGGAATACCGGTCGGAATATTCAGGTCCACGATCTTGTCGTCGGACATGTTCTCCAGATACTTCACGAGCGCGCGGAGGCTGTTCCCGTGCGCCACAATCAGGACCCGCTTTCCGGCCTTGATCTCCGGTGCGATGACCTCGTGCCAATACGGCAGGAATCGCGCGACCGTGTCCTTCAGCGACTCAGTGAGCGGGACCTCGGCACGCTTCAAGTTCGCATAGCGGCGATCGTGCGAGGGGTGGCGGGGGTCCTCATACGTGAGCGACGGCGGTGGCGTGTCGTAGCTGCGCCGCCAGATCTTCACCTGCTCATCGCCGTACTTGGCGGCGGTCTCGGCCTTATTGAGTCCTTGCAGTCCGCCGTAATGACGCTCGTTCAATCGCCACGATCGATGGACCGGAATCCACATCATGTCGAGCTCGTCGAGCGAAATCCACAACGTGCGGATCGCGCGTTTCAGCACCGACGTGTATGCCACATCGAACTCGTATTTCTCCGCGCTCATCAGACGGCCGGCCTCGCGTGCCTCCTCGCGGCCTTTGTCGCTGAGATCGACGTCGGTCCACCCTGTAAACCGGTTCTCCTTGTTCCAAGTGCTCTCGCCGTGACGAAGCAGTACCAGCCGTAGCATCGAACGTCCCTCTGTTCGCCTCTCTAAACGGTCGCCAGCTGCCGGATCGCGGATCGCCCGCCGTATCGGGCCGCTGCGCCGAGTTCTTCTTCGATGCGTAGCAGCTGGTTGTATTTCGCAACGCGATCACTGCGGCTGGCGGAGCCGGTCTTGATCTGCCCTGCCGATGTGCCAACCGCGAGATCGGCGATCGTGCTGTCTTCGGTTTCTCCGGATCGATGCGAGATGACGGTGGCAAAGTGCGCTTCGCGCGCCATGTCGATCGCGTCGAGTGTCTCTGAGACGGTGCCGATCTGATTTAACTTCACGAGCAGCGCATTGCTCACACCGTCGCTGATGCCGCGTCGCAGAATCTCCGGATTGGTGACGAACACATCGTCGCCGACCAGCTGCACGCGGTCGCCGAGCGTGCGGGTCAGCAATTTCCATCCATCCCAATCGCCTTCGTCGACGCCATCTTCGATCGAGATGATCGGATATTGACGCACCCAATCGACATAGAGCTCGACCATCTGCTCCGACGTTCGCGTCGACTCACCGGATTTCTTGAACACGTACTTACCGCTGTCAAAGAGCTCGCTGGCCGCGACGTCGAGCGCGATGTAGACGTCGGTGCCGGCGCGAAGCCCCGCCTTGCCAATCGCCTCGAGCACGACGTCGAGCGCTTCGCGATTCGACTTCAGGTTGGGCGCGAAGCCGCCTTCGTCGCCCACGCCGGTTGAGTGACCGGCCTTCTTCAGAATGCCGCGGAGCGCGTGAAAGATCTCTGTGCCGGCGCGCAGCCCTTCGGCGAAGGTCGGGGCGCCGACCGGCATCACCATGAACTCCTGAAAGTCCACGCTACTGTCGGCGTGTGCGCCGCCGTTCAGGATGTTCATCATCGGTACCGGGAGCACATACTGCCCGCCAGCGACGCGGCCGCTGATGTTGGCGAGGTGCGCATACAGTGGCAGCTTGTTCGCGACTGCAGCGGCGCGGGCTGTGGCCATCGAGACGGCGAGCAGGGCGTTCGCGCCCAGGCGGCTCTTGGTCGGCGTCCCATCGAGTGCGATGAGCGTGTCGTCGATGGTGCGCTGATTCAGGTCCTTGCCCTTGAGCGCATCGGCGATGGTGGTGTTGATGTGTTCGACGGCTTTGCGCACGCCTTTGCCGAGGTACCGCTTGGGATCACCGTCGCGTAATTCGAGCGCTTCGCGTGCGCCGGTCGAGGCGCCCGACGGCACGGCTGCACGTCCGAACGCATCCCCTGCCCACACATCGGCCTCTACTGTGGGGTTCCCCCGCGAGTCGAGAATCTCGCGGCCGATCACGCGCGTTATCTGCACCGAAGTACCTCGCCTTTGACCTTTAACCTTTGACCTTGAATTACACCATCGCGCCGCCGCGGTCCGCCTCGAGCTCCGCCTCGAGGGCTTCTTCGCTGATCGAACCAATCAATGGCTCGTCCTCGGCGGTGACGACCACGACGCCCGCGTCCGTGACGGTGTGACGACGGCGATCTTCTTCGGGGTCGAATCCGATGAGCGCGCCGCGCGGGACGAGCACGTCGCGATCGATGATCGCGCGGCGAATGCGCGCGTGCCGTCCCACTCGCACACCCGGCATCAGGATGGTCTGTTCGATATCACAGAAGCTGTGGACGCGTACGTTCGGGCAGAGAATGCTGCCGCTCACGCGACTCCCGGAAATGATGCAGCCCGATGAGATGACTGAATCGAGCGCCTGTCCGCATCGCCGGCCTTCTTCAGCGAAGACGAACTTCGCCGGCGGCGCCTGCGGTTGATAGGTGCGCAGCGGCCACTCCGGATCGTACAGATTGAATTCCGGATTGACGTGACACAGGTCCATGCTCGCTTCGAAGTACGCGTCGAGCGTGCCGATGTCGCGCCAATACTTCGCCGCCTTCTTGTTCTCGTCGTAGAACCGGTAGACGAACACCGGCGCCGTTGGAAAGAGCGAGGGAATGATGTTGCGTCCGAAATCGTGCTGGCTCTCCGCGCGAGGGGCATCGTCTTCGAGCGCGCGCACGAGCACGTCCGCTTTGAAGATGTAGATCCCCATCGAGGCGAGCGCGACGTCGGGGGACCCTGGTACGGGTGTTGGGTTCGCGGGCTTCTCGTCGAATCCGACCACGCGGTCGGACTGATCGACACTCAGAATGCCGAAGCGACTCGCATCAGCCAGCGGTACCTCGAGCGCGGCGAGTGTCACGTCGGCTTTCCGCTCGAGATGAAAGCGCAGCATCTTCGAGTAGTCCATCTTGTAGACGTGATCGCCAGAGAGCACGATGACATGGCTCGGCGACTCCCGGTCGATCGAGTAGAGGTTCTGAAAGACGGCGTCGGCCGTGCCGAGATACCAATGCTCTCCGACCCGCTTCTGCGGCGGCAGAATCTCGATGAACTCGCCGAGCTCCTCGGAAATGACGTTCCACCCCATGCGGATGTGACGGTTGAGGGAGAGCGACTTGTACTGCGTTGCGATGAAAATGCGGCGCAGCCCCGAATTGATGCAGTTGCTGAGCGTGAAGTCGATGATTCGGTACGGCCCACCAAAATACACGGCGGGTTTTGCGCGCTCTTTGGTCAGGGGGTAAAGACGCTCGCCGGCTCCGCCGGCGAGAAGGATGACGAGGATGTCGTCCAACTCCATGTGGGCCCCGTTCCCCGCGAGTGAGCATCCTGACCGGTCGCTTCGAGGCCTCGCGAAGGGATGGCGATCTTAACACGCGGTTTTGACGCCACTTCGGGCGCGGCGGCAAACGAGCCGGGTTTTCGCCCCATTTGTTTGACTTGCCCCTCTACGGTGCCTATGATCAGGCGATTCGGATTCTTGGATACGGCCCAGACGAGGGGCGTTGGCTCGCGCGTCGGGGAAGAGAGGCATTCATGCAGGTTCGTCGGGTACTGGCCCTTTTAATTGCCGTCCTCTTTGTCTCTGTCGCGGCGCCCCTCGTCGCACAGCGGAACAACGACAACAACAAGCAGCCGCAGCGGAGCGCGTCGGAGCAGGCGGACATTCAGGCACTCGTGCAGGCCGTTGAAGTTCAGCTGTTGTCCGATGTGGGCATTACGGTGCCGCCTCCTGGCTCTCAGCCTCCGGCGACGCCGCCCGTGGCCAAGCCGTTGACACTCGGCAGTCCCGACAAGCCCTCAGGCGACGTGAAAGTCGCGTGGGACTCGAACCACTTCGTGAAGGGACAGACTGAAACCTACATCCCGTTCACTCTTCAGCTCGACAAGTCCGAGCTGCCATCGGGTGCCGCAGTGTGGGTTCGCATCGTCAATGCCGAACAGGCGGCGTCGTTTGCGTCGATGGTGACAACGCCTCCGAAGCAGGGAAACAACAATCGCAATCAGCCGCCAGCGCGGACCGCGTTCGCGTGGGACAACGGCAGCTTCGTGGATGTTCCCGAGGGTGGCAAACTGCAGCGCGCGATTCAGTTGCGTCCTGGACAGTACGTCGCCTACATCGCGGTCAAAGAGAAGAGCGCCGCGGCCCCGGGCACCCAGCGTGGCAACGATCGCAATCGCAACGATAAGAACGCCCCTCCGGCGGCCGCTGCGCCTGGAAAAGTCGGCGTGCTGCGACATGAGCTCACGGTGCCGGACTTCGGCCAGGGCGATCTGGTGACCAGCAGCGTGATCGTCGCGCGTTCGGTCGAGCAGGTGACCGCGCCGCCGACGGATCAGGAATCGAATCCGTACGTCTTCGGCCCAATGCGCATCGTTCCGTCCCCGGACGGCAAGTTCGCGAAAGGCGCCGAGCTCAGTGTGATTTTCTGGATCTACGGTGCGCAGGCGGCGGCGAGTGGTAAGCCCGACGTGGAGATCGCTTACAACTTCTATCAGAAGATGGGAGACAGCGAGAAATACTTCAACAAGACCGCTCCGCAGCAGTTGAATGCGCAGACGCTCCCGCCGGAGTTCAGCGTGGCGGCAGGCCATCAGCTGCCAGGCAGTCTTGTGGTGCCGTTGGCCAGTTTCCCGGCTGCCGACTATCGGCTGGAGATCAAGGTTACGGATAAGGCTTCGGGCAAGTCGGTGACGCAGAGCGTGAATTTCACGGTTCTGCCGGTGTAGGGACGCACGCGCGCACGCGGGGCACGGCACGCGAGCAGAAAGAGCACGACGATGATTTGGTACCGCTCGTGGTGTTTCGTGGGTGTACTGGTGTGCGCCTCGATCGCCGTGCCCGCCCAGGCGCAGCTGACCCCTCGACCGCAACTTTCATCCAGCCAGGCTGTCGGTCCTGCTCTTCGCCATGGAGAACTCCGTGGCGTCGTCCAGGACGAACAGGGACAACCAGTCGCCGGTGCGGTTGTATCGGCGGTAGGTTCGACCTCGGTCTTCGCGGTCTCAGGACCTGACGGACGCTTCGCGTTCCGCAATCTGCCCGCCGGTCCCTATCTCGTTCGTGCGCATCTGCAGCAGTACCTTCCCGCACGCGGTCGCGTTGTGCAGGTCGTCCCCGACGCACAGAACGCCACGACGATCGCCTTGATGCGGCGTGCTGACGCGAAGTCCACTCCAACGGTGCTTGCGGCGTCCGTTGGTGGTGACGAGGAACAGCCGGCCGCACAACCCGCGGAGCCTGAGCATGGTCACGACGAAGTCGCGTGGCGACTGCGTCATCTCAAGCGCAGCGTGTTGAAGGACAGCGATTACGCGATCGCAGAAGCCAGCGGTGACCCGACGCTGTTTGGTGATTCGCTGTCCGGTCTGAGTCGTGCAGTCGGTCACTCGGCGCGTCTGGCCACGTCGTTGTTCGACGATCTCTCGCTCAACGGACAGTTCAATCTGATCACGACGACGTCGTTCGATCGGCCGCAGGATCTCTTCTCGATGAACGTGGACGTGCCGCGAAGCATTGCCTACGTCGCGCTTGAAGCACCGGGCTCGACCGGCGATTGGATGATGCGCGGGAGTATCACCCAGGGGGATGTGTCGTCGTGGATTCTGGCCGGGTCCTATAGGCGGGATACGCAGGCTCGCCACGCCTACGAGGCAGGCGTGTCGTACGCGATGCAGCAGTATCTTGGCGGCAACGGTGAAGCGCTGGCGGCGATGCGTGATACCAGTCGCAATGTCGGCTCACTGTATGCGTTCGACTCGTGGACGGTCGCGCCGAGCGTGCGCATTGGTTACGGCGCGAAGTATGCGCGGTACGACTATCTCGTCGATCGCGGTTTGTGGAGTCCGCGCGCGAGCGTTGCGATCACGCCGTCGCAGAACGACAGCCTGACATTCCGCGTGACGGCATCCCATCGAGAGGTTGCGCCAGGTGCCGAAGAGTTCCTGCCGCCGTCGATTGGTCCGTGGCTTCCACCGCAGCGAACGTTCGCGCATGTCTCGCACGCCGCCTTCCAGCCTGAACGACACGATCAGATGGAATTGGCCGTCGAGCGCAAGTGGCCTGGGGACATCCTGATTGGCGTGCGTGCGTTTCGTCAGCGAGTCGAAGACCAGGTGGTCACGTTGTTCGGCGTCGCTGTCACCGACGTGCCGGCCGGCGTTGGTCACTATCAGGTTGGCTCGGCAGGCGACTTCGACGCGATCGGTTGGGGCGTCAGCGTCAGCCGTGTCGTGGGCGATCATGTGCGAGCGGCAGTCGATTACACACAGGCGGACACCGATTGGCGACGTTGGTCGGCTGACCGCCGCGCCTTCAGGGCTGCGGCTCCGTCGGTACTTCGTCGAGACGACCGCGTGCACGACGTGACGGCGACCGTGGAAAGTATTGTCACGCCGACCGCGACGAGGCTGTTCGTCCTCTACAAGATGAACGCCGCATTCGATTCAACGGGGGCACTTAAAGGCGTGTCCGAGACCAACGCTCGGTTCGACGTGCAGGTCAATCAATCGCTGCCCTTCCTGAATTTCAGCAATGCGCAGTGGGAGATGCTCGTGGCAGTGAGCAATCTCTTTAAAGAAGACTGGGCCGACACGTCCGTGTACGACGAGCTGTTTGTGGTTCGTCCGCCGAAGCGGGTGCTGGGCGGCGTGACGGTACGTTTCTAGCTGGTAGGTCGTAGCGGGTAGCAGGTAGCACTACCAATACGAGCTTTAACGCAGGGGAGCGGTTGCTCCCCAATTTTTGGCACTGTTTTCGGCTCCATTTGATTGGATGACACGTTCTAGTCATTGGATTCCCACTCGGCTCCGGATGATCTGGAGCCGCTGGTCGCGGCCGGCGCTTCCGCTGGTCGTGGTCGCCGGCCTGCTATGCCTGGGGGCCGCGAACATCGCGGCCCGCGCGACCTGGCGCGAGGTCGAAGACGGTGTTCTGTGGAAGCAGCAGGGCCAGGACATCGTCGCGGCCGAAGTGGCTCCGGGCACCCCGGCCGCTGCGATGGGCATTCGCCGTGGCGATCTCCTGCTGGCCATCGACGATCGTCCTGTGCAGGAAGTCGCGGATGTTGTGGCCGTGCTGCACGAATCACGCAGCGATCGCACACTCCGGTACACCACGCTTCGACTCGGCACGCGCGAGGTGATCGACGTGAGACTGGCGCCTGTGCCGACAGGTCCAGGCGCGTTGTACTTCGTGCTCGCGGCGGTCGGCATCTTCACGCTGCTCGTGGGCGGCGCAGTCCGGCTGCGGCGTCCGCGCGATCCCGCGACCCTGCACTTCTTCTGGCTCTCGGTCGCGTTCTTCGGCGTGTTCACCTTCTCATTCAGCGGCCGGCTCGATCGCCTTGATTGGGTCTTCTACTGGGCCGATGCGATCTCGATTCTCGCGCTGCCTCCGCTCTTCCTGCACTTCACGATGGTGTTCCCGGAACGGCCACGCCGGTGGAGCGGCGGGGCGGTGGGCTACGCGCTGGTCCTGGCCGCGTATGCACCAGCATTCCTTCTCGGCTTCGCGCGCGTTGTCGCCGTCGTTCGAAGCGCGTCGGACGCCACGAGTTTCGTCAACACCACGGCACTGCTCGATCGTCTCGAGTTCTTCTATCTGGCCAGTTGTCTCATCGGTGGCTTGATCTTCCTCGTTCGCGCGCTCTCGCAGGTCAGCACCATCACGGCTCGACGCCAACTCCGTTGGATCGCCTGGGGCACTGCGCTTGGCGCCGGCACGTTCGCGATCGGTTACGCCTTGCCGTACTCGCTCGGCGTCGAGCCATCGCTCCCGATGGAATTCTCGGTCATTCCGCTCAGCCTGATTCCGCTGGCATACGCCTCGGCGATCGTCCGCTACCGGCTCCTCGACATCGAGGTCATCGTGAAGCGGGCGATGGTCTTCGCCGCGGCGCTCGCAGCGATGGTCGTGATCTATGCAGTGCTGCTC
>JBKPRH010000291.1:0-5146 GCA_046765795.1 Acidobacteriota bacterium | reverse complement strand
GGACTGGACTGTATCCGTACTCCGGCCAGTACCAACAGAAGGCGGTAGCGGCAACGATGCTTCCAACCAGCCACGCAGCCTCGCGCTGCAATGCTCGCACTGTCTCAGCTTACGTTTCGCCAAAGAAGAACAGGAATGACGTAAGCGAACACGACCGCAAATGTCACTCGCTACGCACGGTCCAGAATCGTCCACGACCTGCACCACGGCTGGCAACTTGGCGATGAGCGCGCCGGCGGCCTCGAGAACCTGACGCTCAGCGAGGCGATCCGATCCGGCGGAATCCGCCGAAGTCTGGATTGAAGCTCAATTCGGTGTGGCCCCATTCCCAAACAGGATAAAGACGATTGTCGTCCGCGTCTTTGACGTCCGCGTCATCGCAGCTCTGCGGCGCTTTGTTCAGAACAATTTCAGCGGACTGCACCCGCCGCCGCGCTGGTTCAATCTTCCATGATCCTTCGACTCTCATGTGTCTGTGCGGCGATTCGATTGTGTAGACGTAGCGGCCGTCGGGCGTCAGATCGATCGTTTCTTTCCCTCCCTCGCACTCGACCTGCCAGCGTCCGATCACATCACTAGCGGAAGAATGCAGCGGCACGCAGGCGCTCGAAACAACAAACGTCAGCACGATGGCGTCGCGATGCAGATGTCGCATGTTCATGAGCGGTCATGCGCTCCGTCATCGCTGGGCCGAGCGGGAATCCGCCCGGCCGTCATGAGGCCGATGCTGTGTCGGCTCCTTCGCCCCGTTAGCCAGTCCACTCGACCCTGCATCGAACTCCATTTGCCAGAGCGGTCTCGATACATTGACGAAGAAGCTCCGCGTCTTGAGGAAGTCTTCGAGCCATCACTTGCCATGCGACGAAACGGATCGTGTCGGGCAACCCTCCGACGTCGGGATCGCCGAAGCACTCGTCGAAGGCATCCCAGTTCTTGCCGTAGTAGTCGGGGAACCCGAGTTTACGTGCGAGTAGTTCGTGCAGCGCCGAAGCGGTTCGAACATCCGACAGGTCGATCACCACCGGTGTCACGTCAGACAAACAGACTTAATGGCGTCGATACGCCGCCTTTGACCTTTGCCTTTTGACCTTTGACTTTGCTCGCGCAGCGAGCTGGCGCGCCCGGCAGGACTCGGAACCGCTCGCGACGAGCGTTAGCGAGTCGCGGCGCTTCCCGGAAGACTGCCGCGGCGCAGCCAACCGCGAAGCGGTTGGCGCGCCCGGCAGGACTCGAACCTGCGACCCCCGGCTTAGAAGGCCGGTGCTCTATCCAACTGAGCTACGGGCGCGTGATGATCGGAAGGCCAATCAACAGTCTACGTGGATTCGACCGCTCGAATCTCAGTCCAGGAGAGCGGCAAATCATCGGACACCCAATCCGATCGCGCGATCACCAGATTATCCGAGATGTGTCTCGCCTTACGGCCGTTGAACTGCCCCGCGTAGAGTCCGCGCTCAGTCGAAACCGAAAAACTCCCGCTGCAAGCGTCTGGTGATACGCCGATCACCAAGCCGGGACGAGCGGCGTCGGTTATGCTCCCGATCCAGAACACTCCTGCGGTGTGCCACTCATCATCGTCGTGCTCACCTGGATCGATCTCGCCCTCATCCTGACCGGACGTTCGAGGATTCTTTCACTGAGTCATGGGCCGAAGACTCGATAGGTTCTTCGCGGGCTCCACGCAAGAATTGCGACGGGCGTCTCTCGGCTTCTTCATCGCCGCGGCAGGCGTGGCTCTCGCGTTCATCATCTCCGCCATCGATGATTACGGGGCGGGGAATCCATTCGCGTGGTTGGCTGTCGCGATCGTAGCCGTGGGCATCGTCGTTTCATGGGTTGCGGTCTTGGGAGGCTTTTTCAAGATGCTCCGAGATCTTTTCAAGATGTTCAGTCGCTCGGCGCGCCGAAAGAGGCCGCGTCCGCCCGCATGATTTGAGGTACTGCCCGAGGTTGTCGAGGGCTGGAGATGAGCGTGGACTACGGCCTCAACATCCGGGATGTCGCCCGCCGCGCCACAGGCGGGTCATCGGTGGTGAGGTCCCATTGGTGCTCGCAGCGGTCGCACACATAGGTCACCGTGCGCTGGCCATCCTTGATGGTGATCGCCCGTGCCGCACCCGTGCCTTGGACACAGTTCGGACACGTCCTGGTTCGACGCCGGCTCCGTCGCGGACATAAGGGATGAGGCACTTATACATCGCGAACGGGCGATGTCGGTGCCCCTAGTGGCCAACACGCGCGTGCGGCCAATTTTGTGCATTCACAAAACGAAGGATTTCGTGTCGCCACGAAATAGGTGAGCGCCTACCGCGTGGTAAGTTCAGACATCCCTTATGCCCATGTCGGTCCGGCGTCAGTGTCCCCAGTGCAGTCAGGGAATCGGTGTCGCGCGCAGCGCGACGGTGCTGCCAGATCGGCCGTCGGTGTTCGTGATAACGCTGGCGTGCCAGTTGTGTCTGCACGAGTGGCACGTTGAATACGAACTCCCACCTGGTGACGGACCCAGCGCCCCTCCAGACAAATCTCACTCGTAGCGGTGCTCTCCAGCCGAGCTACGGCGCACCCGTCACCACGTGAGTGTGACGAGATCGCACGTCATCGACTCTTCGTTGTGTGCGCGTCGAAGAAGTCGAATATCTGACCGATGATCGCCGGCTGTGCCCACGCATCCGTGTGCGCGCCCCCAGGCACCGGCAGCCACGTCGCATTCACACCCTTCGCCTTGGCGTGTTGCACCATTGCCTCGCTCGCGCTGAACACCATCGTCGTGTCCATGTCGCCGTGGATGACGAGCACGGGCACGCTCTTCAGCTTCTCGTAAGGGAACATCTCATCCTCGAGCGGTGCCGCG
This sequence comes from Acidobacteriota bacterium, assembly GCA_046765795.1. Taxonomy (GTDB): domain Bacteria; phylum Acidobacteriota; class Vicinamibacteria; order Vicinamibacterales; family UBA2999; genus Gp6-AA40. The sequence continues at coordinate 2,295 of JBKPRH010000291.1, read as the reverse complement.
CTTGGCGCAATCGCCGTCCAACGTTCCGGATACCGCGTGGCGTAGGTCCAGACCGCGCTCCCGCCGGATGAATTGCCCATCAGATAAATGCGATTGGGATCGGCGTTGTATTCCTTCGCGACGAGATCGGCCACGTAGAGCACGTCCATCTCGGCGCGCTTGAAGTCGTCCTCCGTCGGTGGTGCGGCTGCCGGTCCGCGGCCGCCACCCTGACCTCCACGTCCGCCGCCACCTGGCTTCACGACCTGCACCATCTTGTACGGCACGTTCCATCCACCGACCGCGGTCGCATTCGCGTGATACCCGGTCACCGCGGCGACGATGAAGCCACGCGCTTCGGCGGTCTTGGCCAACGTCGGGTCCGTCATCGGACGCTGGAACGGAGCGGTCGACGGCTGATTCGCGCCGTGCGTCACGACGACAAGCGGGAGCTTCTTGCTCGCGTTCCACGTGGTGGGCACGTAGATGTGGTACGGAATGCTCTCGCTCGTGCCGGGGAATGTGTACGAGCGGTCCTGCTCACCCGTCGCACGATACTCCGGGCTTTTGGGATCCGGCTGTGGCGCCTGGGCATTCGCGACGGTTGCCGCCAGGACGAACATCGAGAGCGCAACGCACACGATCGACGATCTCTTCATAAGGGCTGATTCCTGTGGATGTGATGAAGGCCGAGTATACAGACAGCCTTCCGCAATTTTATTAGCCGCTGTTCACGCCAGGACAAACGAGCGCATGCTGATCCCCGGCCACTGAAAGCCTTCGCAGAAGGTCTGCACGGGTCCGCCCGGTTCGACGAGACCGAGCGAGTAAAGGAACGGCAGGAAGTGGTCGTACGTCGGATGCGCCATCTGCGCGAGCGGACCGAGCGACAGAAAGTCGATCGCATCCGAATGACGTCCGCTCGCGACAGCCGACGCCATCCGCTTGTCGAACTCGATGGCCCAGTCGCGCGGGGTCTCAGTCACACCGGTCCCACCTCGCTCTCCAAGGTTGTGGACGACGTTGCCCGACCCGATGATGATGACGCCCTTCGATCGCAACGTCCGCAACCGGCGACCGAGTTCGTAATGAAACGCCGGCGGCCGGCCGTAATCGACGCTGAGCTGCAGCACCGGAAGGTTCGCAGCCGGGAACATGTACTTCAGCGGCAGCCACGTGCCGTGATCGAGTCCCCAACTGGTATCGCCCTGCACGCGCGTCTGTCCCTGCAGCGCCCGTTCCACTTCTCGCGCAACAGTCGGATGTCCCGGCGCCGGATACTTGAATTCGTAGATCGCGCGCGGAAAGCCGACGATGTCGTAGTTCATCGCTGGCGTCGCGCTCGCCGTTACGAGCGATGCGCCCTGCGTGATCCAGTGCGCCGAGATCATCAGGATCGCGGTCGGCCGCGGCAGCGCTGCTCCGATGCGCGTCCACTGCTCGGTCCAGACATTCGGATCGATGACGCTGAACGGCGTGCCGTGACCGACGAACACGACCGGCAACGGATCGGTCGCTGGTAAATCCTCGAGCACACCAAGTGCGGTCTGCAGTGATGCCGGTTTCTGCAGGGCCATCGCGACAGCGCCGGCACCAAGCGCCCCGAGCGCAGCCAACAGAGCTCGCCTATCCTTCTTCATGGGTAACCTCAGTATATCGGCGGGGCCGGGATAGAATCTCGATGAAGCCCTTCATCCGTGTGTGATGTTTCTCGTCTTCGAAGAACGACCGTCTGATTCACCATACGTCGGGCGCGTCTGGCGCAGCCACAGCGAGCGCGCTGGCACGTTCCTGTCCGTCGCCTCGAGTCATATCGAGATGGTCGTGTCGCGGGTGCGCGGGCGTCAGTTCCTGACGCTGCGCGGACCGGAGACGCGCGCCACACTCGCTGAGTGTCCGGCAGATGGCGAATGGCTGGGTGTCCGCTTCAAACTCGGGACGTTCCTGCGTCAGCATCCAACGAGCACGCTGATCGATCGACAGGATGAGCAGCTGCCTGACGTCGGCGGCCGATTCTGTCTGGACGGATTTCACTGGGACTATCCCGACTTCGACAACATCGAAACATTCGTCGATCGTCTCGTTCAGCGCGGAGTCATCGCTCGCGATGAGGCGGTGGCCGCGACGTTGGATGGCGATCACGCCGACCGTTCTCGCCGCACGAGACAACGTCACTTCGTCCAGGCCACCGGCGTGACGCACGCGGGCATCCGGCAGATCGAACGTGCCCGCTATGCGACGCGGCTGTTACAACAAGGCGTTCCCATTCTCGACGCCGTGTACGATGCCGGCTACTTCGATCAAGCGCATCTCACT
>JBKPRH010000290.1:0-13713 GCA_046765795.1 Acidobacteriota bacterium | reverse complement strand
GCGGGCGTCAGTACACGACCGCGCAATCCGCAGTGTGCCGTCCGTCGACCCATCGTCGACGATGACGAGGTGGAAGGACTCGAGCGACTGCGCAAGCACGGACGCCACGCATTCAGCAAGGAACGGCTCCGCCTGGTAAGCGGCGATGACGACCGCAACGTCAACCGCGTCCGTCTGCTTATGCGCATCGGGCTGCCGCGCCATCGCAGGCCTCCTCTACAGCCGCTTTCAACACGCGAGCTGCGGCGGCGGTGTCGAGCATCGAATCCTGACGATCGGAAGGGGAGTCGCAGAAGTGCGACATCGCCCTGCCGATGCGCATCGCGGTCGATGTCGCGTCGGTCGGCCGAACGAGGACGACGCGATCCGGATCGATCGTGCAGGCGGCGATCGCTTCGGCGCCGCCATGGGCGAGCACCACGACTGGTGTGCCGACCAGCATCGATTCGGCCAACGCCAGACCGCCTTCCTCGCGCAATCCGGTGAACACGGCGGCTGCCGCGTTGCGCACGGCTCTCAGGACCTCTTCACGTGGCTGCGGACCGCGAAAGTGTGTGCGTTCCGCAACGCCAAGCTGGCGGGCAAGACGTTCGAGAGACTGACGCTCGGTGCCGCTGCCGATGATGTCGAGATGAACGGTCTGCGCGGCGTGACGGAGGGCGTGCACTGCCAAACGTGCGCCCTTGCGTGTATCGAGCGCGCCCACGAACACACAATGTTGTCCGCGATGCGCGCGAGCACGCCCGCCGCTGGTCACCTCGGGCACCTCGGCGAACAACGCGTGATTGAGCACAACCGCGGAGCGGCGCATCGAGACCGGGAGCCGATCGCGCGTCGCTTCGTTCTGAACCACACGCACTGTGGCCAGGCGGCAGGCACGTCTGCTCGCTGGCAATGCGCTGAATACGCGCACGGCAATGCGGTCGATCAGCTCGACGATCACTCCTCGCCAACCCAGGAAGTTCCACAGTGCAGGCGGAGTGACCACAGCTCCTCCGACAGGCCCCCAGATGCTGGGGACGCCATAGCGCACCGCCGGCGTCGGCAACCAGTACGCGGAGTAGGTGGCGTGATAGACGAGATCGAACGGCTGCTGTCCATGGAGAGTCTTCCCGAGCGCATGTGCACGTCGCAGCCAGTCCAGATACACGACGAAACGCGTAAATCGATGTCGAGGCTCGGATGTGGTCCACCGCCATTCGGGCACTTCGACAAACGAGAGGCCGCACTCCGCGTGCTGCCGTTCCCATCGTCTGATTGCTGGTATGTGCTCGGGCCCGACGAGCACGACGCAATCGGCGAATGCATGCAGTGCGCGAACGAGGCCCCAGCCGGCGCCCGGTTCAGAGCCCCGGCCGGGCTCGCACGCATAGGCAAACACGAGGAGCCGTTTGCGCGCTGTTCCCACGATGGAGCGCGGGGTCGGCACGACTGAGCGTCGATCCTCCGTCATGATGCTGCTCTCACGCGGTCCTAGATTCGTCTCCAACCTGCGTCCTACACGAGTGGTTGAGTACCGTTCACGTCCGAGCTTGGCTGGTGGACAACAGATGGGACAACTTCTGCGGGTACGTGACCAGGCCCTGGCGAAACGCATAGACCGCGAGCTGGAATCTGTCACGCAGCTCGAGCTTGTCCAATATGGCCGTGATGTGATTGCGCACTGTGGCTTCCGAGATGAACAACCGTTCGGCGAGTTGTCTATTGGTGAGGCCTTCGGCGACGAGCGTGACGATCTCGCGCTGTCGAGTGGTGAGGCTCTCGATCTTGACGGTGTCAGGGTCCTTGTGGGCGCCGCGTGCGAGCTGCGTGACAATCCCGGCGGTGCGCGCGCGGTCCAGCCAGAGCTCGCCCGCATGAACCTTTTGGATGGCTTTGAGCAGCACCGCTCCTGTTTCGTCGCAGGACAACACGCCCATCGCGCCGAGTTCAACTGCTCGTGTGTGGACCGCCAGATCGGTCGAGGCGGTCAGCACGATCACGCGGCAATGTTCGACAACACGCGGCAACTCCTGCAGGAGCGCAGCCGATTCTGATGACGCGGGATCGAACCGAAATAACACGAGGTCAGCGCGCGTCTTGTTGAGCGCAGAAATCAACTCTGGAGCGGCCCCCACCACCTCCACCACGTCAATTCCTTCCGCCGCGTGCAGCAGCGCACTGAGTGCTTCCCGTAGAAGGCTCTGCGGGTCGACGACGACGAGTTTGATGCGGGGAATCTCAGCGCTGAACACAACTGGTACCCACCTTGATGGTTGCTCGCGGCAGTGCAACTTCACTGCCGCCTGACCGGGTCACGCTGAGAGAGGCGTGTACTCCGAATCCCCTAGGACAGTGCTCCTTCACCAATTCGTGACCGCGATCTGTTTCGCGGTCAGTGGGCGACGCGTTAGCGTTGCCCCTTCGCGATCGCGACCGAAATGGGTCGGCACGCGACGCCGGCAGAGAGGACGAGAGCGAGCTCATGTCTTCATCTCGAAGTCTCAGAACGCTTCCAATCGCCGTGTGGCTTTTCGCCAGCGTCGCTGCTGCGCAGAGCACTCCGACACCTTCCACGCGAACTGCGGGCGGCGGCCAGTCATCGAAAAGCGACACTACGTCGACGAAGAGCACCAGCATCGAGGTGGCGTCGACTGGACGGATCCCGGTCGAGGACACAACCCCGGTGCCTCAGGGCTGGTCGAACGGACGCTATCGAGTGACGCCGAGCGACGTCCTGGAGCTGACGTTTCCGTACGTGACCGAGTTCAATCAGATCGTCACCGTGCAGCCGGACGGCTATGTGACGCTGCGGTCCGTTGGCGACCTGCGCGTGCAAGGCCGGACGCTTCCCGAGCTCAATGTGTTGATGCGGGAGGCCTACGAGCCGATTCTTCGAGAGCCGGTCATCACGATCGTGCTCAAAGAATTCGAAAAGCCCTACTTCGTTGCGGCGGGTGAAGTGAAGACGCCAGGCAAGTTCGAGCTGCGCGGCGCCACCACGCTGACCGAGGCGCTCGCCGTGGCCGGCGGATTCACCGACAAAGCGAAGGTGTCGCAGGTCGTGCTGTTTCGCCGATACGCCGAGGGACTCCTCGAAGTGAAACAGATCGACGTCAAGAAGATGCTCGCCGACAAAAAGCTCGACGAAGACTACGTGCTGCGCCCCGGTGACACCGTCTGGGTGCCGCGAACCACGATCTCAAAACTCGCTCCGTATCTCCCGACGGCCGGGATCGGTATCTACATGAACCCGTTCCACTGACGCTTTTCCAAGGTCTGGTTTATGAGAGACGACGTCGAACCCACTTTCCAATTGCCGACACTTCGGCAACTGGTGATCCCACTGTTTCGCCACCGCATGGCAGTCGTCATGACGTTTGCCGTCGTGGCGGCGGCGGCAGCCCTCGCCATTGTGCTGATGCCGCGCGTGTACAAGGCGGAAATGAAGCTGCTCGTCAATCGCGAGCGCGCCGACACCATCATGACCGCGAATGCGCAGGCAGCAGGAGCCGTTCCCGCGGAAATCTCGGAAGGCGAGTTATACGGAGAGGTCGAATTGATCCAGAGCCGCGAAGTGCTCGAGCGCGTCGTCGGCGCGATCGGGATCGATCGTTTCCTGTCGACGGACCAGCATGCAACCGAACCAGCGGCAGCGCGAATGGCTGCCGCAGTCAAGGCTGTGCACGACGACCTCACCGTGGAACCACTCCGCAAGACGACGATGATTCGCGTGGCCTACGAATCGCAGGACCCGCAACTCGCGGCACAGGTACTCAAGCAGCTGTCGACCGTCTATCTCGAGAAGCATCTGGCCGTGCGCCGCCCGGCGGGCGCCTATGACTTCTTCACGCAACAGGCGCAGCGCTACACCGAGGAGCTCGACACGGCACAGCAGGCGCTGGCCGCCTTCGCCGATCGCGAGCAGGTCGTCGCGGCGACGACCGAGAAGGAGATCATGCTGCGCAAGCAGAATGAGTTCGAGAGCGATCTCGATCGCACCGAGGCGACCATCGCGGACTTGAGTCGACGTCTCGGCGAGATCGACCAGCAGATTCGCAGCACTCCCGACCGCCAGATCACGCAGGTGCGCGACGTCGGCAACATCGAAATGCTGCGCGGGCTGAAGAACGACATCTTGAAGCTCGAGATCGCGCGCAGCGAAATGCTCACCAAGTTCACGCCCGCGTATCCGCCGGTCGTACGGCTGGAAGAGCAGCTCGCGCAGCTGCGCGAGGCTCAGGCGCGGGCCGAGCAGACGCCGCTGCGTGACGAGACGACCGACCAGAATCCGACGTGGCAGTGGCTCCGCAACGAGGCGGCGCGCGTGCGTACGGAACGGGCGGCGCTGAGCGCCAAAGCCGCGTCGTTGAAGCGAACGGTCGCGGACTACACCGCCCGTGCTGCCCGCCTCGACCGACAGAGCGTCGAGGAGGGCGAACTGCAGCGCGCGGTGAAGGTCGCTGAAGAGAACCAGACGCTCTACCGCCGCAAGCAGGAGGAAGCACGCGTGTCCGATGCGCTCGATCGCACGCGTATCGCGAATGTGGCTATTGCGGAATCACCGGTGGCCCCGCACATGCCAAGCGGGTCACACCGCGGATTGCTGTTCGTTGCGGCGCTGCTGCTGGCGGCATTCCTGAGTGTCTGCATGGCCCACCTGTTGGAAGTGCTCGCGCCCGCGTTCCACACCGGAGACGAAGTGACGCGTCTGCTCGACATACCGGTGCTGGCGACAACGCCTTCGAACGACTGAGTGGCCCGTCGGATGCAGCGCTATGTACGAAGCATTTTTCGGCCTCCGTGAGCGACCGTTCGAGCTGACATCGAACGCACGGTTTCTCCTGCTGACTCGAACGCATCTTGAAGCGCTCAGTCATCTCGAGTACGCCGCTGCGGCCATGCGCGGCGTCACGCTGCTGATTGGCGAGGCGGGAACGGGCAAGACCACACTCCTGCGGAAAGCGTTTGCGACCGAGGCTGATGACGCCAGCCCGCGGATCGCCTGTGCGCTCATTGATAACCCGGCACTCCGGCGCGGCGAGTTCTTCGAGATTCTGGCCGAGGCATTTGGCCTGGATCCTGAGGTCGCGCGCTCGAAGGCGACGTTCTTGCGCGAACTGCGCCGTTGCGTAACCAAGCGCCGCAGTCAGGGCGAGAACTCCATCGTCGTCATCGACGAAGCGCAGAGCCTTCCGATGCCGCTCCTCGAAGAAGTGCGGCTGCTCGGCAACATGGAATCCGACACAGAGAAGTTGCTCGCCTTCGTACTCGCCGGCCAGCCGGAGTTTGCCCAGCGCCTCTCCGATCCCGCGCTTCAGCCACTGCGGCAGCGCGTCAGCCTTCGGTATGTCTTGACGCGACTCACGGTGCACGAGACGGCCTCATTTATCGCCGGTCGCATCCGCCTTGCGGGCGGTGACGCCAGTCGCTTGTTCTCGCGCGAGGCGGTCATTGAGATTCACGAGGTATCCGGTGGTCTGCCGCGCACGATCAGCGTCATCTGCGACAACGCCCTGCTCACCTGCTTCGGCCTCGGGCGCACGTGTGTCGATCGCCGCATTGTCCAGGAGGTGGCGGCTGATTTCGAGCTCGGTGGGGCTCCGATCTTCCACGCGGCCGCGCCGCCATCGCCAAACGTTCATCCGTTCCCGTCGTCGCCGCCACGTGTGGGGGCATTCCGCGATGCCGTCATACGTAGCTCCTCGCGCGCGACTCGGTAACTGTTATGACTCATCTGACAGAAGCGATTCGCCGCGCGCGTTCGGACCACCGCGAAGCGCTGGACTCCCACGATCATCCGTGGGCCGCGGATCTCGAACGTGGCGATGTGTCTCCACGCGATCACGCCGACATCAGGCCGTTCGGTGCTGGACCGGTGTTGACCGCGTCGTCGGTGCAGCGGTTACAACCGCGCGCGCAGCAGCAGTTGCGCGGTCTCATCGATCGCGTGTTCCTGCCGGTGTCAGGGGAAACCATCCGCTCGGTGGGTCTGGCGGCGGTCGGGCAGGGCGTCAAGTCGGGGCCAATTACGGCGGCGTTGACCGAACTGCTCGCGCAGGAGACGCACGGTCGCGTGTGCGCGATCGACGCGAACTACGCGCGTCCCTCGCTGCACGAGCAATTCGGTCTTCGCCAGCCCGTGGCGCTCGGGAGCGAGCTCGAAGGCGGCCCACGTGAACTGCGACACAACGTCTGCGTGTTCTCGATGGTGCAGACGCACTTGCGGCCCGCACTGGCGACCGATCCGACGGGTGTCCGGCTGGCCCGCTTGATCGGCAGTTTCGATTACGTGCTGTTCGATCTGGAACCCGTGGGTGACGACGTGTTGAGCAACGCGGTCATTCGCCTGGTCGACGGCGTGATTCTCATCATCGACGCGGCAGTCACGCGTCCGAGCATCGCTCAGCCCGTCGTGGGCGTGTTGCGGTCTGCGGGCGTCACGATTCTCGGCGCCGTACTCACGAACCGCCGGTATCCGGTCCCCGGTTCGATCTATCAGCGGCTGTAGTCAGGGAACGGATTCAGCATGGCGGTCTTCAACGAACTCTCTCCAGCCGCTGCATCGTTGGCTCCGCGCGCCACGGTGGTCGGTACCGGGCGCAAGGCGCTTGCGGCAGGCCGGCCCATTCGAGGCGCCCTGAAGGTCGCCGTGATGGACACCGCTGTCGCGATCGCGGTGCTGGGGGTCGTCACACTGGCCCCGCACTTCGACGCGATGCCTGATGACCTCGAAGCGGCGCTGTCGATGCGCATCACGGTGCGGAATCTGTTGCTGCTGGCAGTCATCGCGGGTGCATGGCCGGCCATGTTCTGGACGTGGGGGCTGTACCAGGTGTCGCGTCTACGCGTACGCGGAGACGAAATCCGCACGGTCTGTGCCGCGTGTACCACCGGCACGTTGCTGGTGGCCGGCATCGGCACGCTGACCGTCTCTGGCGGTCTGCTCGTCTCGTATTACGTCTGGTTCTGGCTGGGAACGACGACGGCAACGGTGATCGTGCGGCTGACGCGGCGTGCGCTCGCCGCGCGCACGCTCCGCAAGCGGCTGACGCGAGTGCTCGTCGTCGGGAGCAGCGCACGCGCGGTGCAGATGTGGGCCACGCTTTCGAGCGACACCACGACGACGCGATATGCCTTGGCCGGCTTCGTCGACACTCCCGACAACGCATCTCTCAGTGCCTCGGCGGCCGAACAGTTGGTCGGGTCGCTCGACGACCTGGAGTCGACGCTGATGCGTGAGCCGGTCGATGAAGTGTGGATTGCGCTGCCCGTCAAATCGCATTACCCGCAGATTCAGCAAGCCCTTCATGTGTGTGAACGCGTGGGCGTCTGCACGAAGTACGGTGCGGACCTGTTTCAGACCGAGGTGGCGTGGCCGCGATATGACGAATCGGACGTGCCCACGGTGACCCTGCATGTTGTGCCCGACGATCATCGGCTTGCCATCAAGCGGGGTCTGGACGTCGCGGGCGCCATCGCGGCGTTGATCGTGCTGTCGCCGCTCCTGATCGCGGTGGCGGTCGCCGTCAAGCTCACGAGTCCCGGTCCCGTGCTCTATTGGCAGGAGCGGTGTGGACTGAACCGGCGGCGTTTCCGGATGCTGAAATTCCGCACGATGGTAGTCAACGCCGAGGCGTTGCAACCGGCGCTCGAGGACGCGAACGAGGCAGACGGCCCGGTCTTCAAGATCGCCGTTGACCCGCGCATCACTCCAATCGGCAAGTTTCTCCGCCGCACGTCGCTCGACGAATTCCCGCAGTTGATCAACGTGCTGCGCGGCGAGATGTCGCTCGTCGGCCCAAGACCGTTGCCGCTGCGCGACGTCGGGCGGTTCACGTGCGCCTCAGATTTGCGCCGCTTCAGCGTTCGCCCCGGCATCACGTGCCTGTGGCAGATCAGCGGTCGCAGCAGCCTTTCGTTTGTGGACTGGGTCAGGCTCGATCTCCAGTACATCGACAGCTGGTCGCTGGCGCTCGACCTCTCGATTCTGGTTCGCACACTGCCAGCCGTCGTGCGGGGCGATGGAGCGCATTGACGAAGGACAGCGAGCGCGACATCAACTCCTGCGGGCGAGAAAGGGTAGAGAACAGTGCCCAAGACGAAGGTGCTCGTAACCGGCGCGGGCGGATTCATTGGCCATCACCTGGTGACTTTTCTCAAGAAGAAGGGCTACTGGGTGCGCGGCGCGGATCTCAAACGTCCCGAGTTCGCGCCGACGCAGGCCGATGAGTTCGAGATTCGTGACCTGCGCCGATGGCCCGATTGCCTGAGCGCGACACGAGATGTCGACGAAGTGTATGCACTCGCCGCTGACATGGGCGGCATGGGCTTCATCTCGCGCTACCACGCCGAGATCCTCCATAACAACATCCTGATCAGCACGCACACGATCGAGGCAGCGCGGTTCAACGGTGTCCGACGGTATCTCTATACGTCGTCTGCATGTGTCTATCCCGAGTACCGACAGACGGACACTCACGTGGTCCCTTTGCGCGAAGAGGAGGCCTACCCCGCGGCGCCACAGGATGCCTATGGATGGGAGAAGCTCGTCTCCGAGCGCCTCTGCCTGCATTACGGAGAGCAGTGCGGAATGGAGACTCGCATCGTGCGGTTTCACAACATCTTCGGTCCGCTCGGCACCTGGCAGGGAGGGCGGGAGAAATCGCCGGCGGCGCTGTGTCGCAAGATCGCGATCGCCAAGCTGACCGGCCATCACGAGATCGATGTCTGGGGTGACGGCGAGCAGACGCGATCGTTCTGCTACATCGACGACTGTCTCGAGGGCCTCTACCGGTTGATGCGATCGGATTACGCGGAACCGCTCAACCTCGGACAGGACCGCATGGTCACCATCAACGAGTTGGCCGAGATCATCGCCAGAAGTGCGGGCATCTTCGTCAGGCTGCGGCATGTGCCCGGTCCGCAGGGTGTGCGGGGTCGCAATTCCGATAACACGCGGTTGCGGCAGGTGCTCGAGTGGGAGCCGCGCATTGCGCTCGAGGAGGGCCTCGCGCGCACCTACGAGTGGATCGAGCAACAGGTCAGCGTCTCGGGTGTCATACGCCCGGTCGTCGAATACGCCCATGCCCGGTGATCACCACGCAGGGATTCGGCGGTTCACGGTGCTTGGTGTGCCGATCAGCGCGATCACGATGGCCGACGCGGTCCGCACGATCGGTGAATGGATTGGGGCGAGGACCCGCAACTACGTGTGTGTGACGGGCGTGCACGGGGTCATCGAGAGCGGCCGCGACGAGGAACTGAGCCGGATCCATGCCGGCGCCGGACTGGTCACGCCTGACGGCATGCCATTGGTGTGGCTGGCGCATCTCTACGGCGAGCATCAGGTCGAACGTGTGTATGGACCCGATCTGATGATCGCCTGCTGCGCGGAATCGCAGAAGCGCGGCTGGCGACACTTCCTCTTCGGCGGTGCCGCTGGGGTTCCCGAACTTCTCGGGCGACGCCTCGTTGCCCGATTCCCGCGGCTGCAGGTATGCGGCGCGTACTCGCCTCCGTTTCGCGCGCTCAGCGAAGACGAGGATCGCGCACTCGTCGAACGCATCAACGCGGCGCATCCCGACATCGTGTGGGTGGGGTTGAGCACGCCGAAACAGGAGCGTTGGATGGCGGCGCACGTCGGCCGCCTCGACGCGCCCGCACTCATCGGTGTGGGAGCGGCTTTCGACTTTCACGCGGGGATTAAGCGTCAGGCGCCGCGCTGGATGCAGCGCAGCGGTTTGGAATGGTCATTTCGGCTGCTGAGTGAACCGCGGCGGCTTGGGCGGAGGTACCTCGTGAACAATCCACTATTTGTCTACAAGATTGCCCTCCAGCTGGCGGGGCGACGCGTGTCCGGGGGGGCGTGATGCATATCCTGCTCTTGGGCGCTGGCGGCTTCATTGGGTCCCACCTCGTCGAACACCTCGTGGCGCGCGGCGAGCACACCGCGACCGGAGTCGACATCACAGATGAGAAGCTGGCGGGGATCTCGAGCCGCCGGTTCACATTTCACCAATCGGACATTCGCTCTCCGGATCGTGCGATCGAACGACTGATTGCGAAATCTGATCTGGTCGTCGACCTCGTCGCGTACGCCAACCCGAGCATGTATGTCAGCTCGCCGTTGGAGGTCTTCGAGCTCAATTTTGATGTCAATCTCGGCATCGCCCGGTTGTGCATCAAACACAACAAACGTCTCATCCAGTATTCGTCTGCGGAGGTGTACGGCAAGGCCGGAGCGGATACCGCGTGCCGCGAAGAGGAGACCGATTCGATCTTCGGTCCGGTGACGAAGTCTCGCTGGATTTACGCGACCGCCAAGCTGCTGCTCGAACGCGTCCTCCACGCCTACGGAGAGGCGGGCGATCTCGAATACACGATCGTGCGGCCATTCAACTTCATCGGGACACGCATCGACTATCTCGTGCCGGCTGGGGCGATTGGCGGACCGCGCGTCTTCCCGCATTTCATGTCCGCGCTGCTGACACGGGGACCCATTCGATTAGTGAATGGTGGCAGCGTTCACCGCGCCTTCCTCCACATCGACGACGCGAACGACGCGTTCCAGACGTTGCTCGATCATCCCAACGAGACGCGGAACCGCGTGTTCAACATCGGCAATCCGGCGAACAACCTGACGATTCGCGAGTTGGCGTTCGTGATGATCGATTTGTATCGCGAACTGACTGGCGAGGAACCGGCTTCGCGCGTTGAGGAGATCGACGGTGAAGAGTTCTATGGCGCTGGATACGAAGATGGCGATCGACTCCCGCCCGATATCTCGCGGATACGCGCGCTTGGATGGGAGCCGCATTTCGATCTTCGCACCACGTTCGCGGACGTCATGCGCGACTACCTTGCTCAGGCGGACCGGCTTGTGTTCACCCCGACGCTGGAGGTGGCGTCAACGATACAGAGACCGAGAGTGCCGTTGCGCACTCCGGCGACGGCGGTTCCGGGATATCGGTGAAGGCGCAGGAGACACGTGCCGACCGTTCCGCACGACGCGACGGCGACTGCATCGCTCGATAGCGTGCGTCAAGCGTACGAGGCCTCGTACCATCGCTCGACGCGCGCGGATTGGGCCTTCCACGATAGCCGAGAGCCCCTCATGCGATACCTGCGCGATCGGCGCATCAGGATTGCGCTGACACACGCGCTGGCCATCACACGACGATCGCCTCAGGATCTCACCGCCCTGGTTGTGTGTGGAGGCGTTGGGGGTGAGGGAACGTATCTCAAGAATCTCGGGTGCCGGTCAGTGACCGTGACCGATTTTTCGCAGCATGCCCTCGAGATCTGCCGCGAACGAGACCCTCGGCTCGAGACACGCGTGGAGGATGCCGAACACCACGACCTGCCAGATGAGTCCTTCGACATCGTGCTCGTTCAGGATGGGCTGCATGAACTGCGCAGGCCGACGATCGGATTGACAGAGATGCTTCGCCTGTCGCGCGTGATCACGATCGTGATCGAGCCGTACGACGGCATCGTCGGACGGCTGTTCGGGACGCGGTGGGAAGCACACGGCGGTGTCATCAACTACGTGTTTCGGTGGAACCGGCGGCTCGTCCGTGATGTCGTCCGCAGCTTCCTTCGTGCGCCGGCGGTGGCGACGCGCGTCATTCGCCTGTGGGATCACAACGTGATCGTGCGTCGCGTGGCGCAGTTGGCTGGTCGGGGTGAGGCAGGAGTGATGGTGGCGCGAGCGATCTATTTCACGCTCGACACCGTCTTCGCCGGGTTCGGCAACATGATGATCGCGATCATCGTCAAGGGTGAACGCGCGGGAGCGGCCTCGCATGCGCGTTGACACACTCGAGCCTGCGGTGTCCGTCGGTGTACGCACGGGCCTTGGTTTACACCATGTGATCGTGCTCCTGCTCGTGATGACGGCGTTCGGCGATGTCCCGGGGCTGATCAGTACGGGACGGGTGAGCGGGATGGGCGTGCTGACCATCGTTCAGGTCGCGATGACCGTGCTGGCGGTGGCCGCGTGCCAAACCTATCCCCGCCGTCTCGTCTATGTGCTCGTGCCGTACTTCGGGTTTCTCCTCTGGGCCGCAATCGGCGCTCTCTGGGCGCCGAATACGATCGCGGGCCTGCAGAATCTGGCGGTCTACGTCTTGTTCGGACTGATCGTGCTGCTGTGCGGCGCACTGGCCGCACGCACGCCGTCGACGACCGACAGAGCGATCGAGCGCGGGATACGCTGGATCGACGGAGTGACGCTGACGCTGGTCGCGTTGTGCCTGGTATTCCAAGGCTTGCCCCACGATCAGACCACGTGGATCCTCGGCGCGCGATCGTTGGGTCTCCTCGGATTGCCGCTTCTGAGTTGGCACGTGGCGCAGGCCCATGCGGGCAGCCGTCGCAGCATGGTCTTTGCGTGGCTCTGGCTCATGGCGATCGGGTTGAGCCTGTCGCGAATGGCCACCGCGATAGGGCTCTTGTACATGGGGATCGCACTCCTGTTGCAGTTCCGCAGAAGCGCGCGGACGTTAGTGGCAAGGGCTCCTGCGATTGCGGCCGCGACCGCGATCGTCCTCCTCGTGTTGGCCTACGAGACTCCGATCGCCGATCGGATGTTCACGGGCGACACCAGTATCGAGATCGCCGGCATCGCGGTGAATGCGTCCGGGCGCAGCAGAATCTGGGCTGAAGTCGCGGACTCCGCGATGAAGGCGCCGATTGTGGGGCAGGGTGTAGGGTCGAGCATAGATGCGGCGAGCAGGATCGCGGGTATCGGTCATCCCCATAACGACTACCTTCGCGTCTGGCACGACCATGGGTTCATCGGTCTCGGATTGTTCGGGCTCGCGTTCGTCGCGATGTTCGGCGTCATGCTGCGCAATCTGCAGCGATCCGAACGGCGCCGCGATCCCCTCGCGGCAACGCACCTCGCGGGGCTGCTCGCGCTGACCGGGTTGCTGATCGCCTGCACGACTGATAACGCCATCATCTACCCCTTCGTGATGACACCCGTCGCGGTGTTGGTCGGCGCCGGCCTCGGCGCGCGCGGATACAGCTCCGCACCGGCTCGCGTGTGACAGGAGATCTCGAGTGGACAGACCAACCGTGGTGCTCGTGCACAACCGCTATCGGCATCCCGGAGGCGAGGATGATGTCTTCGAAGCGGAGGGGCGGTTGCTCGAATCGCACGGGCATCGCGTGGAACGGATCACGGTGGACAACCGCGACCTGTCACGCCACAACCCGCTCGCGATCGCCGCCGCAACGGTATGGAATCAGACGTCGTACCGTCACCTTCGCGACCGTTGCCGCGAGGTCCGCGCCGACGTCGTTCACTTTCACAACACATTTCCGATCATCTCGCCGGCCGGTTACTACGCCGCACATGCCGAAGGGGCAGTGGTCGTGCAGACCCTGCATAACTTTCGGTTGGTCTGCCTGAATGCATTGTGTTTTCGCGACGGGCAGACGTGCGAGGAGTGCATCACGAAGTCGCTTCCGTGGCCCGGCATCGCTCACAAGTGCTATCGCAACAGTCGATCGGCCAGCGGGGTGACGGCGGCGATGCTGTCGCTGCACGCGATGGCGGGAACCTGGACCTCACACGTTGACACCTACATCGCGCTGAGTGAATTCGCCCGCTCCAGATTCCTTGCGGGCGGCATTCCATCTGTGCGCCTCGTTGTGAAACCCAACTTCCTCGTTGACGACCCTGGCGCCGGCGCACACGCCGGAAACTACGCGCTGTACGTCGGT
>JBKPRH010000289.1:0-28161 GCA_046765795.1 Acidobacteriota bacterium | reverse complement strand
CCGTCGCCCTTACCGTCCCGCCATTCCCGTCCCGCCGCGTCAGCCACGTGATCACGTCTGAACCGCTGTAATTCCCTTTCACGTACAACGAGTCATCGGCTTAGTATACGGATCCTCTACGGGATCGGCCTCGTTGAGGGGAGTCATGGGACTGATACGACGCACGTTCGGATTCATGGCCATTGCGGTGCTGCTGGTGCTCGCGTTCGCCGGCGGATGGATTGTCGGCTTTGTCCGCGTCGGCGCCACTTACGATACGGCGTCGCTGACCGTCGTCGAGCGGCAGTTCACGGAGCGGATGCGCGACGTCAGTCTGGTCGGCACCTTCACCGTCTTCGGGCGCGAGACGCGCGACGCAGAAGGCCGCGGCGGGCCTCGCGCCGATCGCTACGACATCAGCAGCGTCGAGAAAGTCGGAGAGAACTTATGGCGCTTCAATGCCGGCATGCAGTGCTGCGGCGTGAAGGGCCAGATTCCGATCGTCATCCCGATGCGATTCGTTGGCGACACGCCGATGATCATGATGACCGACACGGAGATCCCCGGCGTCGGCGCGTTCACGGTGCGGCTCTTCTTCTACGGCGACACCTACTCCGGCACGTGGCAGCATGGCAACGTTGGCGGCCACATGTCAGGGAAGATCGAGAAACGGACCGCAGTCACCGACAGTAAGTGATTCAGCGGGGCTGATCTGAGCCTAAAACTGGTCCGAGTGCTGACTGATAAAATGTCGTCATGTCATCACTCATACGTACGGCGAAATCCCTGTTGATTTTGGCCGGCGCCGCCGCGGTGTTTGTCATCACCGTGCACGCGCAGTCGCCCGGTGTCGCACCGAGCGAGGCCAATCATTTCATCGAGACACCCAAGGGCTGGGTTCATCCGAAGACCGCCTGGGGCGATCCCGATCTGACCGGCGTCTGGCCGATTGCCCACGGTCTGAATCTCGTGCGTCAATGCCCACGTGCCGGAGGTCCGGGACGAGGTGGTGCTCCTACCCCCGCGGCGGCTGCGCCCGCAGCGCCTGCGTGCGACCCGAACAATATTGCGCTGTTCAAGACCGAGGCGGCCTACACCGCCGAAGTCGAGCGCGCGCTTGGAGTCCGCAAGACCGGAGACGCTGCGACACAGGCGCTTGCGAAGGGCAATTTCGGCGCCGCATTGCAGGGTGGCGTGACCGACCCGACGTTCCCCGAGCGGCAGACATCAATGATCGTTGACCCGCCGAGCGGCAAGCTTCCCGAGTTCACCGCCGAGGGCAAGCGTCGATCGGCGCTCATGAAGAGCAGCTGGGCGGCCGCTGGCGAAACCAATCAAGTCTGGGACACAGCGGAGGATTTCGACAGCTGGGACCGCTGCATCACTCGCGGCATGCCCTCATCGATGATGCCGTATCGCTATAACAACGGCATCGAGATCTTCCAGGCGCCGGGTATGGTGGTGCTCAGCCTCGAGATGATTCACGAGGATCGCATCGTCTACACCGACGGGCGCGCACCGCTCAAACCCGTTCATAAGCACTACATGGGTGAGCCTCGCGGCCACTGGGAGGGTAATACGCTCGTCATCGTGACGACGAATTACAAGGAAGGTCCGTCGGGCACCAACATCGGCGTGTTCGGTTCACCTGCGGGCAACCGCTTCCCCGTCAGCGACCAGATGAAGACGACCGAGCGGCTGACGAGACTGAATGACAACACGATTCTTTACGAGATGAAGGTCGAGGATCCCGTGGTCATGATGCAACCGTATACGGTGCGCTATCCGCTTCGCCTCAACAACGAGTACGAATGGTGGGAGTACAACTGCCACGAAGGCAACCGCACGATTCGCGACTACATCAATGCGTCGCGCGCTGAGCGGGCCAAAGCCCAAAAAGAAAACGGCGTGCAGTCTGAAAGCGGACAGAGCAAGTAGGCGCGCATGAAAAAAACAGGCCTTACACTCGCCATCGCCGCCGCGCTCGTTGCGGCGTACTCAGTCACCACGCCTGCCGCGATCTCGGATCCGGTCACGACAGCGTCTGGCAAACTCTCGGGTGTCACGCTGAAGTCTGGCGTGCGCGCGTTCAAGGGCATTCCGTTCGGTGCGCCACCCGTCGGCGATCTGCGATGGAAAGAGCCGCAGCCCGTCGCCACGTGGGAGGGTGTTCGCAAGGCCGATCAATTCGGCAACGTCTGCGTGCAGCCGTCGCAGCCGCAGCGGAATCCGAACAACGTCACTGTGGACCTCCCCGACTCGCCGAAGATGAGCGAGGACTGCCTCTATCTCAACGTGTGGACGTCGGCGAACAATGCCCGCGCCCGGCAGCCGGTCATGGTGTGGATCTTTGGCGGCGCCTACAGCGAAGGCGGCGGTTCGAGCCCGCATAACGACGGCGAGGCTCTCGCGAAGAAGGGTGTCGTCCTCGTCACGTTCAACTATCGGCTTGGTGCGTTCGGCTTCTTCACGCACCCCGAGCTGACGAAGGAGTCTGGACGAAATGCGTCGGGCAATCAGGCGCTGGCTGACAGCATCGCCGTGCTGCAGTGGGTGAAGACGAATATCGCAGCGTTCGGTGGCGATCCGAGCAACGTCACGATCTTCGGCGAATCGGCCGGCGCAGCGATGGTTGGCGGCCTCGTCGGATCACCAGTGGCGAAGGGCCTGTTCCATCGTGCCATCAGTGAGAGCGGCGCCTGGATGGGACTCGGCATGGGTCCGATGGCGCCACGCGCACAAGCCGAGCGAGCGCAGTTGCCGATCGCTGGACGCGGTGGTCGCGGTCGCGGCGACGCGCCTCCGGCACAGCCAGCAACCCCTCCACCGCCTCCGCCGTCGTTGCCATCGCTCGCCGAGTTGCGTGCACGGTCCACGGACGAAGTGGTCAAGACGCTGCGCGGCTCCGGAATGATCATCGACGGCTGGATCGTCCCCGAGGACCTGTCGATCACGTTCGCAAACGGCAAGCAGAACGCCGTCGACGTCATCGCCGGCTCCAATAAGGACGAGCACACCGCGCTCGGCGGCAATGTCGCCTTCCGCGACACAATGATGTGGGCGATGCGTCTGTTCAACGAGAAGCAGACAGCGATCGGCAAGCGTGCCTATTGGTACTTCTTCACGCACGAGGGACCGATCGAACCTGGTGCCCGCGATCTCAAGGCCACACATGCCGCCGAGATCGTTTACGCGCTGAATAACCTCTGGGCGCCGCGCGTGTATCCCGACTCCACGTCGCCGAAGCTGGCGATGGCCTCGGAGAAGGATCGCGCGATGGCGGATCAGATGTCGTCGTACTGGGTGAACTTCGCTCGCACCGGTGATCCGAACGGCAAGGGCCTGCCCAACTGGCCACGATTCAAGGATCGCAATGCACCGCCGCACATCCTCGGCCCGGCCGCCGAGCCTCCTGGCCCTGACGTGCTGAACGCCTACGACGCCAAGTACGCAGAGGTCCTGAAGAACCTCCAATCCGGATCGAAGTAATCCCGCAGGCACGTCCGAAAGGACGTGCCCCGTTCCAAGTTCCGCGTTCCCGCGTAATAAAGCGGTAATATCCGTGGCTCATCCTCTGCCCACGTGAATATCGATCCGTTCCTCCTCTGGCTGGAATCCACTGCCCTGAGTCAGTGGATCGTCGGCTCCCCGTCGATGTTCGCGTTCCCCGCCATCCTCGCGGTCCATGCCATCGGTATGGGTTTCGCGGTCGGCATCTGCCTGGCGCTCGATCTGCGCGTTCTCGGCGTGGCGCCAGGCGTGCGGATCGCCGAGATGCGGCGCTTCGTGCCAATCGTGTGGATCGCGTTCTGGATCAATGCGATTTCGGGCATGCTGCTGCTGATCGGCTATCCGACAAAGGCGCTCACCAACCCGGTCTTCTATCTCAAGCTGCTGTTGATCGGCGTGGGGTTATGGCTCTTCAGCCGAATCGGCCGCCGTGTGTTTGACGAAACCGCCGGCGAGCAACGTGCGGCGTCGCCGATCGTGCAGCGGCTCGCCATTCTATCGCTCGCGTGCTGGGTGGGCGCGGTCACCGCGGGCCGCCTGCTTGCCTACACCTATCATCGATTAACGGCGTTGGGTTGATGCTGCACGATCTTCAGGTCTGGCTCGTGACGAACATCATCGCCCACTCGCCGGTGGCGCACATGATGCGCACGGCGTGGGGTTGGCCGATCGCCGAGAGCATTCATTTCCTCGGGCTCTGCCTGTTGATCGGCTGCATCGGCACGTTCGACCTGCGGCTGCTCGGCGTCGCGAAGCGTGTTCCGATCGCGGCGATGCATCGGCTCATCCCGTGGGGCATTCTCGGCTTTGTCATCAACGCCTCGAGCGGCCTGATGTTCCTGCTCACCGAGCCGGATCAGTACATCTACAACCCGTCATTCCATTTCAAGTTTCTCTTCATCGCGATCGCCGGGCTGAACGCCGGCACGTTCTACCTCTCCAGCTACCGGCAGGTCTTCGGCGCGACTCCGTCGCTCGACGCGCCGCTGCGCGCGAAGCTCATTGCCGCGATCTCACTGAGCGCCTGGGTCCTGGTCATCATCTGTGGGCGCATGCTCACCTTCTACCGTCCGGCGCCGTGCATCGGTCAGCAGACCTCGCTCCTGCTGACGTGCGCGCCTGCTCCGGAGAAACGAGCGTCGCAATGACACGCCTCTACATCTTCGAGTGGCAAGCGCCGTACTCGCTGCAGGCAGACGGTTGGAAATATCCCAACTGGTAGGGCCGGTCCTTTTGGACCGGCCAGGCCCGTCCGAAAGGACGGAACCTACGCCAGGTCGCCGTTAGGCTCGAAGCGGTAGCCGATCTCGCGGATCGTCTGGATGTAGATCGGTCGATGCGGATCGGGCTCGACCTTCGCGCGCAGCGTCGTGACACAGCGGTCGATGCTGCGCGGAGTCACGAAGACCGCACTCCCCCACACCGCGTCCAGAATGACATCGCGTGACAGCGCGCAGCCTGGTCTCGCACCGAAGTATGCGAGCAGCGCAAACTCCTTCGCGGTGAGATCGAGCTCCGCGCCCGCGCGCGTCACCTTACGTGCGACGACGTCCACGTCGCAGTCCCCAAACCGGAAGCGCGATTTCGCTGGACCTCGCCGCCGCAGAAACGCCCGAGCCCGCGCAATCAGCTCACCCGTCCGAAACGGCTTGGTGATGTAGTCGTCGGCGCCGAGATTGAGACCGAGAATGACATCCTGCTCCTGCCCCTTTGCCGTGAGCATCAAAATCGGCACGTCGATGCCTTGCGCGCGCACTTCGCGGCAGATCTCGTACCCGTTGATCTTCGGCAGCATCACATCGAGAAGGATCAGATCGGCGACACCGCTAGATGCGGCGTCGAGACCGCGCTCGCCATCCGCGGCCACGGTCACGTCGAACCCATTCTTGCGAAGCGTATCGGACAGACCGCGCGCCAGCGCGGGCTCGTCCTCGATGAGCAGCACTCGCGGTGTCACGCCGCGCTCCCTTCCGGTGCCGCTCGACTCCGCTCGACGCCAGCGCACGGCACGCGAATCGTGAATGTACTGCCGGCGCCAGGCGCACTCTGCACCGTCACCGTGCCATGGTGTCCGCGCACGATCAGGTCGACGATACTGAGTCCCAGGCCGACGCCGCTGGTGTCGCGTGACAATCGCTGATCGACACGATAGAAGCGGCGAAAGATACGACGTTGCTCTCGGACCGGGATCCCGATCCCGTTATCCTCCACAGCGAAGCTGACGGCGCCATCCTTATCGTCACTCGCTCGGACCACGATGCGTTTCTGCGCGGGCGTGTATTTGAGCGCGTTCTCCAGAAGATTGGTGAGCGCCGTCTGAAGGGCGTCAGCGTCAGCCATCACCATCGGTACGGACGGTGGAACCTCGACGCGCAAGTCACAGTCAGCCGGCAGTCGATCTCGCACACTCTCGACGGCGGCCGCGACGATGGTCGACGGATCGGACGGGACGAACACGAATCGATGCCGGTTGCGCTCGAGCAACGAGAACGTCAGGAAATTCTCGATCAACCGGCTCAGGCGAGCATTCTCGACCGCCAGCATCTCGAGATACTCCCGCGTCTTCCGTGGGTCGAGCGATTCATCGGCAAGCAGCCCGTCCACCAGCACGCGCATCGAGGCAAGCGGACTGCGCAGTTCATGCGACGCGGCGGCGACCAGGTCGGTCTTCAGCCGCGCCAACCGCAGGTGACGCCGGAGGGATCCGGCTGCAGCGACGCCGACAACGGCGATCAGACCCACGCCAGCAAGTGCGACGGATATGTAGAGCAGGCGATGCTGCCCCTCGTCCTGATCGAACTCTGACGATTCGATCGGCATGAACGAGAGTTGCCATCCCGGCAGCCACGAGCCGGCGGCAATCGCCTCAGCATCGGCGCGCATGTCTGGCGGCACGGCGAGAAAGATGATGCCGCTCGGCGCGACCTCGTGAAGGAAGTCGTGCATCATCTCTTCGACCCGGCCGATCCGATAGAAGGCGATCACGCGATGGTCTTCAGACGAGAGTGCCCAGATATCCTGCTTGGCAGTCTGACGAACGACCTCGGGGGCGGGCGACGGACGCTCGGCATCGAGCATCTCGAGTGAGAGGCGCAACGCGGCCTCGGTTGGCAATGAGACGTTCGACGACAGCTGCCGCAGCCGCGTCATGAATTCCAGTCGCGTGGGCGCTGGCATCGGTCGCGTGTAGTCATTCAAGCGCGTGGCGATGGCGTCCACGATCGGCTTGCGCGCACCGTCCTTGGCGGCCGCGGCGCTGACCAACTGCTGCTCGATCGTTTCCGTTTCGCGATCCTGATGAGCCGTGCGAGTCGGGTACTCGACCGCGCCCTCCTCAGTCAGCAGGATGACGCCTTCGGCTCGCTCGCTCGTGATGAGTCGGTGGAAGCGCTGCTCCGGAGTGCCGGGCTCGGCATTGAGACTCATCGCGTGCGCGCGCCAAATCGGATCGAGCCGCGACCGCACCAGGCGCAGCTGACCGCGGTAGGCCTCCAGCACGCGCTGATGCGACGCCGCCGACTCCCGTGCCAAGGCATCGTTCATGAACCACAGCACGCAGGCCGCGGGCAACAGCGTCAACAGCGCGAGCAGAACGAACAACCAGACGCTGCCGTCGAGCCCGATCCTGCCCTCCGGCCGTACGCGGGACGTTCGAAACGTAATCGTCACCTCGACCGATGAGTCTGTCAGTCCTCCGCCGGCATTGCAATTGGACGATACAACGTGCGTGTTACCCGCCTGTTACCCACGGTGGTGCTGCCGCGAATTGTCTTGTGTCTCGTACACGCTGCGCCCATACTGTAATTCCACTGCTTTCCTGAGTACTGGTTCTTCCGCAGTTCCGCCTGAGCGGTCAGCCCTCATCAAAGCCCGTTCTGAAAGTTGGGCTCCATATGTCCGCCAAGTTCCACATCGGTGGGGTCTCGGCTGCCTGCGTTGTCGTCTGCGTATGCACAGCGTCAGCCGCCGAGCTCTCACGCTACCGCGAGTTCGATCTCGGGAGTACGGTGGCCGTCGTCACAACCGTGACCCGGACCGCTGACCGCGATCTGAAGACCATTCATACGCGGCCAGCGCTCCTGCAGGAGGTCACGTGGCGGCCGCGCTATATGACGGGGGCGCCAATCGCCGATCGCGACTCGATCAATGAGATCGTGTTCAGCTTCGTCGATGACCAACTGTTCCGGATGACCGTCAACTACGACCGCGGTCGGACGACTGGTCTGACGAACGAGGACATGATTGCCGCCCTCACCGATGTGTATGGTGCTCCGACGCGTCCCTCGCCACCGTCCCGGGCGAGTGCCGACGCCGGCGATGGTGCAGATGTTCTTGCCGAGTGGCAGCACGCGGATGTGCATGTGGCCGTGCGGCGCAATCGATACACCGAATCGTTCTCCCTGCTGATCACGTCGTTGCCGCTGGACACCATCGCCCGCAAGGCTCTGGCGACAGCGCTGACGATCGATGCCCGCGAGGCACCGGCGCGTGAGGCGGCCCTCGCGAAGAAGCGCGCGGACGACGAGCGGCAGGCCGAGGAGCAGGCTCGAGTAACGAATAAGAAAGTGTTCCGTCCGTGACGAGGGCGGATGACTGGTCTCGTCAAATCGGTGAGAAGCACGGACACCGTGATCGAGCCGCGGCACTTCAGGTGCAAGCGGCCATGGATGTCGAACGCCAGCGGCACGCCGCGTGCCTCGAGCGGTGGCCGGCCATCGTCGCGGCGATGAAATCCCTCGTGGCGAGTTACAACGACGGTGCCGGCCTCGAAGCGGTCACGCTGGTCGACGACACGGTCGACCGTGAGAACGCCAGTGTCACAATCGCATCAGTGACCAATGGACGCCGCGCGCTCGTCATCGCGCTCGACGGTTCGGATGTCACGGTGCGTACCCGCAGCGGACCGAACGATTCGTTGAGCGGAATGCAATGGGTGAGCCTCGATCGAACCGACGAGAGCGCGGCGGCGTACCTGTTGCGGGACTGGCTGGAGCGACTATGAGCAACGGGCTTACGCCGTTGTGACATCGGAGAGGGTCACCACTCGAGGCAGATCGACGGTGAACACACATCCTCGTCCGGGCAGACTCCGCGCATAGAGCCGGCCATCGTTTGATTCGGTGCCCCATCGGCTGAACGCGAGGCCGAGGCCAAGGCCGGTGCGATCCGCGTTTTGCTGCTCGAACGGCCGAAACAGATCTTCTGGATTCGCGACTGGCAGTCCGCCGCATTCGTCTTCGACCTCGATGAGCACGCGCTCCACGCCCGCGTTGACGCGCACGATGACGGCGGTGTGCGGGCGCGTGAACTTGAACGCGTTCTGCACCAGATTGCTGACGACCGCCGCGAGCACTTGTCGATCGCCGGCGATGACGAGGCTCTGATCCACGGGCTCAACAATCAATCGAATGCCGATCGTGTCTGCCTGCAGTGCCGCCGCGGTGACCACGTCGTCGACGAGATCGGACACGTAGGCCGGTTCCTGGCGCTGCACTCCATGCGTCAGACGAACCTCGGCGAGCGACTGGCCAACGAGCGCCCGCAACCCCAGAAGACTGCGATGGAGCACCGATCCCGTGCTGCCGGCGATTCCCACGTTTCCGGCCCTGAGTACCTCGAATGACACAATCGCGGTGTTGACCAGGTTTCTCAACTCGTGCGCGAGGAAGCCCATTCGGTCAGCGCCATACGCCGGTGGCACACCGACGGTGGGCCCATTCCGTTGAAGACTGTATTCGGTCACCGCTCCGGCAATCGCGTCGTCGAGGCACCGGTTCAGCATGCAGAAATCCGCGGCGCTGAACGCCGCGTTTCTCTCGATCGCCAGCTGGGTGATCGACTGACAGACATCACCATAGTCGTGCACGACCTGCGACACGGTGAATCCCTTCTTGAGAAGCTCGCGGCCGTGCCGGATCGCGCTCTCCGCGATCGCTGAGTTCGATCCGGGGCCGAGGCGCAGTACGTCCATCAGTTGATCGAGAAACAGCGGCACTCCATAGATCTCGGCTTCATTGGCAACCGGCAGCCTCGCCGCCACTTTCGCATGGCAGCGCGAAATGATCTCCTGGCGATGCGTGGCAATGAAATCGTGAAGCATAGACTGTTCAGTTTGGGGAGCCGCTCGGCGGGACACGAGACATCCTCGTGGAAGACATCGTAGGTCGCGCTCCTGCCCGACGGATGTTCCAAACAGCACATGGTCGCGAAGGTGTACACAAGCGCACAGACGCATAGCCGAAAGAATGGCACGATGATCTGGTGTCGTTGATCATCGTCCTCCTCATCGCGGCAACCGCGCTCATCCTCGCTTCAGGACTGCGAGTATCGGGCGGCGTGAACTCTGGGCACCTCGGCTGGATGAGCGCGCAGTGGCTCGCCGAGTACCGCGCGGCGAAGAGCACACAATGACTTCAAGGCCCCACGGGATGATCGCGGTCCAGCTCGAAGAGCCAAACCATATCGATCTCTCCCAACTCGATGATGACGGCGGCAGTTCGGAAGCGCCACGACAGCCGGCCACCAGACACGACGGCGCCTACGGGTTCAGTACACCGATGATTCCTGGCGCACGCGAGCCCGGCATGCTGACGACGTTTGATCGGCCGGTTGTCATCCTCGAAGATTCACCGGTAACCATGGCCGCCGCGACGATTGCCGCACGTCAGCGTGAGGGCGGCGGAGCGCCCAGTGAACGCCGAAGGCCACGCGAACGCTCACGGTGGCGGAATTTCAAACAGGCGCTGCGTCTTCTGGTCGGTGCCGACCGAGGCTAACCGCCGCTGAAGAGCTCCGATACACCACGCTCGCGCGTCTTTCTCCTGAACACATTCCGACGACTGGGCTTCATCGAGCACACCCGTCTCTCGACGCGCAGGATAGCGCTCGGCGTGACAGCCGTGGCGCTTCCTATGCGACGCTCCTGACCGGCCAGGCTAGGACGACCGACGGCCCGGTCTCACTGTGGGTGTGCGGGTGAAGATGACCGTCCTCGACTGGAGGTTGGGTGAGGCCGTCCTGCCAGCGAGCGTCCAAGCATCTGCATGCGGCGCCCCCTCCACATTCGCCCCCAGCGTCCACCACTCCTGATAGGTACGAGCACGCTGCGGCAGCGCGAAACCAAGAAGATCTTCGATCTGCCCAAACGTCAGAACAATGACGTCGGCGTAGCGGTGCTCGAGATATCTGTAGAGCACCCCATACTTACCTGACACGACTTCCGTCCGCTCGTCGATGACCGCCTGTTCGTCCGCTCTCTCGACGGCGATCGATCCCCAACCTGTCAACCATCTCCACATCAGAAACTCGTTTCTCCAAGACCGGATCATCCGCCGATCCTACTCGGCTCGCGTCTTGGTTCGGCGTGCTCTTCTGAACAGGCGGTCTACTTCTGTCAGAGTGTTCTGTTCTGAACTGCAGCGGTTCCTGAGCTTGCGTACTCTGGTCGTATGAACCTGACACCATTGCACGACCGCCTCGTCGTTCGACGCCTGGATGACGGCGAACAGACGGTGGGCGGCATCATCGTCCCCGACAGCGCGAAAGAAAAGCCGCAGCGCGGCAAGGTCTTCGCCGTTGGACTGGGCAAGGTTAGGGAGGATGGCAGTCGTCAGCAGCCCGACGTCAAGAGCGGGGACACGATCCTCTTCGGGAAGTACTCCGGCCAGGAGATCAAGATCGACGGCGAGGAGTACCTCATCATGCGCGAGGACGACGTGCTCGCGATTATCGACAGCAAATAGAAGCGGGCATTCATGGCAAAACAGATCGTCTACGGCGAACAGTCGCGTCACGCCATCCTGAGTGGCATCAACCAGCTCGCGGATGCAGTCAAGGTCACGCTCGGTCCAAAAGGACGCAATGTGATCCTCAGTAAGAGTTTCGGCGCCCCCACCATCACCAAGGATGGTGTGACGGTCGCCAAGGAAATCGATCTCAAGGATCGCCTCGAGAACATGGGCGCGCAGATGGTCCGCGAGGTGGCGAGCAAGACGTCGGATACGGCGGGTGACGGAACCACAACGGCGACGGTGCTGGCGCAGGCGATCTATCGCGAGGGCGCGAAGAACGTCGTCGCCGGCGCGAACCCGATGGATCTCAAGCGCGGCATCGACAAGGCGGTCACGGTCATCGTGGACGAGATCAAGAAGATGTCCAGGCCCGTGTCGGGAAACATGGTCGCGCAGGTAGGCATGATTTCAGCGAATGGCGACCAGGCCATCGGCACGATCATCGCCGAGGCCATGGAGAAAGTCGGCAAGGACGGGGTGATCACTGTCGAGGAAGCCAGGACGCTGGACACCTCGCTCGAGGTGGTCGAGGGCATGCAGTTCGACCGCGGCTACCTTTCCGCGTACTTCGTGACCGATCCCGAACGCATGGAGATCGTGCTCGACGACCCGGCGATCCTCATTCACGAGAAAAAGATCAGCGGGATGAAGGACCTGTTGCCGGTGCTCGAGCAGGTGGCACGCGCCGGGCGGCCGCTGCTCATCATCGCCGAAGACGTCGAAGGCGAGGCGCTGGCCACGCTCGTCGTCAACAAGCTTCGCGGCACGCTGAAGGCTGCCGCAGTCAAGGCGCCCGGGTTCGGCGACCGCCGAAAGGCGATGCTGGAAGACATCGCCGTTCTCACCGGCGGTCGCGCGATTACCGAGGATCTCGGCGTCACGCTCGAGGGCCTGACGATGGCCGATCTCGGTTCGGCCAAGAAGATCACCATCGACAAGGACAACACGACGATCATCGAGGGCGTCGGGACGAAGGCCGCCATCGAGGGCCGGATCAAGCAGCTCCGCACGCAGATCGAGGACACGTCGTCGGATTACGACCGCGAGAAACTGCAGGAGCGGCTGGCGAAATTGGTGGGCGGAGTCGCCGTGATCAAAGTGGGGGCCGCCACTGAGACCGAGATGAAAGAAAAGAAGGCGCGGGTCGAAGACGCCATGCACGCCACGAAGGCCGCCGTCGAAGAAGGCATCGTGGCAGGTGGTGGAGTCGCGCTGCTGCGTGCGGGCAAGGCGCTCGACGATCTGAAGCTGACCGGCGACGAGCTCGTGGGTCTGCAGATTGTTCGCCGGGCAATCGAAGAGCCGATGCGACACATCGCGACGAACGCCGGTGCCGAAGGGTCGATCGTCGTGTCGACGGTCAAGGGCATGAAGGCGGACGAGGGCTTTAACGCCGCCACTGAGGTCTACGAGGATCTGGTGAAGGCGGGCGTCATCGACCCTGCGAAGGTGGTCCGCAGCGCGCTGCAGAACGCCTCGTCAATCGCGTCGCTGCTGCTCACGACTGAGGCGCTGATCTCGGAGATCCCCGAGGAGAGCGCGGCGTAAGACCGCCACGAGCCGCGTGTGCGATCCGGGACAGGCGTCGAACGCGATTCCGACCTACGATCGTCACGTCGGCCGCCCGCCAGCAGCGGACGACCGAGTCGTCAATTCAGAAGGACGTGTCCAATGAGAGGAATCGTCATCGCCGCCGCGATGAGCCTGCATGTGCTGTCTTTCGCAGCCTTCGCGTCAGCAGACACGTTGGTGATGAGAGACGGTTCGCGCATCCAGGGCACTGTGGTTGCCATTGCGGGGCGGACCATCACGTTCCGGCACGCCGACGGCGTCTCGCGCCGGTATCCGACCAGTCAGGTCGATTCACTGGAATTCTTCTCCGCGGACCGCGAGAACCCGCGTGCAGCGAACGTTCGCCGGCTGGAGGCGCCCGCCGGAACCGAGCTGGTTGTCCGAACCGTCGAGACGATCGACTCCAGACGTGTCGGGGCGGATCAGTCGTTCGCCGCGATCGTCGAGCACCAGATTTCGGATGCCTCCGGTCGAGTCATCATTCCCGCGAGGTCGAGCGTCCAACTGGTGATCCGACAGCTACAGTCTGCCGGCACGAGGGGCAGTCCTGACATGGTGCTCGACGTCCAGTCGATCACCGTCGACGGCCGGCGGTACGCGGTCGGCACGGTTGCCGCGGCCATTGCCAGCGATCACAAGGGAGCAGCCATCGGTCTTTTGATCGGCGCAGCGGATGGCGCAGCCACTCAGATGCTCACCAAGGGCCGCGACGTCAAGGTCCCGCCCGACACAGTCCTCAGGTTCCTCCTCGACAAGCCCGTGACACTCCGGGCCGAAGGGTAGATATGCTGACCGTTCTCGTTGTCATGCTGGCTGTGATGCTCGTGATTTCGTTGCCTACATGGCGGCATAGCCGAAGCTGGGGATACGTTCCCAGCGGCAGCGTCGGTATCACTCTGGTGGTTTTGATCATCTTGATGCTATCGGGTCGCCTCTAACCCCGAGCATTGAGCGTTGCACGTGGAGAGGGTGGTGCGCGACATCGCCGTCCCTCTACACGTGTGACACCACGTCGCGCGTTGTCGAGCCTGCCGATGTGCGAATCGAACGCGACGCTCTCGCGCGCCGATCAAATCGAGTCAAGGTGGGTTTCTATGTTTCGTATCATCGCTTGCGCGCTTGCCATCGGGACCGCGGCGCTCTTCCCCGCCTTGGCATACGGCGCAGGCCTGGAAGAGGCGCAACGGGAGTACTACAACGCGCGGTATGAGTCGGCCGCGCGGCTCACGCTGGAGCCTTGTGCCACTGACGTGAATGGTCTCGCCGCCTGCGAGCTGCGCACCGCCGCGCTGCTGTTCCAGATCAAGGCGGCTCTGGGGCCGCTTGAAAACAGGGACAACGCATGGAAGGACTGTAACGCCTGCAACGATTTGCTGTCGGCATTCAAGGTGGCGCTGGCGCGCGGCCAGACCCTGGCGCGGGCACGACTGCTGGAGATCCCGGCCGACGACGAGACGTTGTTCCTCCTCGGAAAGCTGGATCTGAACTACGTCTGGTTGCAGCTGGGCACGCTTGGACGCCGCACCGGCTGGGATGAGTACTGGGAGGGCCGGCGCGCCGTCGACATGGTGCTCAGCCGTCAGCCTACACACGTTCGTGCACGAGTTGCGCGCGGATGGATCGACTACATCGTTGCGACGAAGATGCACCGAGGAACGCGGTGGCTGCTCGGCGGCGGCAACAAGAAGCGGGGAATGCTCGCGATTCGTGAGGCGGCCGAGGCGGAGGCGGACTTCTTCACGCGAACAGAAGCCCGCTTCGCACTCTGGGACATCCAGGTCCGCGAGCGCGACACACCAGGCGCAATCGCCACTGCGGACGTGCTGATTCGGGATTTCCCGGACAACCAGGAGCTCAGACGTTTCCTCGAGCCTCACCGATCGAAGCAGTCTAGTGCTGCCAGGTCGCCAGCAACGCCATGACGGATGCGCTGGGCGGATGCGTCTTCCGCCTCGTCCGACACACCGCCACCAGTACCAGTCACAGGCCTCGTCGCACGCACCCTCCGAAGTCTTCACGGTCCTGCGACGGCGTTGCGCTCCACCAGGTCGTGCGCGCACGCCTCCTCGTTGCACCCACGAGCCAATGACTCCGATCTTGCCGGGGCATGCGCTCTGTGCTTAGAATACCTAACTAGTTAGGCCTATGTAGCTAGGCTTCATCACTCACGACTCGCTCATGAGCACATCAAAAAACGACATTCTGCAAGGCACGCTGACCCTGCTGGTCCTCAAGACGCTCGCCTCGAACAAACGGATGCACGGCTACGCGATTACGATGCACGTGCAGCGCGTCTCCCGCGATCTGCTCCGCGTCGAAGAGGGCTCGCTCTACCCCGCGCTGCACCGCATGGAGCAGCAGGGCTGGCTCCAAGCCGAGTGGGGCATGACCGAGAAGAACCGCGAGGCTCGCTTCTATTCGCTCACCGCGAAGGGCCGCAAGCAGCTCGCGGTCGAAGAAGACAGCTGGGCGCGCTTCACCGAAGGTGTCGGCCGCGTGCTCCGCTACGTCTAAGGGACGGAGGACGATCGCCATGCCCTGGCTTCGACGCCTGATCAACACCTTCCGGCCGGCGCCTCTCGAGCGCGACATCGATCGTGAGATCGCTTTCCACATTCGCGAACGCGAAGAGGAATTGCGCGCCGGCGGCCTCCCAACCGACGAGGCCCGGCGGCAGGCGCGACTGCAGTTTGGCCACCCTGTCGCGCAGCGTGAGCGAACACGCGACGTCGATGTCGCGAATACGCTCGACACGTTGCTGCGGAACCTTCGGCTGGCGCTGCGAGGCATGCGCCGGACTCCGGGCTTCAGCGCCGCCGTCGTGTTGACTCTCGCGCTGGGCATCGGCGCCAACAGCGCTGTCTTCTCCGCAATCGATGCCGTGCTCCTGCGCCCGCTGCCCTATCCGGACGCTGATCGACTCGTCGAGTTGACGCAGGTCCACGAACGCTCCGGCGAGACCCGCGTCGCCCCGGTCCGGCTGCAGGACTGGATTCGGCTCAATACGACCTTCGAGGGCATCGCTGGCTACATGCTCGGGCAGGTCGTTGATACCAGTGGCGAGCTACCCGAACAAATGCAGAACGCTGCCGTCACGGCCGGCTTCTTCGATGTGCTGGGCGTGCGCCCGGCGATGGGCCGCAGCTTCTCCCGTGACGAGCATCAATACAGTTACAAGGGACCGGAGCCTGTCATCCTCAGCGATCGACGTTGGCGCAGCCTCGGTCTCGATCGCCAGGCACTGGATCGGCCCGTCCGGGTGGGCAACAACACCATCGCCACGATCGGTGTGATGCCTCCAACATTCGAGTTTCTCAAAGGCATCGACGTGTGGGTCGCCGACGATGCAGGGGCGCCGTGGTCACTGTCGCGGACGCAGACCTGGTTCACGGGCATCGGCCGCCTCAAGTCGGGCGTCACGCTCGAACAGGCGCGCGCGGATCTCGAGCGCATGCAGGCACAGCTTGGTGAGGAGTACCCCGACACAGACCGTGGCCTCCGTGTGCGAATCGTACCGCTCAAGGACACCGTCGTCAGTGGAACACGGACATCGTTGTGGGTGTTATATGGCGCGGTGTCAGTACTGTTGCTGATCGCGTGCACCAACATCGCGGCACTGCTTCTCTCTCGGGCCGCCAGACGTGAACACGAGATCGCGGTTCGCTACTCCCTGGGCGCCTCGCGGTCGGCCGTGGCGATGCAACTGCTCAGCGAAGCAGCCGTCCTGTCGTTCGTTGGCGCCGGCATCGGGGTGGGGATCGCGGTGGGCGCCTCGCGAGCACTACACGTGCTGGCCTCGGACCTGCCGCGGGTCGGCGAGATCGCGATCGACGCGCGCATTCTCGTCTACACGATACTGTCGACGCTCGTCGTCACACTCGTCTGTGGTCTCGCGCCAGCGATCCAGAGCACTCGCCACGCCCGGCAGGTGTCGGGCTCCACGCGTACGGCGACGTCGGCGCGCCACTCCGTGCAGTGGCTGCTGGTCGGTGTGCAGGTCGCGCTGTCGGTCACGCTGCTCGCCGGTGCGGGTCTGCTGGTGCGGAGCGTCGACGCGATGTCGCGAGTCAGTCTGGGCTTCGATCCCACCCACATTCTGACCCTGCGCGTGAGCGGCCAATACGGCGTGGAAACGACCGACTCTCACATTCAGCGTATCAACCGCGTCCTCGACAGCCTCGAATCGCTGCCCGGCATCGAGGGCGTGGCCATTGCATCTCGGTTGCCGGGCGTGCGCGATCACGAGCAAAACGAGTTCGTGCTGCTCGAAGGTCGCGCCGAAACGGCGCCTCCGCTGATCGCTGAAGCCCGAATCGTGTCTCCAGGCTATTTCGCCGCTCTGCGAATTCCGCTGCTGACCGGAGAACTATGCCGTCGTCCTATGAACTCGGGCTGGCCGAAGTTCGCCACGACCGATGTTCTGGTGAACCGGACCTTTGCCGACCGCTACTTCCGGGGCACGTCGGTTCTGGGTCTTCACTTGACGGGAGGTCTCCATTGGCTCGTCAAAAACCGCCACATCAACGGCGCCCTTCCGTCGCGGATCGTCGGCGTCGTCGGCGATGCGCGCGAGGCCGGGATCGATCGCGAACCCCCACCGACGGTCTACACGTGTTTCAGCTATCCCCACCCTGCCCCGTGGCACGTGATCAGGACCGCAGGCGATCCCGCGGCAGCAGTGATGGCCATTCGCCGCAGAATCCATGAACTCGAGCCACTTCGCTCCGTGTACGACATCGCACCGCTCGAACAACGGATCAGTGACGCCTATGCGCAAAACAGACTGCGCACGTGGCTGCTGTCCCTGTTCGCGGCGACGGCTCTCGTTCTCGTCTGCGCCGGCGTCTACGGCACGTTGGGCTACGCCATCAGTCATCGCAGACGCGAGGTGGCCTTGCGTTTGGCGCTCGGCGCGCTTCGTACCACCGTCGTCAAACAGTTGATCGGCACGAGCATCCGCGTTGTCGCGGCCGCGTCTGTCGCTGGTCTGGGTCTGGCGCTGCTTTTCACGCGAAGTCTCTCGACGATGCTCTACGGGGTCACGCCGACTGATCCGCCAACACTCGCCGCCGTCATCGCGCTCGTGGTGTCGGTTGCCGCCCTTGCCGCAGTAATTCCAGCTACGCGTGCGGCATTCATTCAACCGATGCGTGCGCTTCGCGAGGAGTAAAGAGATGTTCTGGAACCGCCTCGCCAACGTCTTCCGCTCCCGACGAATGGATGACGACATTCAGCGCGAACTCAACTTCCACATCAATGAGCGCACAGAGCAGCTTCACGCCGAGGGCATGCCGCTCGACGAAGCGCGGCAAGCCGCTCGACGTCACTTCGGACAGGCGTTGCGCATTCGCGAGGACACTCATCGCGTCAACAGCGTCGGCTGGATCGAACTCTTCACGCAGGAACTCCGCTTCTCGCTCCGCCTGTTCCGCAAGAACCCAGGTTTCGCGGCGGTTGCTGTCCTCACACTCGGGCTCGGCATCGGCGCGACGACCGCGGTCTTCAGTGTCCTCAACGGCATTCTGATTCGCCCGCTGCCCTATCCTGAGCCCGACAGGTTGATCGGCATCTGGCACTCGGCACGGTTCCAGTCCATAACGTCTCGCAACGTGCGACTGTCCTCGACGATGTACCTCACGTATCGCGAGCACAACCGCACGTTCGAGGAGATCGGGCTCTGGCGGTCCAGTTCGGCAACAGTGACTGGCATCGGCGACCCTGAGCAAGTGCGAACGATCGTCGCCACCCACGAAACGCTTCCAGCCATCGGCGTCCGTCCGGCATTCGGACGATGGTTTTCACAGGCAGACGACACGCCAGGTACACCGGAAACCGTGATGCTGACTCACGGCTACTGGCAGCGTCGATTCGGCGGCGACACTGGCATCCTCGGACGTGTGCTGACGATCGACGCGCGCCCACGCGAAGTGATTGGCGTGATGCCGCGGACGTTTCGCTTTCTGAATGCTGAGGCCGACATCATCCTTCCACAGCGTTTCGAGCCGGCGGAACTGCGACCGAATGACGTTCATGCCTTCATCGGCATCGCCCGGCTGAAGCCGGGCGTATCACTGGCGCAAGCCAGCGCGGACGTGGCACGCATGCTGCCGCTGTGGATCGCCGAACGGGGCACGAGTACGACAACCCTCATCGCCGCGCGGTTCGCCCCAGCGCTACGGCCGGTCAAGCAAGACGTCGTCGGCGACGTTGGTCCGGTGTTGTGGGTGCTGATGGGCACCATCAGCATCGTGTTGCTGATCGCGTGCGCGAATGTCGCGAACCTCCTGCTGGTCCGGGCCGAAGGCCGTCGCCAGGAGTTGACGATTCGAGCGGCGCTCGGCGCGGGCTGGCGTCACATCGCTCGCCACGTGCTGACTGAGAGCCTCGTCTTAAGCCTTGCCGGTGGCGCTCTTGGACTCGGGCTGGCCTATGCCGGCCTGCAACTGTTGATCGCCATCGCCCCTGCGAACTTGCCGCGGCTCACCGAGATCTCGATCGATGAGCGCGTGCTGCTGTTCACCAGTGCTGTGTCGATTGCATCGGCACTGCTCTTCGGTCTTATTCCGGCGGTGAAGTTCGCGACGCCATCGCGCGGCCTGTCGCTCGGAACGCTATCAGGCAGCAGGCAAGTCGGCGACAGTCCAACGAGACAACGCACGCAGCACACGCTGCTGGTCGTACAAGTCAGCCTGGCCGTCGTACTGCTCGTGGCCTCAGGCCTGATGATTCGGACATTCCAGGCGATGAGGAACATCCAGCCTGGATTCTCGGCACCCGCTGACGTGCAGACGATGCGTCTGTCGATATCGCAAACCGAGGTTGCTGACCCGGATCGTGTCTCTCGAATGCAGCAGGACATCCTCAGCGGACTCGCCACGATTCCCGGCGTCACTTCAGTGGCATTCGCGTCAGCACTGCCTATGGAATCCGAGTTCGAGAACAACATGGCGATCACTGCCGAGGGTGAGACGGTGACCGAGGGTATCCCGCCGATGCGCCGAACCAAGAGCGTCACCCCTGGCTATTTCCGCACGCTGGAGATCCCGCTGCTGGCAGGCCACGACTTCACGTGGACCGACGTCAACGAACGCCGTCCGGTTGTGATCGTGTCGGAGAACCTGGCGCGGGAGCTCTGGGGTGCTGCATCAAGTGCCCTCGGGAAGCGCATTCGTATCGGACGCGCCGGACCGTGGAACGAGGTCATCGGCGTCGCCGGCGATGTCTACGACAGTGGCGTCGATCAAATGCCGCCCGCAACCGTCTATTTCCGCGCCGGAGTGTCGGGCAGCGCTGCCCAGGCTTTCATCGCTCGCGACGTCACATTCGCCATCCGGAGTCCCCGCACCGGGAGCACCGGTCTCATCAACCAGCTCGGCCAGGCTGTGTGGGCGGTGAACTCGAGTCTGCCGCTCGCGCGAGTCCAGACGCTGGAGGATGTCTACAACCAATCGATGGCGCGCACCTCGTTCACGCTGGTGATGTTGGCCATTGCCGGAACGATGGCGCTCCTGCTCGGCATGATCGGCGTCTACGGCGTCATCTCCTACGCTGTGTCGCGCCGACGACGGGAGATCGGTGTGCGTCTGGCGCTTGGCGCCGCGAGGACGGGGATCCTGCGTCAGTTCCTGGGACAGACAGCTCGGGTCAGCGCACTCGCATGCGTATGCGGCCTCGTCTTGTCGTTGGTACTGACACGAGTGATGACGGGACTGCTCTATGGCGTATCGGCCACGGATGCCACAACGATGGTCGTCGTGGTCGCGTTCGTGCTGCTCGTGGCGATGCTCGCGGCAATGATTCCCGCGACGCGCGCAGCGTTCATTCAGCCGATGCGCACGCTGCGTGAGGAGTGATCGTGGGGGTCCGGCTGCCACCTTCGCACTGCGCGCTACGGCGGCCAAGAAAGCCGGACGCTACGTACTGAGTAG
Source organism: Acidobacteriota bacterium (assembly GCA_046765795.1). GTDB lineage: Bacteria > Acidobacteriota > Vicinamibacteria > Vicinamibacterales > UBA2999 > Gp6-AA40. The sequence continues at coordinate 7,382 of JBKPRH010000289.1, read as the reverse complement.
ACGCCGCAGACGACGCCGGGCCGTGCACAAACGCCCCTTCGACGTGCCGACGGGAATGCCCAGCCGCCGGGCGATCTCGGGATGCGTGTAGCCCATCACGTCATACATCAGGCAGACCTCGCGCTCGGTGGATGCAAGGGATTCGAGCGCGGTGCGGACCGCGTGCCGATCGATCATCCGATGCCAGTGCCGGCCACGTGGCCGGCCGTGCGCCTCGTCCAGGGTGACGTGAACGCCGCGCCGCTGGCGATATCGTCGAACATCGAGACAGGCGTTCACCAGGATGCGGTGGATCCACGTGGTCGGTGCCGCCTCGCCGCGGAATTGGCTGCCGTGCGCAAGCGCACGGAGATAGGCCTCCTGCACGAGATCGTCGACATCATCGCGGCGAACGAATCGCGAGGCGACGCTGCGCAATTGACCGTAAGACTGGATATACGTGTCAGCGATCGGCTCTGGCATGTCATCTCGTAATTCCCACCTGGCACGCGAAAGGTTCCATTAGTTGGCCGTTCGTTTACGATCCAGGACTGTCATGCATACCGTTCCCACGCATACGCTCGGCACCTTCTGTTTCGCCGAGCTTGTCTCGCCGTGGCCCGACGCAGCGCTGCAGTTTTACGGCGATCTGTTCGGGTGGACGGTGGAAGCAGTACCGGGCCCGTCTCACCCATATTGGTTATTCCAGATCGAAGGACACGTCGTCGCCGGACTGCGACCGATCCCTCGCGGGCGGCAGCGATGGATTCCGTACGTCGCTGTTGAACGGGTCGACGAGACGATGGCGCAGGCCGAACGTTTGGGCGCGCGGATAGGCGACGGGCCATTCGATGTCTTTAGTACAGCGCGCATGGCGACCATCGCCGATCCTCACGAGCGGATCGTCGGACTCTGGCAAGCGAATGGACGCAGCGGCGTCGAGCGGCAGGAACTTCCAGGATCGCTATGGTGGGTCGAGATGCTGGCGCACGATGTGATCGGCGCCACGCACTTCTACTCGAGGCTCTTTGGATGGAAAGTCAGCGAGCGGACGTTCGGCCACCTGACGCACGGCTACACCACGTACTCGATCGGCAACGAGTCGGTTGGCGGCGCGATCAAGATCCAGCAAGACTGGGGCAGGGTTCCCGAGCGCTGGCAAGTGATCTTCGCCGTCACCGATCTCGATCGCCTCATCGATCAAACACACGGCCTCGGTGGTTCAGACGAACTCGCACCGATCGACATCCCGAACGTCGGGAGGTCGACAGGCCTGCGCGACGATCGCGGTGGCTTGTTCTTCGCGATGCAGCCGGTGTCAGCTACGGCGTGAAGTAGTACACGGTCCCGTCATCGCTCCCGGCCACGATCGAATCACCCTCGGTGTTGATGACGATTGGCCAGTTCATGCTGTGCGTGCCGGACTCCCAGCGCTTCTTTCCATCACTCGCATTGAACAGATGGAATTTCGCAGGTTTCGAGGTCGGCCATCCATCAGCCATGGCCACGAACCGTCCTGCGGCGTCGATGCTCGTCGAGTTTGGATTGTTGTCGATGTCTACATGCCAGCGTGGCGTCAGGTCCCCATTACGCGCGAACAGCTTCCCATCGAGATTGGAGCGATTGACGGCCACCGTGATGAGCGTTCCATCGGCCGACGTCGCCACCCAACGAACATTCTCTGCAAGTTTCCCCGGCGGGTCTTCCGGCACGTCTGATTCGCCGTTGGCCGTATCGAAGTCCTTGGGTTGGTACGCGACCCCTTGAGCCATGAACTCATTGAAATCGAATAAGAACACCAGGTTCCCACCGCCGACGACGAACTTACCTGCGTCGGAGGCGATCGCGACCGATAGAAATGGATACTCCTCCGGCGCCTTCCACGTCACGACGTTTTCAATGACGCCGTTGTTGAGCCTCGCCGCGTAGACGTGTCCGGAATGGTCGCAGGCGACCAACCAGGCGCCAGTCGGGTGAACAGCAATGCTCGTCACGTATTGCTTCGCGACTTCCCCAATTTCGAACTTCGAGGGCTCGTCCCTGAACGTGTCCCCGTCTCGACGGAAGACGTACACGTCGTCGGCCACCGCAGCCAGGACGCTTCCATCATCGGAGAGTGACACCCAGCTCACTCGCTGCTTGATGTCCTTGTAGTCCAGCAGCACCTTGAGAGCGCCGGCACTGCTGCTGTCTGCGTCGTAGGCACGCAGCAAGCCCAACTTCGTGTCGCCATTCCTGTCGAGCCAACCACTCCCCGCGACAGTCTTTCCGTCGCCGGAGATGGCAACGCCGAACACACCGTCCCAGGCGTTGAACTCGTCGCTCCACTTCGGGTCGACCTTAGGGGTCTGGACTTTCGGTACGTCGTCATAGAAGTACACGCCAAACCTGCTTCGGACGTTAGGAAAACCCTTGTCGATCTTCTGGTCGTAGTCGTGGATGAAGGTGCCGGCCACGACGCGTTTGCCGTCTTTGGAGATCGCGACCGAGTTGACCCAGAAAATCTTCGTCAGCCGCGATTCCCACAGCGGCTTCCTTTGCTCCACTTCTTGTGTCGCGGTGGTCGTCTCGACGACAGTCGCAGTGGTATCGGTGGGCGACATTGAAGCCTCCTTCGTTCTGCGAAAAGCTGACTCTACTTCAGACTGCTGAGTTTCTGCACCAATCGATTACACGCGCGTGCGACGGCCACACGTGCCGCGGCTGGCGAACGCAACCCGCAGATGCGCGCGATGTCATTCACGTGATGCTCTCGATCGATGCTCGCGACGATGAGACGCTGGTCCTTCGGCCGAAGGGTTCGCAATGCCTGTTCGTAACGTTCGCGTAACTCGTGCCGGAAGATGACTTCGATCGGACCGGTCCGTTCGCACGGGAGGTCCTCGCCGATGTCCACGAGCGTGGGTCTCCGAGCGATCCGCCGTGCCTCATCGCGGACCAGATTGAGAACCGTCCGGCGCAGGTACGCCTGAACGGACTGCGCATGCCTCGGCCGGAACAGCGACCGGCGTTTCAGCATCCGTAACGCGGCCTCCTGGACCAGGTCCTTGGTGTCGAAGTCACCGCGAGAGGTCCGCGGAACCTTGCGATGGGCCCATCGCTGCACCGATGGCAGGCAGCGCTGGACGAGGGCATCCACAGAGGTCGAATCCATCGTCGTGTCCGCGGCGGGAGCTTCCGCAACGTCAATACCTTGACGCATATGAGCCTCGGGGGTTTGAAACAAAGGGAGCCTTATTGCTATAGGCGTAAAAAACGGCCGGGAAGGGTAAATTGGGCTTATGACGCCGCGCATCACCCGGCTCCTGCACGACTGGAGCTCGGGAGACGAGGAAGCACTGAACGTGCTCATGCCGCTGGTGCACCGCGAACTGCGACTGCTCGCACGCCAGCACATGCGCCGCGAACGCAATCAGCACACGCTTCAGGCCACCGCGCTGGTCAGCGAAGCGTATCTACGTCTGCTCGAACTGAAACAGATCCAGTGGGAGGATCGCGAGCACTTCTTCGCCGTTGCGGCCCGATTGATGCGCCGCATCCTGGTCGATGCGGCGCGCGCGCGTAATGCTCAGAAGCGCGGCGTCGGCGAGGAGGCGGTGCCCCTGGACGAGGCGCAGGCCGCGCGCAGCGATCCCGAGAACGAGTTGCTGTTTGTGGACGAAGCGCTTCAGAGCCTGCAAGCCATGGACAAGCGGAAGGCGCAGGTCGTCGAGCTGCGCGTGTTCATGGGGCTCAGCGTTGAAGAAGCCGCGGACGTGCTGGGCGTGTCGGCAGAAACAGTGAAGCGTGATTGGCGCCTGGCAAAAGCGTGGCTGAAGCGAGAACTCGAGCCGGCCAATCTCCCCGCCAACGATCCGCCCCAGGCCTGATCCCGATCCGTCCCGGCTGCGGCAGTCCCATGCCCTCGACAATCTTCTTGAAACGACTGTCGTCCATCACGCCGTCGAGAAACCACTCGACCACGATGTACTGAAGCAGGGGATCGTGGCCGTCGTATCCCGTCTGCAGGTACTTGATCGCACCTTCGGGATCGCCGAGGCCGAGATACGCGATGGCCAGCATTGTTGGCGACACCACGTTGCCGTCTTTCTCGAGCGCCTGCAGCTGGCGCACCGCCTCGTCGCGACGACCCGCTCGCGCCAGCGCGTGCACGTAATACGAGCGAGTGGACGGTGTGTTCGAGCCGAGCTCTATCGCTCGCCCGAGAGCTGTGACCGCGCCACTGAAGTCCCCTCGTCCGCCGTTCACCATACCGAGCCAATGCCAGAGCACCGCTGCCTCGCGGTCGATCTTCAAGCCATCATTGAGCGCCGCCAACGCGCGGTCGTAGAGACGCAGGTTGTAGAAGACCGCCGCCGATTCGACGGCACCCGGAAGACCGACGGGATCGAGCTCGCGTGCGTGCACGATCTCGGCAACGGCTTCGTCCCCTTTGCCGGTCAGCGTCAACGCGATCGCCAGACCTTGTCGCGCCGGTCCGAAGCTCGGACTGAGCTCGATGGCCTGTCGATACTGCCGCTCGGCATCCGCCCATTGCCACTTATCGCGCAGGATGTTGGCCAGCGCCGCGTGCGCTTCCGGCACCTCATTGTCAATGGCGATGGCTTTGGTGGCCGCCTGTTCGCCGCGCTGCAGCGCCTCGGCTGGCTTGAGCCCTCCGTTCTGCGAGAGGCGCAGATACGCATTGGCCAGTTCGGCGTTGGCGAGGACGTAACCGGGATCGATCCCAAGCGCCTGCTCGAAGTAACTTTTGGCCATGCGGGCGCTCTCCAGCGTGTAGCGCGACAGCTCGTATCGCCCACGCAGGAGGAGTGAGTACGCCTCGCTGTTCGGGTGTATCGCCTTGTCGAGCCGTCGCTGATCCGCAGGAGTCAGCTCCGAGCGAACGCGCCGCGCGATCTCACGCGCAATCTGTCCCTCGACATCCATCACGTGTGCGTTACTCGGGCTGTACGATGCTCGCCATATCGCGGTGCTGTCGCGGCCGCTGACCAGTTCGGCGCTGACGGTGAGCTGCCCGTTTGTGTTGACGATTCGGCCAGTGACAAGTGTCTCGACACCAAGAGCACGCGCCACCATCGGGATGTCTAGTGACTCCCCACTGAAGCGAGAGCTCGAGCTCCGGGCGATGACCTTGAGATCCGGCAATTGCACGAGCGCGTTGATGACGCCGTCGCTCATGCCCTCGGCCAGCCGCTGGCCGTCAGGGCTTGTATCGGCACTCGTGAATGGAATCACGGCAACGGATCCCGCGAGTGGTGGCGTTGGCCACTGCCAGTACGTCACGGCGGCGATCACGAGCGCCGCGCTCGCGAGCGCCGCAACCACCCAACGAGTCATCGAAGACCGCACGTGCAGGATCGACTGCAGCCGCCGGCTCACCTCATCGAGCGACGGCAGGCGCTTGTCCGAATCCTTGGCGAGACACTCGTCGATGAGCGCCTGCATCCCATCTGGGGCATCGCGGGTGAGCGTGTCGAGTCGCGATGGTGGTGCATGCATCAGCGTGTCGAACCATCGCTCGGTTGAGAACGGAAGTTTTCGGGTGACCGCCTCGAACAACATGCAGCCGAAGGAGAACACGTCAGAGCGCACGTTGATGCGCTTCCCGGAAGCCTGCTCCGGTGACATGTAGCCGATCGTTCCCTCGAAGCGCCGACCAGCGGTCTCCGATCCGGACAGTCTGGCGAGGCCGAAGTCGAGCACTTTCACCAACCCGTCGCGGGTCACCATGATGTTCTCGGGCTTGAGATCGCAGTGCGCAAGCCCATTCGCGTGCGCGCGTGCGAGACCGATGGCCGCCTGGGCAAGATACTCGAGACGCTGACGCATCGAGCACGATGGATCCTTGAACGCCTCGCGCAGTGTTCGTCCGTCCACAAACTCCATCGCGATGAACCACGACTGCTCGGTCTCGCCGACTTCGTATACGGTAGCGATGTTGGGATGATTCAGCGATGCAGCCGAGCGGGACTCCTGCGCGAAGCGCTTCCGGAATTCCTCGGTAACGCGCCTGCCGTCGAAGACCTTCAGCGCGACATGGCGATCGAGCCGCGTATCGTACGCCTTGTAGACATCCGTGCTGCCACCCGATCCGAGCAGATCGAGGATGCGGTACTGCGCGACCTGGGAATCCGGGGCGAGTGGCTCACGATCGATCGCAAGGTCCGAGTCCGTGTCGAGTCCGTGCAGCGCCAGTCGGCCGATGAGACTGACGGTGGTCGGTTCGTGCGTGAGCAGCAGGTCGACGGCCGCGCGCAACTCGGGATCGTGGCGGCAGGTCTCGGTGAGAAACCCGGTACGATCGGGCGCGTCGAGTGCGGCGAGGTATACGTCCTCGATCTGCCTCCAGCGCTGGTCGTCCATGGAGTGGTCGGCCCCGGCGTGGGCTACTGAGGAGTATAGCGGAGGCGGTTCCTCTTACTGCGCGCCTCGACCCGCCCCGGGCGCACCAGCCGCGGGCGCAGGATTGATCACGGCGCCGTCCCAATGCTCGACCAGCTTGCCGTTGCGGACGCGGAAAGTGTCGAACGTAAATACCTCGTAAAACGTTCCTGCCGCTGCGGTGGGATCCTGTCTATTGTTCCTGTGAATGACCGTCACGAGATCGCACTCGGCCATCACGATTTCGAGGGGATTCCCGGCCGGCGGCTGAGGACCGGCGGCCGCTGGGGCCGGCGCCTGGCCTCGCCCCGCGCCCCCTCCCGGACCACCCTGCCGCGGGCCACCGAATCGCGACTTGAAGTATTCGTAGTCGCTGAGCCCGGCTTCCTTGCCGCCCTTGAGGAACGCGGGGTTGTGCTGCTTGTACGTTGGATCGGCGAGAGCCAGACGATCAGCGTTAGGCGCGAAGAACGCCATCGCCACTTTCTTGTTGGCCTCGAGCTGCGCCGGAGTCGCCGTGCACCCGGCTGTCGGCGCGACGACTGTTTGCGCGAATGCCTGTCCCGCCGACAGAACGATACCCGCCGCCACCATCGCCATCACATTGAACGCTCGCATCGGGACCTCCTTGAGGGGTGCCATTGTCGCGCTGCGGCTTTTGGGTTTCAGATCGCTCTTAGCTCGACGGAGTTCCCGTCTTTGTCGCGGAATCGAACCACATCAGGTTCATCGGGCGACGCAATCACTTCGGCGCCAAGCTTGCCCAAACCCGCCACGACAGCCCCGCGATCGAAAGCAGCGACCTTGACCCCGAAGTGCGCGATGCGCGGCTTTTGACCAGACGGAGCGTGTTCGAGTCCGAGACGGGTGTCGCCGATCTGAAACCAGACTCGATCGGGATTCTTCTGCCGGCTCGCTTCCTTCCCGTACAGGATGCGATAGAACTGAACGCCCTTCTCGAGATCGGTGACCTGCAAGAGCACGTGATCGACGCCCTTCGGAGTGACCAACCCTTTATT
>JBKPRH010000288.1:0-23926 GCA_046765795.1 Acidobacteriota bacterium | reverse complement strand
GTATATTCCGTTCAGGATCAACCCTGACGCATTTGTCGCCGCTGACTGCGTCCACCCGAGCGCAACGGGGTATACCGTCATCCTGTCGTTGTTCCAGGCGGCGTTCCTGACCCAACCCTGAAGGAGGCCTCTACTTTCCTTGCGGCCAGGGAACGCCCTGCTGCTTGGCGCGCACGGGCGCGATTCCCTTGTAAAGGAACCGCTGCAAACGTCGCCCCTGATACGTCTCGACCGTGTACAGGTTGCCCTTCGAATCGGTGGCGATGTTGTGCAGCGAATACCATTCGCCGGGGTAGTGGCCACCCTTTCCGAAGTTGGTGAGTTCCTCCATCGACTGTCGATCGAAGATCCGCACTTTCTGATTCCGGCCGTCCGCGACATAGAGATACTTCTGTTGCGCGTCGCGTGAGAACGCCGTGTCCCAGACGGCGCCGTCGGCGCGCGAGTCGCGGGCGATGTAGACCTCCTTCACGAACGTGCCGTCGGTCTTGAAGATCTGCAGCCGATTGCTGGTGCGATCGCACACGTAGACCAGACCGTCGTTCGAGACGTCGGCGCAGTGCACTGGCCCACGGAAATGCTGATAGGTGACGGTGGGATCGTACGCACCCTGCGCGAGCGCGGCCTTGTCATCGGGCGGCTTGCCGTACGCGCCCCAGAACCGTTTCATCTTTCCGGACTCGGCGTCGATCACGGCGACGCGCCGATTGCCGTAGCCGTCGGCAACGAACACCTCGTTACTGGGTCCGTAGAAGAATGTCTTGGCCACCTGGAAGAAGTGATCCTGCGCCAGGCTGTCGCGCGTGACACCCTTCTTGCCGACCTGCATGACGAACTTGCCATCGAGCGTGAACTTCAGCACGTGGCCGTCCATCGCGCCGTTGCCGCCGATCCAGATGTTGCCCTTGTTGTCCACGTTGAGACCGTGGTTGCTGTCCGGCCACTGGTAGCCGGGACCGTCCTTGCCGCCCCAGTGGCGGAGCAGGTTGCCGGCCTGATCGAACTCGAGAATCGGCGGCGCGATGGTGCAGCACTCGCCGGTGGGTGGCGTCTGACTGGCCGCACCCTCCGCCGCATCAAGGACGTCAGGGCGATGCACGATCCAGACGTGATCCTGCGCATCGACCCAGAGACCGATCGTCTGACCCTGATACCAGCCGTTCGGCAAGGGCTTGGGGAATGTCGGATCGACCTCGAACCGCGGCGCCATGACACCGTTCTGCGCTTGCGCTGCGGCCACACGCTGCACCGCGCTCTGAGCGACGGCGAGCACGACGAGTAACGCCACGAACGATCCACCGATCAGCAGGTTGCGTTTCATTGTTCTCGCTCCTGTAGCCGTGGCTTACTTCGTTACGAACTTTTGCACGCGCTTACCGTGATGTTGCTCGCCGGCATAGACGTTGCCTTGTGCATCGACCGCGATGCTGCCGACGGCGAGGAACTGTCCGGGGTAGCGTCCACCGCTGCCGAACGTGCCGAGGGGCGCGAGTGTGTCGCGCTGCAGGATGTGCACCTTCTTGTCATGGCCATTGGCGACGAACACATATCGCTGCTGCGCGTCGTTCGAGAACGCGAGATCCCACGCCGAGCCCTGTGATGAGACGACGCCGAACTGTCCGGTGACGGTCGCGCCGAGCGTGTTCTTCGAGACAAACCCTTCCTTCACGAACGTGCCGTCTTTACGAAACACCTGGATGCGATTGCTGCTGCGATCGCAGACGTACACCTGGCCGTCGCGTGCGATGTCGATGCAGGTGACGTCGCGGAATGACTTTGCCGGCGGATCGTTCGGCGCATAGGCCGGCGGCGCCGCACCCGCGCCCTTCGCGCCGTATGCGAACCAGTGTCGCTTGTAGCCGCCGGTATCCGCATCGAAGACGACGATGCGGCGATTGCCGGTGTCGGCAACGAACACTTCATTGGCCGCCGTGTCGACGGCCACCGCAGACGGGCGATTCAGCGTCTCCTTGCTGTCGGGGCCGTCCATCTTGCCAGGCGTACCGATTTGCAGGATGAACTTGCCGTCACGTGAGAACTTCAGGATGTGGGCGTCAGCCGGACCCGGAGGTGGTCCTCCGCGACCACGGCCGGGAGTCGGGGCCGGCGCTTCACCTACCACGGCATCGCCGCGTCCTCGCGCCGGTGTCGTGGGCGGCGGTTCGAGTCCAGCCGCGGTGATCCAGACGTTGCCCTTCGCATCTACTGCGAGGCTGCCCGGTGACTGTGGCCACGCGTAGCCCGGATTGGGTCCGCCCCAATTGGAAACGAGCCCGCCTTTCTGATCGAATTCGAGGACGGGCGGCGCGGCCTGACAGCAGAGGCCGGCCGATGGGGGAGTGAGCATCATCCCTTTTTCGTTGGCCTCGAGCGAGTCGCCGCCGCGATGAATGACCCAGATGTGGTTCTGGGCATCGACGGTCACGCCGGTGACAGACCCTAACACCCAGGACTGATTCGTGAAGGGCCGTGGCCACCAAGGATCGACCTGGTAGCGCGGTCCGCCGTTGGTTCCTTGTGTCGCCGCGTCGTACTGAACGGCGATCACCCCGGAGAGGACGAGCACCCAGCAATAGACGACTCGACGAGGCACAGGCATCGGCGGCCCTCCTACGTACGTGGTGTCCGCGTCCGCCTCCGCCAAGGCTGCGGCGGACGGACCGAACGAGCGAGACTATACAACGAGAGGCCCCTGTAGTACTGATCTCCGCGCTGTGAAGCAGATCGCCGGCGTGCTTCTCGTCTTGGCTGCGCTGCTCGCGTCAGCCCGCCTCTCTGCACACGAAATCCCCAGCGATGTCAGGATTCAGGCCTTTCTTCAGCAGGACGCCGAGCATCTGCGCCTGCTGGTCCGGGTGCCGGTCGCATCGACGGTGAACGACATCGAGTGGCCGGCCAAGGGACCGCTGCTCGATCTCGCCAGCGTGTCGCCCGCGACCCTCGAACAGGCGGCCAGGTGGATCGCGAGCCGAGTCGATCTGTTCGAGGAGGATCGACAGCTCGGCAGCCCACGTATTGCCGGCGCGCGCGTGTCGCTGCCGTCCGACACGTCATTCGATTCGTACGAGCATGCGCTCGCCCATATCACTGCCGCGCCGCTGTCTGTGGCCGTCGATCTCGCAACGAGTCAGGCACTCGTGGATGTGATGCTGGAGTATCCGAGTGCATCTGCCCAGTCCCGTGTATCGATCTCCACGCGGTTCGAGACGGCGGGGCTGCGTTCGGTAACGGTATTGCGATTTCGTACGACCGGCGCGCCTGTGGGAGGCGAAGGCACGTCCACAGGACGTGCTTTACTTGTCGAGCGTGCGTTTCAGTTTCACGGAAACTCCGGCTTCGTCCGGCTCGACCCGCGATGGTTCCAGGCGGCCTCGCGGTTTGTTGTCGATGGGTTCTTTCACATCCTCGGTGGGATCGATCACTTACTGTTCCTGCTGTGCCTCGTCATCCCGTTCCGGCGTTTCGGTGCGCTGATCGTCATCGTCACGTCGTTCACCGTCGCGCATTCGGTGACGCTCATCGCCTCCGCGTATGACATGGCGCCTTCGGCGCTCTGGTTTCCGCCGCTCGTCGAAACGTTGATCGCCGCCTCGATCGTCTATATGGCGCTCGAGAACATCGTGTCGCCCGCACTGAATCGGCGCTGGGTGATCACGTTTGCGTTCGGCCTCGTGCATGGTTTTGGATTCTCGTTCGCGCTGCGCGATTCACTGCAGCTGGCCGGCAATCATGTGCTGACATCGTTGCTGTCGTTCAACGTCGGCGTCGAGCTGGGACAGCTGTTGGTCCTGGTGTTGGCGATACCGGCGCTTGACGCGGTGTTTCGCTATGGTGTGCCCGAGCGCATCGGCACGATCGTGCTGTCCGCGTTGGTGGCGCACACCGGATGGCACTGGATGACCGAGCGCGGCGGCCGTCTCGCGCAGTACCAGTACGAGTGGCCCGTGTTCGACTTCGCGTTCTTCGATCTCCTGCTGCGGTGGTCGATGGTGGCTGTCGCTCTCGCCGCTGTGGCGTGGTTGATCTTTGGCGTACGGAAGGGAGCCGTCCATGAGAGCTGGGTTCGTCGCAGTCTCCGTTCTGGGTCTCCTGGTGTTGCGTCTGGCCGCACAGACCACGGAGCCCACGAACACCGCGCCCAATCCCTATAAGACCGTCGAGCAGTTCCTCAAGTTACCCGAGGGGCGCACGTGGGGATCGACGAGCGCCATCGACGTCGATCGCGACGGTCGTAGCATCTGGGTTGGCGAGCGCTGCGGTGCGAACACGTGTCTCGATCGGGCGACAGGTCAGATGTCGAGCCTGCCGTCGCTGCTCAAGTTCGATTCGACAGGCAAGCTGGTCGCGAGCTTCGCGCAGGGCATGCTCATCTTCCCTCATGGGCTGTACGTCGATCGCAATGGCAACATCTGGGTGACCGACGGACAGGACGATGCCCCGCAGCCGGCGCGCGGCGCGCAGGCCGCGCCCGGACAACCGAACCCTGCCGCGTCACGTAACGGTCCGCTGCCGGGCTCGATGCACGGTCATCAGGTTTTCAAGTTCAGCCCGCAGGGCAAGTTGCTGATGACGCTCGGCAAAGCCGGTGGTGCGCCCGAACCCGATTACTTCTATCAGCCGAATGACGTGCTCGTGGCACCGAACGGCGAGATCTTCGTGTCGGAAGGACACGGCGGCGCGAACGCGCGTGTGCTGAAGTTCACCAAGGACGGCAAGTTCATCAAGTCGTTCGGCAAGAAGGGAAGCGGACCCGGTGAGATGGAGCAGCCGCACGCACTCGCGATGGATTCGCGCGGCCGGCTGTTCGTGGGCGATCGCTCCAACAATCGTATTCAGATCTACGACCAGGATGGGAAGCTGCTCGATACGTGGCCGCAGTTCAGCCGACCGAGCGGCATTTACATCGATGCGAATGACGTCATCTACGTCGCGGACTCTGAATCGGAGTCAGTCGCGCGCAATCACGATGGCTGGAAGCGAGGTATTCGCGTCGGCAGCGCGAAGGACGGCAAGATCATCGCGTTTATTCCCGATCCAGTCGAGAAGGCGACGGGCACGAGCGCGGCGGAAGGCGTCGCCGTGGATCGACAGGGCAATATCTGGGGCGCCGAGGTCGGGCCGCGCGGCGTCAAGAAATACGTGAAGAATTAACGCTCCGCGGCGCGCGAGGCGTTCAGGATGTTCTTGATCGCCTGATTGCCCTCGTGACACGCGTACTCGAAGATCGCCTCCTGATCGTTCATCGTCAGGGGAATCGCGAACGTCCACGGGCGTGACCACGTGGTGGGATCGTCAACGGTCACGGTCCACTCGATCTTGTCGGACGCGGTGCGCGTGAAGCGCTCGACCAGTTTCAATGTGTCGGCGTTGGCGTTGCGATAGGCGCTTCGCGCCTTGAAGTTTGTCGTCTCCACGACGAGCGTGTCGCCCTCCCAGTAGCCGCGCGGCACGCCCATGTCGGAGCGAATCGACGATCCCACGCGCGGTGCGTTTCCAATCGGGATGACGCGTGTGTCATGCACCATCTCGTACCGGATCGCGACGAAGCCTGGTCCTTGCACGATCTCATACGAGTTGCCGTACTGGCCGGGCAGCATCGAGCCTGGTAGCCCGCGGGTGATGCACCGATCCCACAGACTGAAGTCCTCGTGGCTGTTGAACGGCCCGTTGCCGAAGCTGCCGGTCCGCGCGGCGTTGGCGATGCGCGTGCGAGCCTCAGGAAGGATTGGCGGGATCTTGCCGTCCTGCGGATCGATGACGAACCATGGACGGCTCCCCTTGGTGATCTCGTAGATGTCGCGGAACTCCGCAGAGTTGCCGATGAGGCCTGCCGGATCGCCGCCGAAGAACTTGGCGCGTGCCAGCGTGTCTTCCTGTCGCCGCGCCACCGCCGCCGCGAGCTCGTGCGCGGAGATGTCCTCCATGCGGCGTCCTTCGAATTCTTTCGGCCGCTCGAACGGCGTGCTTGTCTCGTACTTGTTCGTGTAGTTCCCCTGCAGATCGGGATCGCCCCAGGGCGTCCGCGGCGCGGTCCACGAGGACCCGCTTGACGACGCGGCGCGCTGCGCGTGTATCGCCGTGGCGAACGAGATCAGAACAAGGAGCGCGACGATGGACGGTCGGTGCATGTGCGTCTCCCGAGGACGGCCGGCCCGACGTCGCGGAAGGCGAAGTCGGCGGCGCTGGGCGTAACTCTACGCCTGAGAGTGCGCACGGTCAAAAACGTACAGCCTGCCGCGCCGAAGCGTCAGCGAAGGCGGCCTAGTACTGCTGATCGCGTTCGGACCAGCGATATTCCTGCAGCCACTGGTCACTCATGACGAGTGTCGAGCGCCGTGGCCTCCACGAGGCGAGACGGTCGAGGACTGCCGAGAAGGAGCGAAGGAACGAAATCGTCCGGCTGGATGAGCCGGAAATGAGCGCATCTAGAGTCTCAACGCGAACTGTCATGTTTGGTATTGCGAGAGGGGATCCAAGCGGCGTGCCGCTCTCTGCAGTGTGCCTGTTGCTGTGCTCGAAAAGCAAGATCTGCGGGTTTTATTGGCAAAAGCCGCAGCCCCAGCTCGACGGGCTCGACGCTCAGGCTGACAACGGGATGACGAAAAACCACCGCCGACAAGACGGTGGTCCGTCCGGCTGAGGTTGTCCCAGCCACTGACGCGGCAGCGGGCGACGTCAGTCGGAGCCGTCGGCGCGACTGACCTGCACGTAGCGCTCGCCGTCTTCGTCGGCCGGCGAGACGTAGACGTTCCACGGGTTGCAGCACACCTCGCAGTCTTGAATCAGCGAGCCGCGGATCTCGGGTTCGAGGTAGATCTCAACCTCCTCACCACAATACGGACAGGTCACCACGAAGACGGACTCCACAGGTATATGATGCGCCATCAGCCTCCCAGGGACCGACATGTCAGGTCCTCTCGATCTCGCGCGCGAAGCGGTCTCGCCCGATGAACAATCCGTCACCGCGGACTTCATCGCGTTCCTGAAAGCGGCGAGCGCCGCTCGTCATCCGACCGGCACTATCCGCCGGTTCAACCAGACACGCGCATCCGGCTGTGTCGAAGCCGAGTTCACCGTGGTCACAGGCCTTGCCGACGAACTCAAGGTCGGACTGTTTCAGCAGCCGCGCAGTTACAACGCGTGGATTCGTTTCGCCAACGCGACGACGATGTCCGATCGCGAGAAGGATGTGCGCGGAATGTCGATCAAGGTCCGCGATGTACGCGGCGACAACCTGACACGCGGCATCGACGTGCAGGACTTCGTGCTCAACAGTCACCCGGTGATGATGGTGCCGGGTCCACGCGAGTTCCTCGAGCTGCTGCGTGCGGTGGAAGCCGGTGGGTGGCACCGGGCTCGCTATTTCTTTACGCACCCGCGCGCCACGCGCATTGCCTTCGCGTCACGACAGCAGCCGTCCTGTCATCTCGACATTCCGTACTGGAGCACGACGCCCTACCTTTTTGCCGACGGCCGCGCAGTGAAGTACATCGTCCGTCCCGTGTCGCACGCAGAACACCGCCGGCCGACGGTGACCGATACATATCTCCGCGATGAGCTGCGTCGTCGTCTCTCGACGGAGGACGTCGCGCTGGACTTCTGCGTGCAGTTTCAGCGTGACGCGCGGACGATGCCGATTGAAGACGCGAGTGTGGAGTGGAGTGAACGCGAGTCGCCGTACGTGCGTGTGGCGGAAGTCCGCATTCCGCGCCAGTCGATTGAGGTGCCGGGCCGCGACCTCGTCTGCGAGCGCACCTCATTCAATCCATGGCATTCCCTCGCCGCCCATCGTCCGCTAGGCGCGATGAACCGCGTGCGGCGCGAGATCTATCATGCGATGCAGCAGTTCCGCGAGTCGAACACCGTGCGCACCTGATCCAGACATGGATCGTCAGCGGCACGTCGGTTACAGTGCTTGCGATGCCTTCGCGCCACGTGATCACGACGCGCACCGGCCCGTCCAGGAAGACGCGCGCCATTCAGCCTGCCCCTGAGTCCGATCCGGTTCTCGAGTTTCTCCGGTTGATGTGGGCCGTGGATCACGAGCTGCACCGGGTCTCGAAGGCCATGATCGGTCGCTTGGGACTGACCGCGCCGCAGCGCCTGGCGGTTCGTTTCGTCGGCCGGCAACCAGGCCTCACGCCGGGACAGCTCGCCGAGCTGCTGCATCTCGACCCCGGAACGGTGTCAGGCATTGTCAACAGACTCGAGGGCTCCGGTCTGGTCAGCAGGGTGAGAAGCGAGGGTGATACGCGACGTATGCACCTGACGCTGACCGGGAAGGGACGGACGCTGAACCGGCGGCGAACGGGAACCGTGGAAGCCGCCGTGCGGCGAACGCTCGACGGACTGTCGAGCGCCGATCTCGCGGCGGCGTCACGGGTGTTGCGGCAGCTGGCGGTGAATCTCGCCGCCGAATCGGAGGTCTAGGAGCGACGCATGCGTCTCCCTTACAAACGCGACTGTTCGCTGTCCTCGTGTCGGCTGGAGCGGTCGATATAGAACAACACGACAAAGACAACGGCCAGGATGAGAGTGGTCAGGACGGCAATGGTTTCAAACATAGTTGGAGCTGCAAGTATCTCCAACTATACCATGTCACGCCGATCCGAGCAGCGTCATGAGCTTCTGGCTGAGTGCCGGGCCGAGTTGCTCGATGCCGGCGATGGTGGTCGCGTTGGTGTAGATCAGCGAGACATCGTGCCCGATGCCGATGGCGGCGAGCTGCACACGTGAACGTCGCTCCACGTCCTGAACCACGACCTGCAGATGCGTCTCGAGATACTCGTGGCCGTTGGCCGCGAGCGTCGCTTCGTCCATCGGCGTGCCGTCGGAGATGACCACCAGAATGCGGCGCGGTTCGGTGCGGGCGAGCAGCCGGCCATGTGCCCACACGAGAGCCTCACCGTCGATGTTCTCCTTGAGCATGTCGTCATGGAGAAACAGCCCAAGGCCGACGCGGGCCCTTCGCCACGGGACATCGGCCCCCTTGATGATGATGTGCTCGAGGGCGTTGAGCCGTCCGGGATTCTCCGTATACCCGTTGGCCGCCCATTCGCGCGCCGGCTCACCGCCGTTCCAGTCGCGGGTGGTGAACCCGAGGACCTCGCACTTCACGCCGCAGCGCTCGAGTACCTGGGCGAAGACCTCCACCGTCAGCGCGGCGATCAACATCGGACGACCGCGCATCGAGCCGGAGTGATCGATCAACAAGCTGACGACCGTTCCTGGAAACGGCGAGTCGCTCTCTTGTTTGAATGGGCGCGCACGCCCCCCACTGGCGACGAGCGCGGCGAGGCGAGAGCCGTCGAGCACGCCTTCTTCAAGATCGAAGCGCCACTCACGGACCTGGCGCGCCATCAACAGGCGCATCAGCCGCTTCGCGAGCCGCGCGACAATCGAACGAATCGATCCAAACTCCGCCTCGAGCTGCGATCGCAGGGTGGCGAGCTCTTCACGGCCGGCGAGTGAGGCGGCGTTGACGACACGGTCGTAGGCGGTCGTGAACGCGCGATAGTCATCGCTCGTCCCACGGCCGGTTGTGCCGGCATTGCCGGGCGTCGTGCCTTCGCCGTCCTGCCCGGGTTCGCGCTTCTCGTCGCGAAGCGGAGCCGAGGTCGCACCTGGATCCCCGCGCCGTGGCAATTGACGAAGCACCTCGCGCGTTGGGAGCGGTAGTTGTCCCTTCTCGATTGGGGCGAGCAGTCTGCCTGGAAGCGTCGCAGCAGCGGTACGGCTCCACGCGGCGGCCGCTGAGGCGATGTGAGGGTGTTCGAGCAGTTGATGGCGAAGCGCTGTCAGTTCGTTCACGAGCCGCGCCGGTAACGCTGACCGCACCGCCTGGACCAACGGCGTTTTGTCCGGAGGCGCTGCCCGTCCGCTGAGGCACTCGAAGGCGAGCCAGCGGACGCCATCGTTCTCTGCACCGGGGTGCGCGATGAGGTTCTTCGCGACCCCGGCGAGCCACTGCACACCGATCGCATCGAGACGACCGAGTTCGATCAGGTCGAAGATCGTTGAGGCAGGAGCCTCTGCAGGGCGGTCGGTATGGTGGACGCGTGGATCGTGGTTACGAGAGCGAACGGCGAGCCGGGCGCCGTTCGCTCGCAGTCCGCTCAGGGTCGCCGCCGACGCGCGTTCAACCGCACCGCTGGCTGACTCGGAGCCGCCGAGTGCGCGCGTGCACGCGCTGACCGCGAGTACGTTCCGCTCAGGAAGCGATCCCGCCACCGTTATCGTTTCCCGGGTGCCTTCCGTTCTTCGGCGAGGTCCTCGCCCATGCAGCGCTGATAGTACTCGGCCACGAGCGTCCGTTCGTCCTCATCGCAGCGATTCAGGAACGAGAGTTTGAACGCGAGCCCGGCGTCGTGGAAGAGCGTCGTGTTCTGCGCCCAGGTCACCACCGTGCGTGGTGACATCACCGTGGAGAGATCGCCGTCGGCGAATCCGCGACGTGTCAGGTTGGCGAGTGCCACCATGGCGCTTGCCTGTGCCCGGCCCTCCGTCGTGCGGTACTCGGGGCAGCGCGCGAGAACGACCTCCACTTCGCGATCGTGCGCGAGATAGTTCAGCGTGATGACCAGATTCCAGCGATCGATCTGTCCCTGGTTGAGCGGCTGTGTGCCGTGATAGAGACCGGTCGCGTCGCCGAGGCCGATCGTGTTCGCCGTGGCAAACAACCGGAACGACGGATGCGGCTCGATCACGCGGCTCTGATCGAGGAGCGTGAGACGGCCTTCGAGTTCGAGTACACGCTGGATGACGAACATTACGTCGGCACGTCCGGCATCGTACTCGTCAAACACCAGAGCACACGGACGCTGCAGCGCCCACGTAAGAATGCCGGGCTGAAACTCGGTGACCTGCCGGCCTTCGCGCACGACGATCGTGTCCTTGCCGATGAGATCCATTCGGCTGACGTGGCCATCGAGATTCACGCGCACGCACGGCCAGTTGAGCCGGGAAGCGACCTGTTCGATGTGGCTGGACTTGCCCGTGCCATGACGGCCCTGCACCATCACGCGGCGGTTGTGCATGAAGCCGGCGAGCAGGGCGAGCGTCGTATCGCGGTCGAACACGTAGTCGGGATCGCGAGGCGGCACGTGCTCGTCCACGACGGAAAACGCCGGCACCTGCAGGTCCGTGTCGATCGTGAAGAGTTCGCGCGCCGAGAGTGTGAGGTCGGGCTGAGTCGGGATCGCCTGATCGAGCATTAACGAACGTTGTCCTTGAGGAACGAGATCACTTCGGGCCAGATCTGCGCCGCCCGCTTCTCATCGAGCGTGCCGAGCGCGTTGTGCGGGCCCATGAACGCGTGGCCGGTGCCGGGATGCACCTTCAGCGTCACGTTCTTGCCCATGCCGCGCAGCTTCTTCTCGAGCGCGTGCGCGCCCTCAGGCGAAAAGTGGCTGTCGTTCTCGGCCATGTGGCCGCTGATCGTTGCCGTGAGTTTCGACCAGTCCGGCTCGAAGGCTCCCGTTGGAAACCCATAGAAGGGCACGACGGCCTTGACCTTGTCGCCCCGATTTGCCGCGATGATGAACGACAGCATGCCGCCCATGCAGAAGCCGACGACGCCGATGCTCTGGCTCGTGACCGAGGGGTGACTGGCGAGAAAGTCGATGGCGCCGCTCATGTCGCGCGCCGCGCGATCGGGAGGCATGGTTTGCATCAGGTGCGCGGCCTTGTCCATTTCGTCATGGGCGGCCAGCTGCCCGTGATAGAGGTCGGGCGCCAGCGCCACGAAGCCGGCTTTCCCAAGCCGTTCTGTCATTTCCTTGATGCCGGGATCGAGTCCCCACCATTCCTGAATCACCAGCAGGCCGGGTCCTGACCCCGATGCCGGTTTCACCAGATAACCGGACGCGGTGCCGCCATTGCTCTTGAAGGAGACGGTCTCAGCCATCCGCTAAGCATATACGTCTTATGGCCATGCGCATCACAGCCTCCCTCCTGCTCGCGATCGGCGCGGTCCAGATAACAGTGGCTCAGAACCAGCCGCAGCCGTTCAAAGTCGGCGTCGATCTCGTGCAGACGGATGTCATCGTGCGTGACGCCCGCGGCCAGTTCATCGCCGACCTCAAGGCCGGCGAGTTTGCGGTCTACGAGGACGGGGTGAAGCAGGAGATCACCTCGCTGACGATGATCCATGGTGGCCGTGAGCACAACGTGCTGACACCGCCAGCGCCGCGGCGCGACGGGCTGATCCTGCCGGCGAACCGCCCACGCAACGACACGTCGGGCCGCATCTTCGTCATCATCATCGACGACTTCCATCTCGAGCCCGCGCAGGCGCAGAAGGCGCGGCAGATCGTCGGCCAGGCGCTCCGCGACCTGATTCACAGCGGCGACATGTTCGGCATCGTCTCCACGGGTTACTCATCGATCTCCGAGCAGCTCACGTACGACCGTCAGGTGCTCGAATCAGCGATCAAAAAGATCCAGGGTAATGGACTCAGTCCTCGCGAAATCATCGAAGGCGCGCAAGGATCGCAGGGACCGACCGAACTGCGGCATCGCGCCCACGTGGCGTTGTCGTTGGCCTACGAGCAGATGCGGAATCTCGAGAAGGTGCAGGGCCGGCGCAAGGCCGTCATCTATATCAGCACAGGCTACGACTTCAATCCGTTCGCCCAGTCGCGTCTCGAGCAACAGGCGCTGCGGTCACGAGTCGATGCGGCGGACCTGCAGAACGATCCGTTCTATCGCACGCAGCAAAGCAGCCAGATGCTGGCCGAAGCCGACCTCGTACAGGAACTGGCGGAGCTGACGCGCGCGGCGAACCGTGCCAACGCGACGATCTACACGATCGACCCGCGCGGGCTGGCCGCAGGCCCTGACGTGGACCAGGACATCAGAACACCGGAGTGGAGCGCGCACCTGCGCACGTCGCAGGACAGCTTGCGAGTGATCGCGGAAGAGACCGGCGGGTTTGCGATGGTCAACGTGAATAACTTCAGCGCCGGACTGAAACGCATCGACGCGGAGACGAGCGACTACTACATGTTGGCCTACTCGTCGAGCAATGCGGATCCGCTGAAGCGAGTGCGTCGCATCGAGGTCACAACGACGCGTCCGGGGGCGACGGTCTTTCATCGGACGTCTTATACGCGAGCGCCCGCTCGATGAAGTCAATGACGCGCGACCATTGATCCACATCGCTGTCGTAGAGCGACGCCATGTAGCGTTGCATGCCCGCTGGCCAAGACTGCCGGCGCCTCACGAACGACACGGTGTCTGTCTTGATGTCTTCGTCGCCGTTGCTTTCAACATCGAGCAAGGACTGCCAGCGGGTCAGGAGTTCTTGCACCTGAGCACTGCGGGGATCGCTATCGAGCAGCATCGTCCACTTGTCGAACAGCGCGCGTCGCGAATCGCTCACGCGTGGAACGCCGGGACCACCACGTTGCCTCGTCGCGTCCTGCTGGTCGGCCCAGCGCACCCACAGCGCGTCAGCGATGAATCGCGTCGCGCGCTCGACATCGAATTCCTCCAGGCGACGCTTCAAGGAGGCCGGCCAATGTTCGCGATCGGCCCAGGCCTTGATCAGACCGGTGCGAACGGCCGGCGTCGAGGCGTCCTGTTTCGTCAATGCTTGCCAGCGGTCGGCAAGCGCTTGCGCGAGCGGGGTCGCCGGATCTGAGTCGATCGCCGCGCTGATATCGCGATAGAGATCCTGCCATGCGCGCGATGGCCACTCATCGTAGTAATGCTGCCACTGCGCCCAGGCCTCGTCACTGTAGTACTTCCGCATCATCTCGATGTCTTGCATGTTCATCACTCTGATGACGTTCTGCAGGATGACAGTTGCCGGTGCTGCATCATTCACGGCGGCGCGTTCGGCATCGGTCAGTGCTCGTATCGCTCGGTCCAAAAGCCGACGCTTCTCCTCGAGCACCTCCCGCTGTTGACGGAAGATCGCCGGCAACGGGAGCGTCTCGCGATCGAGCAACGCGCGGATATCTTTCAGCGAAAATCCGATGGTCTTGAGCGCCAGGATCTGTTCGAGGCGGACGAGATCGGCTTGCGTGTACACGCGATAGCCGGACGGTGTACGTCGCGGACGCAGCAGGCCGACGCGGTCGTAGTGATGCAGCGTCTTGACCGTGACGCCGGCCAATTCGGCGAACTCGTGAACCCGATACCGAGCGTCGTTACCCACCGGCTCCGATTGTGAGGCCTGACCTTACAGGAGAGTCAAACGCCGGTACTCTCCGTCAGCGGGATGCCGCGCGAATCGGCCGAGACGGGCGTCGACTTCCGCGACGTGCCGGTGATCTTGCGGTAGACGATCGAGCCGACAGTCAATCCACCAAGGATCAAGCCGGCGACGATGGAGATGGCAAGCACGACGAGACCGCGCCAGCCGTACCCGGTCGGAGCCTCGTAGATGCGGATGGTCGCAGCGGTCGCGATCGCCAGCGTCAACAGGCCTTCACCGATGAAGCCGGTCAGCTTGACCCACGTCATCACGCCGCCAACGAGTGCGAGCCCGGCCGACGGGCACTTGCCTCTCCGGTGCAAACGCAGGCATCTGAGGTGACAGAGGTCTTCGCCGTAGTCGGCAAGCAGCGTCGTCAGCGGCAGCGCCCACCAGACGATGTGAAGCCACGACCACCCGAGCCGCGAGTAGCCGAACCACAGGCCGAACGTGAAAACGGCGGTGTACACCGGGATGAAGCCGATGATGTCGCGATATAACGCCTCACGGACGACGGCCGACATCACGCAGCGGGTGGCGGAGTGGCCGCGGAGCATCGTGCACCACCGGTCGAGGCAGGAATCGATCTGTCCCGGCGTGAAGCACATTTGCAGCGGAACGATCGAGCCGAGATGGGCCTTGGCCATCGGCTCGCCGGCCCACGTGAGCGCGTTGAGGAAGTAGATCAACGAGAGCTGCAAGAGCAGGAGGAGACCGGCGAATTGCGCATCGGGTGCAATCGGTGAAGGTATCGCCGATGACACACCGAGCGCCGGCGCGACGATGCGCCACACTTCGAACACCGCCACGATGCCCAGCGGGATGATGCCGGCGATGACCAACGGCGTGAGCACCGTCGCATAAATCACCACGCTCGGTCGTGGAGACGTGGCTTTGGCATAGAGGTGATTGAACACGACGCCGAGGCCGACGCCGAGTCCAGCGCCGAAGGCGACGACCCCGAAGTACTGCGTCAGCGCCCACGCTTTGTCGAGCGCATCGATCATCGCCGTCGCGCTTGTGCCACGGAAGATCAGCGACGTCATGCCGCCG
Source organism: Acidobacteriota bacterium (assembly GCA_046765795.1). Classification (GTDB taxonomy): domain Bacteria; phylum Acidobacteriota; class Vicinamibacteria; order Vicinamibacterales; family UBA2999; genus Gp6-AA40. Next base: position 8,673 of record JBKPRH010000288.1, on the reverse strand, counting down.
AGCGCGCCGAAAATGAACAGCACGACGCCGAGGGTGCGTGTCCAGTAGATGGAATCGAGGAAGGCCCGGCGGGCGGGGGAGGCGCCGCGCACGGCCATCGTGTAGTTCTGACAGCTCTCGGCCCAGTCAACCAACGCAAACACCGCGGCGGCAACCGCCAATGACCACGACGGCGGCCAGTCCCTGATCCAGATACGGAACACGAGGTCCACGGCGAGAATGCCGCCGGCGGCCAGCGTCGACCACAGCGCCAACATGATGTACGGGGCGACGCTGTTGCCCATCCAGGGATGTCTCGGTCGGCGATCGGCGAGCGACGTCAGGTCTTTGCCGCGCGCCTTCTTTCGACGTGCGTACTCGACCAGATTCGGCGGCGGCTGCACATCGTCATGACGCGCGTAATACTCGATGGCGCCCGGATCCACCTGTTCGTTGATGTTGACGAGCATGAACGCCGACGATTCCGTGCGCTGGCGTCGTTCGGCGCGGATGTCGGGATCGGGATCGATGGTCCGATACGTCCGTTTGGCGCGAAGCACAGTGGTCCAGAACGGCTTGGCGAATTCCATGAAGGAGTCATGCGGGCCCAGCCGCATGTCGGGAATGCCGTTCTTCGGAAATGGATCGCTGATCAAGCCAGCCTCGCGTGCGCCCTCGAGCAACCACGCAAGCGGCTGCTGGGCGAGGGGATTGCTCGCGTACCCACCGCCAACGTTCGCGTGTGAACCGACGAACCAGCGCTGCTCGATGCGGCGCGTCCAGGCGGAAGCCAGTGCACCGACCGGATCGCCCTGGGCGTCTTTCCGTGGTGCCAGATCGCCGTCGATCCGTTTGAGCTCGCTCTCGGCGGTGTCGCCACTGATGTACGCGACGAACGGCGTGTGCTTGAAGCTGCTGCGGTGCTCGTCGATGGCCAACGCATGCCGGCACTTCTGAATCAGCGTTGTCGGCCGCATGTTGTGATGCAGGGCGAGCCGGCTGCGTACGGCGGGGATGGCGAGCGCATCCCATCCGACCGCACCGACCGTGTCGTAGACACCCAGATAGGTGATCTTCACGCGGCGCGACCAGCGGACCAGCAACGCCTCAGTCGGGTTTAACGTGTCGGCGCGCTGGCCAGGCACGCGCCCGGGCTGTCGCGGAGTGAGCGCTTCCTTCTGGCGAACGAGCCAGGGATCCCAGACGAGTTCAGTAATGCGTCGGAACTCGACCGGCGCGTCGGGGAAGAGATCGGTGAGCGGACCGCTGTGATGCTCGCGCGCGCGGCCAATGAGGCAGTAGGCACTCCAGAGCTCGTTGACGGTGAGCGGCGCGCCACGCCGCAAGAGCCCGCATGTGCTGATGAAACCGACGAGCGATCGCGCCGTGAATGCGCCGCGGCTGAATCCGAAGATGTAGATCTCGTCGGCAGGTGTGAACGCGGTCTCGTCCTGATAGTTCTGGACCAGCCAGTTGTATGCGGCACGGACGTTCGTCTCGAGACCGAAGCCGAAGCCGCCACCCGTGATCGCGTCGAGCGGACCCGTGCCAACGCCTTCGAGATAGAACTTCAGCTGCGTGACCCTGTCGTTGTCCACGCGCTTGTCGCGGCACTCCGAGGTCAGCGCGAAGTGGTGCAGGACGTTTGTGGAATCGTCGCGATTGTTCCAGGTGCCATCAAGGCAGACCGCCAACCGCCGGATCTCCGCCATCAGAACCCTTTGTCTAGTGAACGTAGAGGGGTGTCCCGTTGCACAGATCGCTTTGACCCGCGCCGATTCGGGCGATTACACTGCGCCGCGCGCACACGCGCGCCCACACTATAAACCTGCGTTCAAGGAGACGACACGTGCAGCTCATCAATGATCTCGTCGACGGGTACGAGCGTGGTCGCGTCACGCGGCGCGAGCTCATTCAGGCGCTGGCGATGCTTGCGGCCGCCGGCGCAGGGACCACGGCCTCGGCCGCGCCCCTGCGTTCGGGCAGCATCAATCACGTCTCGGTGCTCGTGAGCGACATGGCGCGGTCGATCGAGTTCTACAACCGTGTCTTCGGCCTCTCAGTGCAGAACGAAGACAAGGCCAACAAGATTTCGCGGCTCGGCACCGGCGGCAAAGTCCTGGTCTCGCTACGCGTCGAACCACCACCCGGACTCATCGATCACTTTGCGATCGGCGTCGACGGCTTCAATCGTGAGGCCGTGACGAAGGAGCTGCAATCGATGGGGCTCACGCCGCGCGAGAACCTCGAGTTCGGCTTCCACGTGAAAGATCCGGACGGCGCCAACGTACAAATCACTGGCATCTGAGCATTCGCACAGTAGGGCCGGTCCTTGTGGACCGGCCACTCAATGCAGCTTCGCCGCCCAGCTGATCGGGCGGTCGGGGCGCACGCGCGCTTGTCGTTCAGCGATCGGCGACAACCGTTGCCCACGCCCAGTTTTCGGCCGGCGATCCAGCTCGGGGAAGTTTCGGTAGATTGCCGCGGCCTCGATCTCAATCTCGCGCAACCGTCGTGCTGCCAGGCGGAGCCGTTCCAATCTGCTGAGTGTGGCCATATCCGCTGTTAACGTTTCGCGGGCGTGGACCGAACACAGCTGTGTGACGTCACGGCGTGCGTTTTGCTCCCTGCGGATCAGCGGGGATCTCGGCTGATCGCGGACGCGCGTCCGTGGGGACGTGCTGGAAAGGAGCATCATGGAAAGTCGAGCAAAACTGTTGGGTCATCCGATTCACCCGATGCTCGTCGTCCTGCCGCTCGGGTTGTTCGTCATGTCGGTGATCTTCGACGCGATGTATCTGGCGCGGGGCAGCATCACCTTCGGCGTCGTCGCCTACTGGAACATCCTGGCCGGAGTCATTGGCGGTCTGCTCGCAGCAGTGTTCGGCTTGATCGACTGGCTCGCGATTCCCAACGGGACGCGAGCGAAGCGAATCGGTCTGCTGCATGGCGGCACGAACGTACTGGTCGTGCTGCTGTTTGCGTACTCGTGGTGGACGCGGAGCAACACTGTGGACGCGATGCCGACGACGACGTTGTTCGCGGTCCAGGTGATCGCGCTGCTCATGGGCGCTTTTGCAGGTTGGCTCGGCGGTGAGCTGGTCGATCGACTCGGCGTAGGTGTCGACGACGGCGCGCACTTGAATGCGCCGAATTCGCTGTCGGGGCTGCCGGCGTTTCAGCAGGACGTTCATCGTCGCGCCAGCTGACGTGACCTGCGCGCGGGGCTATACTGGGCCTCGCGCGCAGGGGCGCATCCAGTCCGCGGAAAGGGCCGTGCCCACCCATCGGTGTCGATAACAACGAAGCTTCTTTCAGCCTGATTTGGGCGGACTCCCAGGCAGCAATGAAAGGAGATTCGTATGCCGGTCCGTAAGCTGCCCGATCGTCCGAACCTCTCTCAATACAAAAGGCAAGCAAAAGAGCTCGTGAGGGCGTGCGTGGCGGGAGACGCCGACGCGCTTCAGCGCGTTCACGAAGTCCATCCGCGCGCATCGTCGTCGATAACGCTCGCTGAGGCGCAGTTCGTCATCGCACGCGAGCATGGCGACGAGAGCTGGCCCAAGTTTGCGGCGCGAGTCGAAGCACTCGCGGCGACACCGTCGCCGTCGAGAGTGTGGCGACAGGCAGAGCGAGCCGTTGTCGCGGCGGATGTCGCGTCACTCGAGGGACTGCTGCGTGCGCACGAGCCGTTGTTTCACGAGAGCCGTCCGCCTGCGTCCACGCCCGGTGGACTCGCGCCCGACTACTCAGCTGGTGACGCGCGCGTGATCATCGCGAGGAATCACGAGTTCGACGGGTGGGAGGCGTTCGAGTCTTTTCAACGGGCGATGGAGCAGCCGGTGTCTGCGGTCTCGCAATTCGAGACGGCCGCCGATGCGATCGTCACGGGAGATGTCACGACGCTCGAGCGGCTGCTTGCAGAGAACCGCGAGCTGATTCGCGCCCGATCGATGCGACGGCATCACTCGACACTGCTGCACTACGTCGCCGCCAACGGCATCGAGTACTTCCGGCAGAAGACACCGCGCAATGCGCCCGACGTCGCGGGACTCCTGTTGCGCGCCGGTGCCGACATCGAATCCGTGGCGGACATGTATGGCGGTGGTTGGACAACGATCGGATTGGTTGCGACGAGCATCACACCTGTGGTCAGTGGTGTGTTGATTCCCCTGTTGGAAGTATTTCTCGAGCATGGCGCCGCTATCGGCCAGACCGGTGCGAGATCGATGGTCAATGCGTGCCTGCATAACGGCCGTCAGGAAGCCGCTCAGTTTCTCGCGAGCCGCGGAGCACCACTGGACCTCGAAGGTGCGGCGGGCGTCGGCAGGCTTGATCTCGTCGAAGGATTCTTCAATGCGACTGGCGGTCTGCGTCCGCCCGCAACTCGCGAGCAGATGCAAGACGGTTTCACGTGGGCCTGCGAGTTCGGCCATCCGCTCGTTGTCCAGTTCCTGCTCGATAACGGAATGGATCTCACCGCGCGCGTAAAGCATCACGGCCAGACCGGCTTGCACTGGGCTGCTGGCGGCGGTCACGTCGAAACTGTCAGGGTCTTACTGGAGCGGGGCGCGCCGGTCGATCCGAAGGACGCAACCTGGGACGGGACGCCGCTGCAATGGGCATTCTTCGGTCTCATGAACCCGAAGACACCGCCGGTCGATCCAGAGCGGTACTACACGGTCATGTCGATACTTCTCGGTGCGGGAGCGACCGTGAAGCCGGAATGGCGCGCCAACGCTCGCGAGCTGGGCGATGAACGGCTGCTCGCAGTATTAGGCGAGCGACGAATGGACTTGTGAAAGGAGCGCGATGGACGCGGTGTCAACACGCAGCCTGCGTTGTCCCAGGCCAACACGCGTGAAGCCGTGGTCGGCGAGGAGGTTCAGCTCGAACTCGTTCCATCCACCTTCCGGTCCGATTGCAAGCAAGACGCGCTCGTCACGGCCGGCGAGCGCGTTCGCGATCGATGTACGTCCGCTCGGATCGGCGACGAGCCGCACGCCTGAGGGAAACAGAGCCTCGAGCTGATCCTCAACGAGAATCCTGAACTGGCGGTGAATGGAGACCCGCGGCAGCCGCGTATCGCGCGCTTGCTGCAGGCCTTCGATGAGCAGCGGACGGTAACAGGTCTCAGTCACGACGTGGGTGTCAAAGTAGTCGCGCTCGACGCGGCTCGCGTTCGTCAGGATGATCTGTCCGACGCCGAGCGCTGCGAATTGTGCCCACAACCGGCGAAGCACTTTTGGGCGTGGTAGTGCGAGCAGCACGTCTACGCGCGGGCGCGGAGGCGCATCCGCCTCGAAGACGCACCGCATCGTTACCCGTCCATCGTGAACCGCTTCGACGGTGCCGGTCCCGAAAGAGCCATCGAGCATACCGATGCGCACAGTTTGCCCAGGTGTGACGCGGAGCACCTTCAGCAGGTGAGTGGCGCGTGCACCGGTGAGGGTGACGCAGGCGCCATCACCACGATCGCGGTCCTCCAACAGGATGAGATTCATTGGCTACCATTGTCGGATGACCGAGGCGTATGTGGATCTGCGTGGCGTTCGCACATGGTACGGGGAAGTGGGTGAGGGGCCACCGTTGGTGATGCTCCATCCCGGTGGCGTGGACTCGCGGTCGCTTGCGGTGAATGTTGCTGCGTTAGGGGCGCACTTTCACGTGTGGCTTCCGGAACGTCGTGGCCACGGGCGCACGCCTGACGTTGACGGTCCGTATGGCTATGACGTATTCGCCGATGACACTGTCCAGTTTCTCGAGCAGGTGGTTGGCGGCCCGGCGCGCCTGTTCGGGATGAGCGATGGCGCCATTGTCGCGCTTCACGTCGCGATGAAGCGGCCGTTACTCGTCGAACGTCTTGTGCTCGCGGGTGGTGTGTTCCACACCGACGGATGGCTGCCAGGTGTGCTCGTCGCGCCCGACGAGTCTCAGGCCTCGGAGTTTGAGCGCAAGCTGTACGGGATGCATATCCGTCAACCGCGACTGACGCGCGACGATCTTGCGACGATTCGTTGTCGAACGCTCGTGATGGTTGGCGACGATGATGAGATGAATCCCGAACACACGCTCGCGTTGTATCAGGGTCTTCCCGTAGGCGAGCTCGCGATCGTGCCCGGCACGTCGCATGGTTTTCTTGTCGAGAAGCCCGACATCTGCAACGCGCTGCTGCTCGAGTTCCTCACCCGCGACGCGGTCCAGACGTTCGCACCGATTCGTCGCGCCTGATCGCGACTTGTCACCGCAAATTAATCGAAACGAGTGGTTTTGCTTAATGTGGTCGACACAACCCAGCTTCATAGTGCGGCCTACTGGGGTGCGCGTATGCCGCATCGAAAATGCCCGCATTGTGAACGGCCCGGACGTCTGCTGGAAGCGGCCAGTCAGGACGCGTGGGTGACGTATTACCGCTGTGACGCATGCGGCCATGTCTGGGCCTATGACAAGAACGATCTGAATGCGCCGCCTCGGGACGTGACCGTCTCAACGGCCGCAACCGCAAGTCGATAATCACCCGCACTCCCATCCGCGGGGTCAGTGCGATTGTCCCGGCCAGTTGCACGGAAACCGGCAGGGTGAGGAATCGGCTGAGCCTTTCTCGGTACGGAGTCTGCAGCGCACGAGCGCCACGCGGGAGGTTCGTGATGCGTTGCCGCCGATTTCTTGTTGTGATGCTGTGTCTGTGCTGGTGGGGGGCCGCGGCCGAGAGTGGCGCCGCGCCGTTGACCGTGGCGTATCTGGATTCAACGACCGGCCGTGAGTGGGCGCAACTCACTGGATCCACGGGCTTCTACTGGTGGGAGGTGGATGCCGTCTGCGCGAATAACGGCAGCGTCGCGTGCACCGCGAACCTCGGTACCGTGGAAGTGGCGGGCTGGACGTGGGCGATCACCAGCCAGGTGATGGATCTGCTCGCGAACGTCACTGACTTGGACACCAGTCAGCTCTCGCGTTTCGAATTCGATCCAGCCTATGGCACTGTCTACCGGCCCCTCACCGTGAGCGAGGTCGACTCGACGTGGGCACCACAGTTTCTCGCGACGTTCTCGCCGACCCTTGTGACGGCCACGTTTCAAGCGGTGATGGGATGGGCGGCGGATGGCATCTACTTCGATCCGCGATCCGCGTTCATGCCCGCGGTCATCGATGCCGCGGCGGGCGGCATCGATACGGCAGGCAGGGGGAATCTCGTAGACAGCGGTGCGCCGCTCTCGCCGCGAGGCGACGACGCCGGCATCTGGTTGTTCCGCTCTGTCACGTCGGTGCCCGAGCCGTCCAGCGTCGCACTACTTGCCGTTGGTGGTGCGCTGGCCACGTTTTATCGGCGACGCCCTCGCGCGCTGGGTCACTAGATACGAGACCACCTCGTCGTCGTCAGCTTCTGTAAGGCTGCGGGCAAGCCTCGCCCGCAGCCGTTCTTCACCTTTCAGCCGCTAGTCCCATTTCTCCATTTCTGAAGTTCGCCGGAACCAACATCCGCATAGCTGGCTTGTGCGAGTACCGACAGCAATCGGTGGATAATCCGCCATACCTCATGCAGTGCAGGGGGACAGGCATCGGCACCATTCGAGGGCTGAGAGATGGAGTCCGTTCCGAAGACGCTCAACTGGGTAAAGGCTCGTGCTGAGTGTTCGATTGGCTATCTTTTCGAGACGTTGGTCCAGGTCATCGACTCGGATGTGAAGACGATTCAGTCGTACGACTCTGAACGCCGGCACGTCTTCCAATTCAATCGAGTCAACGAGTGGAAGGTCATCGTGTCTCGGACATCGCACAGCGCCGAACGGGCTTCTCGTAGTGTCGTGTTCGAGCGTGGGGTGAGCGAGATCATCGCGACGGCCTACAACGCGAGGGGAGAGCGCAGCGAGCTCTTCACGGCGCGACCGAGTTTCGATGCCGCCGGTGCGTGCCGACTCGAAATCAAGGGCCAGCCACTCGAATTGTGGCAAGTCAGTCGGAAGGCGCTCGAAGATTTCTTCTTCTCGTGAGCGTTGCATCAGGCGCGCTTTGATACGTTCGTCGAGTGCTATAACCGCGAGCGCCGCACTAGGCGCTGGGCATGAAAGTACCGGCTGACCTGACAAGCGATCATCACGCGGCTATCGCGGGGAGAATCCGTTCGCTCCGAAAGTGTTACCGATGTCCCCGGTTACACCTCTGCCTCAGCATTTTGTAGCGGCGGAGCCGCGCTCATCAGCGCTGCATCGTTGCGTGTCGCACACATCTCTTCGGCGCAAATCGCTTGCACGTATGCAACATCCGAATGCGAAGGTTTTTGCACAAGCCAGCGATGGAGGGTTGAGCTTCATGGCGACGAGAGACAGAAGTGAGCACTTCTCGAGCACGATGATGGCGATCTTCACGATCGTGGTGGTTGCAGCCGCCAGTGTGTTGTTGGTCAACCTTCTACCGTGAGGACGGTCCCAGACGGGACTGACCGCGTACGTTCACAGGGGCCAACGACCATGCGGTCACATGATGACGTTATGGATCGATGATTTCTTAGAGGTCCGCTGTCCCGCACTGTCGGCGGTGGCATCCCGTTGGTTGGTCGGCGAATGGGACCCACCGCATCTTCCGGCACCCCTATCGACCGACGACTGTGGCGCGGCGCTCGGAGCTGTTCAGGCAGCCCGAGACAGGCGCCCAACGCGGGAGCCGTTCATTCTCGCGGACCACCTCTGCAACAAC
>JBKPRH010000287.1:0-9289 GCA_046765795.1 Acidobacteriota bacterium | reverse complement strand
CTCTGGGAAGATCGAGTTGCCGCCGGCGATCTCGACGAGCTCCTCGACCCAGCGAATGCCCGAGATCAGCGGGTCGTCCCATTCCTCGAAGAAGACGCGTGGCCGTCGGGGCAATTGCGCCGCGGACGCGCGTATCGAGTCGATCTCGAGCTCGAGGTGCGAGACCAGCAGGGCCGCCTTCTCGGGGCGGCCGATGAGCGCGCCGAGGATGCGGATCATCTGGAGAATCTCCGCGACGGTCCGCTGATTGAAGACCATCACCGGGTAGCCGCGTTTGATCAGCTCGGCGGCGATGTTGGCCTGCAGATCGGAGAAGCCGAGGATCAGATCCGGTTCGAGGGCTTCGATTCGGTCGTACTTGGCGTGGATGAACGCCGACACGCGCGGCTTGCGTCGCGCTTCCGGCGGTCGCACGGTGTAGCCCGACACGCCGACGACACGGTCGCCCTCGCCGAGGAGATACAGCGTCTCCGTCGTCTCCTCAGTGAGGCACACGATGCGCGAAGGGTAGCTGCTCATTTTTTGCCTCAGGGGGTCAGACCCGGGGTCTGACCCCGGGTCTGACCCCAAGTGGCGGTTTCTGCGGCGAGTTGCAGATCTCGCCACACGAAGGGCTCGCGCGTGACGACTTCACCAGGCTCGAGGGCGAGCGGTTTTTGAAACATCGGGCCGGCGTAGACGCAGGTGTGGAATTCGCCGTTCTCGCCGCACGGGTCGACGCCAGACGGCAGATCGTCGAGCAGGCTGCGGTCGAACTCGCGGCCGACGAAGGACGCCTCGAGAATCCGCGTGTCGACGCACGCCACGCGAGCGCGAAGCCCCTGCTTCAGCATCTCGCTCGCCAGTCGGTCTGTCGGAATACCCCAGACCGGAAACAGCGGCTCGAGACCGGTACCGGCCAGCCGCTCGACGCGATAGCGGCGCACGTCCTCGAGAAACAGATCGCCGAACGCGACATGCGTGAACCCCGCGGCTACCGCGTCCGCGACCGCGGTCCTCATTCGCGCTTCGTACACCTCATTCGGACACGGATGCGGGATCGGCACCACGATGAGCGGCAGACCAGCGGCGGTCGCCTGCGCCTCGAGCACATCACGGCGCACGGCATGCATCGCCACTCGATCGACGGCCTCATTCACCGTCGTCAGCAGCGCCTGCACCGCACCGGAATACTGAACATTCAACATGTGCAGTGCCCACGCGCTGTCCTTACCCGAGCTCCACGACAGGAGAATCTTCATTTGAATGCGTCCGGATGAAGCGCTCGCGCGAACGCTTCCGTTCCCTGGACGACACGTGGACCAGGGACGACGAGATGCTCACCCGTGAGAATTTCTATGCGCCCTTGCTTCACGGCCGGCACAGACGCAAGCGCGCCCCACACACGCTTGGCCTGCGTGACGTCCGCCGCCGCGAGCAGTCCCGTCGCCCGAACTTCGAGGATGACCTCCGGCGAGCGTGCCAGCATCGTTTCGATCGACGGCTGCACCGACTCGCGCGCGACGTCCGCGAAGACGTTCACGCCACCTGCGATGCCGAGCATGTCGTGAAGAAAGCCGACGCCACCGCTGACGTAGACGCTTCGCAGTGATGCGGGATCGCGCTCGAAGACCAGCAGCGTCTTCGGTTTCGGTCGTCCGCGTACGCGTGCTTGTATAGCATCGAGCCCGCCGCGGATGTCCCGGGCGAGCCGTTCGGCATCAGCTGGGCGTCCGACAGCCGCGCCGAGATCCTTGAGCGTTGTGAATATGCCGTTCAGACCTGCGTGGCGATAGCTGAATACGCGAATGTTCGCGCGGGCGAGCTGCGCCTGCACATCGGTCTGCGATCCGTAGCTCAGGACGAGATCCGGGCGTAGGGCGAGAATCCTCTCCATGTCGGGATCGAGCAACGCGCCCACGCGCGGCAGCGATTTCACCTGAGGTGGAAACTCGTCGAAGCTGCTGACCGCAATGACCTGCGGTCCCGCGCCGATCGCAAACAGCATCTCGGTCAATGCGGGGACCAGCGAAACGATCCGCGAGGCAGACGCCCGCGACTGCATCGTCACTGGACGTGCGGCCCAGAAGACGATGACCGCGACGACCGCGACGGTGATCAGCCTTTTCGTACCAGCAGCCATAGAAAGAACGGCCCTCCCAGCATGGCCGTGATCACACCGACCGGAATTTCGAGTGGCGCGAGCAGCGTGCGTGCGCCGAGATCGCACAAGACGAGGAATGCGCCTCCAAAGAGCGCCGACGCAGGCAGCACAAGACGATGGTCAACGCCAACCATCAGTCGAACGAGGTGCGGCACAACGATGCCGATGAAACCAATCGGTCCGGCCAGCGACACGGCGGCGGCCGTCGCGAGTGAGGCGCTGACGAACGCCAGCCGCTGCGTCCGACCCACATCCACGCCACGCGCAGACGCCGCATCAGCGCCGACGCTGAGCAGGTTCAGCGATGAGGGCAGCCACGCGAACATCGCGAACGCAATCGCCAGCATTGGCAACGCGGCGATGATCGGCTCGAAGCCGCCGACGTCGAGGTCGCCCATGATCCAGCGCATGGCGCGATACACCTGAGCAAAGTCGGCGATGTATTGCACGAACATGATCAGTGCGGAGAAGAACGAGTTCAGTGTCACACCCGCGAGCAAGAGCACGGTGGTAGACATCGCGCGATCCTGCATCGTCGCCAGCCGGTACACGATCGCGGCTGCGATACTCGCCCCCACGAGGCTGGCGAGCGGGACCGTTGAGAACGGACCGGCGCTGAGCGTCGCGCCCAGCACGATCGCGAGCATCGCGCCGAGCGAGGCACCGGCGGACACGCCGAGTGTGAAGGGCGTGGCGAGCGCGTTGCGCAGCAAGGCTTGAAAGACCACGCCCGCAGTCGCGAGCGCTGCACCAGCCATCACTCCTGCGACGACCCGAGGCATCCGCGCGATGAAAAAGATCTGCGCGTCCACGTTCTCGCTGAACGGGATAGAGCGATCGAACACGCGGGCGATATTGATTGGCGAACTCCCCACGAGTGGCGCGACCAGACACGTCACGACCAGGAGCACCCCGAAGCCGACCATGGTTTTGAGCAGCCGCGTGCGGATCGGGCTCGGAACCACACGCGCCAGCTCGCCACCGGCCTGCGTGTTTGCGGCGGCTACGGAATCGAGCGCCCCTTGGCGAAGACGGTTCATTGCACTCGCCTCAGCGGCGTGACGGTCACGTGACCGGCTGGAGCGTGGAAGCTGACATCGGCTTCCACGTCGTAGATGCGGCGGATCGACGCGGCGGTCAACACGTCTCGTGTCGGACCTTGTGAGACGACTCGGCCATCGCGCATCAGAATCAGCCGGTCGCACAGTGATGCGGCGAGATTCAAATCGTGAGTCGCCAGCACCATCGTCACGCCACGTTCGAGATTCAAGCGTCGCAGTAGCGCAGCGACCTCGAGCTGGTAGCCGAGATCGAGGGACGCGGTCGGTTCGTCGAGCAGCAGCACGTCCGGCGACTGAGTGAGCGCGCTCGCAATGACGACACGCTGCTTCTCGCCGCCGCTCAACGTCATGTAGGCGCGCGCCGCGAGATGATCGGTGCCGGTCGCCGCGAGCGCATCTCGTGCCAGTGCGAGATCGCGTGGTCCTTCGAGCTCGAACGCGCCGAGGTGCGGATGGCGGCCCATCAGCACCATCTCCATGACCGTGTAATCGAAGGCGGGATGTGTTTCCTGTGGCACCACAGCAAGATGCTTCGCGATGTCCCGACGGGATCGTCCGGCCAGCGAGTTGCCGTTCAGCGAGACATGTCCGTGCTCCGGTTGCAGTACGCCGCTCAACAATTTCAGCAGCGTCGTCTTGCCACAGCCGTTAGGGCCAAGTAGACCGGTGAGCGATCCGCGCTCGACGCTCACGCTAACGTGATCGAGCGTGAACGATCGAACGTTGCGTCTCCCGGACGAGTAGCCGTACGACAGCTCAGACGCTTGCAGCATTGCTTCCACTCGCCGCGTGTTCGGAGATGGCGAAATCCAGTGCCCAGCAACCGCCGTGCGACACCCGGTCGAGAGGCAGCAGGTCGATCGGTCTCGAGAATGCAGGCGCATCAACGACGACTGTGTGGTACTCGCCGAGTTCGCCGCAGGGGTCGGCGCCGGCAGCCTGGAGCTCTGGCAACAGACTCAGCGTCAGTCGTCGTCCGAGCCATGAGGCATCCAGCACGCTCTCGCGCACCGTGACGATGCGAGCATCGGCACCGGTGTCAACGAATTCGCGATACAACCGATCGGTTGACTCGCCCCAGAGGGGCTCGACGGCAACAAGTCCGCTGGCTGCGCAGACGCGCTCGGGAAACTCGCGGTTCGAGTCGTACATGATGTCGCCGAAGATCACGCGCGAGATACCCAGCGCACGAGCATCTGCAAGCGCCTGCAGATAGCCATCCTCGTAAGTGGCCCACGAGCCGCGGCCCGTGCAGATCGTCAGACCCAGGCGATCAGCCTGTGCCTCGAGAATCTGCGGTCGGAGACCGTGCGATCGGCTTCGTGCGCCGCCCTCATCGAACATCGTGATCAGCGCGACGATGTCGTACGACGATCGGCTGCGGTGCAGCGCAAGGTAGCTATCCTTGCCGCCGCTCCATGACACGGCTGCGCGCGGCTTCATCGCCGTCGCCAGATCGTGAAATGTGAAGTGGGATGAGGTGTCGTAACGTCCTCCCGGCGTCCATCGCGCCTTACGGGAATAGGACAAGGCGCCGGGCTTAGGTGCTCTGACTCACGGAGTCGATGCTCCGCTTACAGTGGCGGGACCGCGTGGGCTTCTCACCCACTTCCCCTGATCACCCGGGCGGTGTCAGTTGTTGGTCCGCAGTATAGCACGCTAAAATTGGAAGGATTTTCGCTGTGAAATCACGACTTCGCGCGGCTGGACTGGCCGACATCGACGAAAAGCTGGAGCGTGGCGAACGACTGTCGTTCGACGAGGGCGTACGTCTGTTCGAAACGCCGGACCTGCTCGCCGTTGGATGGCTCGCGAATCGCGAACGGGAGAAGCGCCACGGCGCGCGCACGTATTTCAATTACAACCTGCGCCTCGAGCCGACCAACGTGTGTCAGGCGAGTTGTCTTTTCTGTTCGTTCGCGCGTCTGCAGCCCGGCATGCCCGAGGCGTACACGATGTCGCTCGAAGAGGCGTGGGACAAACTTCGCAAGCGCGCCAACCAGCCGCTCACCGAGCTCCACATCGTCAACGGTCTGAATCCAGACCTGCCATTCAGCTATTACACAGACCTGCTGCGTGGCTTCAAGCGAATTCGCCCCGGCATTCATCTCAAATGCTTTACGGCCGTCGAGATCGCGTACTTCTCCGATCTCTATGGGATGACCGACACGCAGGTATTGCGGGAGTTGATCGATGCGGGACTCAACTCACTGCCCGGTGGCGGCGCCGAGATCTTTGCGGAGCGAGTGCGCAAGAAGATCTGCCACGACAAGTGCGACGCCGATCGCTATCTCGCCATTCATCGCATCGCGCATCAACTCGGGATGCCGACCAACGTCACGATGTTGTATGGCCACATCGAGACGATGGGCGAGCGTGTCGATCACATGATGCGTGCGCGAGCGCTGCAGGATGAGACCGGCGGCTTCCAGGCGTTCATTCCGCTGGCGTTTCATCCCGACAACAACCAGATGCGCAAGCTGCCTGCGCCGAGCGGCACCGATACGTTGCGTGTGCATGCGGTAGCGCGACTGATGTGCGACAACATCCCGCACATCAAGGCATTCTGGATTGCGACGGGGATCGAACTGGCGCAGGCCTCACTCTGGTTTGGCGTGGACGATCTGGACGGAACGGTGCAGGAGGAGAAGATCTACCACATGGCCGGATCGGCGACGCCTGAGGGAATGACGACCGCGCAATTGAGCCGTCTTGTGAGGGCTGCCGGACGAGAGCCTCTCGAGCGTGACACGCTGTACAACATCGTGAATATCCCGGCAGCCGAGACCGTACCGGCCGCAGTAGAGGCGGGTCTTTAGCCTCGCCTGATCGCCGCAGCGCCCAATCTCAGCCGTTAAGTCTCGTCACGAATCTTCCCAGCGATCTATAATTAGGGCAGGTCCACACACCACCGGGCGATAGAGCCTGTGCTGGGGTTTGGGCCTTTTTCACGTCTGGACTTTGCGAAAAGTTTCACAAAGTCACGCGTGGGAGGTGACGGAACCCAAGATGAGCTCGATCATCCCGTTGCTCACCGAATACGAGAAGCAGAACCTGTCAGAACGACAGCCGCTTCCGGACAAGTATCTCGGCCTCTCCGATGAAGAGATGCTGCGCCGCATCGCGGCGGCACGCGCGACCCTCGGAGACCGGCTGGTCATCCTCGGTCATCACTATCAGCGCGACGAAGTGATCAAGTTCGCCGACTACACCGGCGACTCCTTCCGTCTCGCGCGCCAGATCGCGCAGCGGCCCGAGGCCGATTACATCGTCTTCTGCGGCGTGCACTTCATGGCCGAGAGCGCCGACGTGTTGTGCAGTCCGCATCAACAGGTCATCCTGCCCGACCTCGCGGCCGGTTGCTCGATGGCCGACATGGCCGCGCCCGAGCAGCTCGAATCGTGCTGGGAAGAGCTGACACAGATGGGGATTCAGGGCGTCGTCCCAGTCACCTACATCAATTCAGCGGCGTCGATTAAGTCGTTCGTCGGCGAACGCGGTGGCACCGTCTGCACGTCATCGAATGCCATGGCCACGCTGAAGTGGGGTTTCTCACAGGGCGAGAAGATTCTGTTCCTGCCCGATCAGCATCTGGGCCGGAACACCGCATACAAGATGGGCATCCCGCTCGACGAGATGGTCGTCTGGGATCCCGATGAGATCTTTGGCGGTCTCGATCCCGAACAGGTGCAGCGCGCGAAGATGATTCTGTGGAAAGGGCACTGCTCGGTCCACACGCGATTCACCGCGAAGCAGATCGAAGCGGTGCGTCGTCAGCATCCAGGCATACGCGTCATCGTGCATCCCGAAGTGCCGTGGGACGTTGTGCAGGCCGCCGACGACAGCGGCAGCACGGAATACATCATCAAGACGGTGACCAACAGTCCTGAGGGATCGATCTGGGCGGTCGGCACCGAAGTGCACCTCGTCAACCGGCTCGCTCAGCAACTCGCGCCAGGACGTACGGTCGTGTCGCTCGATCAGTTCGGCTGCCTCTGCTCGACGATGTTCCGCGTGTCGCCGAATCATCTGCTCTGGATTCTCGAAGAGCTTGTCGATGGGGGCGTGCACAACCGTATCGTCGTTCCCGATGAGCAGAAGCACTGGAATCGAGTGGCGCTCGAGCGCATGCTGTCCATTTCGTAGCGGCGGCTCTTTAGACCCGCCTTCGCTTTGGAGTACGATTCCATTCTTCTGTAGGAGGAAGAATGGCTCACGAACTGCCAAAGCTCCCATACGACTTCGCCGCGCTCGAACCGCACATCGACGCGCAGACGATGCAGATCCATCACGGCAAGCATCATCAGGCGTATGTCACCAACCTGAACGCCGCGCTCGAGAAGGCGCCGGAGCTGCAAAGCAAGAGCATTGATGACCTCTGCCGGAACATCAACAGCGTTCCTGAAGCCATTCGCACGGCGGTTCGCAACAACGGCGGCGGGCACTGGAACCACAGCATGTTCTGGAATTGGATGGCGCCCAACGCTGGCGGTGCGCCGACCGGCAAAGCCGCCGACGCGATCAACGCCGCGTTCGGAAGCTTCGACAATTTCAAGACCGAGTGGGGCAAGGCCGGCGCGGGCCGTTTCGGCAGCGGCTGGGTGTGGCTGATTGCTGACGGCGGCAAGGTGTCGATCGCCAGCACGCCGAACCAGGACAATCCGCTGATGGACGGCAAGAAGGCGGTGCTTGGTCTCGATGTCTGGGAGCACGCCTACTACCTGAAGTACCAGAACCGTCGTCCTGACTACATCACGGCGTGGTGGAACGTGGTCAATTGGGACGCGGTGAACAAGGCGCTCTAACGCCGTTGCAGCAATTGACGATGGACGATGTGCGATTGACGTATTGATTGAGGAATTCATCAACCTCAATCCGTCAATCGTCCCTCGTCAATCGTCAATTTCACCTATCCCCCGCTTTGCCATCGCTTGATCGCTTCGATCGGCCAGACAAGCATGATGATGTTCAGCGTGAGGTTGTCGCGGATGACCATTGCCACGACGACCTCCGCTGCGACTACCCACGAGACGGTCCACCACCATCGCAGACGACTGGCGAGCAGGAATCCCACCATGCACGCCAGGATGTCGCTCATCGAGTTCAGCACACTGTCGCCGTAATAGCCGAGCGCGATCGTGGCGGCCCGATACCGATTGATCACGGTATCGGTGTTCTCGTAGGACTCCCACGTCGCCTCAATCGCCACTGCCACCGCTGCGCGCAGGCCCACTGACGCCGGTCCCATCGTCAGGTGCGTCACGCCGTAGAACAGCGCGCCGTGAATGATGTGGCTGAAGGTGTACCAGTCGGAGATTTGCTGTGAGTTCTGGTCGCTGTGGACCTCGCTCACCCACGGCCGGATCGGGCCGTTCCGGTACGCCAGCGTGCGTCCCATGGCGAGTTCGAGCAGGGCGGTCACACAGACGATTCCGATTGCCGCTGCGAAGTTCGCACGCCACTCGCGTCCGCCGCGCCGCACGTAGATCTGTCGAAACCACAGCAGCAGCCCAGCCGTAGTCGCTGTGATCAACGGTGGCACCAGTCCGTTCAGCATGCCGGCCACATGATCGTGTTGTGAAGTTTTGATGAATTGTTCGTCAGGATTGCCCTCATGCGCAGCGACCGGGACTAGTATCGCTTTCTCTGTGATGCGACGGAGACTGATTTCAAAGGATGGAATTATGAAGGGCAGATTGGTTGCGCTGGTTGTGTGCGCGTCGGTGATCGCGGTCATCGCGCAGAGCGTCGATGGCAAGTGGGCGGGTGAAGTGCAGGGAGGCCGCGGGCCGCAGCAGGTCAACCTGACGCTCAAGGCCGACGGTGGGAAGCTCACGGGGACGGTTACCGGTCGAGGTGGGGAGATCCCGATTGAGGAAGGCACGATTTCGGGTTCTGCGCTGAAGTTCAAGTCCAAGCAGATGGGGCGAGGCGGCGAGATCGTTCTCAACTGGACCGGCACGCTGAAGGGCGACGAGATCGCGATGTCGCGGATGGCCGAAGGCGGGCAGGGTCAGGCGCAGGAATTCACGCTGAAGCGCCAGAAGTAGTTACTTCAACAGCAGAATGTTGGTTGCCGGCGCCG
>JBKPRH010000286.1:0-9905 GCA_046765795.1 Acidobacteriota bacterium | reverse complement strand
CATCAGCGCCTGCGAGTTGAAATACACGCCGACAAACTTCTGCACCTCGGCGCGGTCAGCGGCTTTCCGTGCGACGTAGATGAAGAGCGGTCGCGACAGGGGCTGGTAGGTCCCGTTGCGCACGGTCTCGGCCGTCGGCGTGATCGCACCGTCGCCGTTCTCCTTCTTGCCATCGTCGACCGGCAGAAGTTTCAGTGCGCTCTTGTTCTGCTCGACGTAGGCGAGCGGGAGAAATCCCAGCGCTGTCTCGTCTCCGCTGACACCCTGGACGAGGACGTTGTCGTCTTCGCTGGAGGTGAAGTCGCCGCGGCTCGCCTTGGCTTTCCCGACCGTTGCTTCGGTGAAGTAGTCGAACGTGCCGGAGTCGACGCCCGCGCCGAACAGATGGAGCTCACGATCGGGCCATCCGGGCCGCACCTGACTCCACTTGGTGATCTTGCCCTGCGCCTCTGGCGCCCACATCTTCTTCAGCTCGGCGACGGTGATCGCGGAGACCCAGCTGTTCTTGGGATTCACCACGACCGCCAAGCCGTCGTAGGCAATTGGCAGCTCGATGTATTCGATCCCGGCCTTCTTGCAGGCTTCGATTTCGGTCGCGCTGATCGGGCGGGATGCGTCGCTGATGTCGGTCTCGCCGCGGCAGAACTTCTGGAATCCGCCGCCCGTGCCGGAGATGCCTACCGTGACCTTCACGCCCGGGTTGGCCTTTTGGAAGTCCTCGGCCACGGCCTCGGTGATCGGAAACACGGTGCTCGACCCATCAATCTGGATGACGGATGGAGCAGCCGCGGTCTTCGTCTCGGTGCTGGCGTTACTGCCGCCCCCACACGCCGAGAGGAGGAGCAGGCATAGCGGGAGGACGCGTGCAAGCGTTTTGGTCACGCCTTCACGCTATCCAACATGAATTTCGCGCCTGTTTCCTCGGTGTTAAATCCGTGTTACGGGGTCTCCGCCTTCGCTAAAGCCTTCGGTGAGACAGCCTTCCTGGCCTTTTTCAACGAGGCTGGCTTGCTCCTCAGCGAGGCGGACTTGCGGCGCGGGGCCGCGTCGACGACCGCTGGCGGGGCTACTGTCGCCGACTCGAGACGAACGGGCTTCCCAAGCAGCTTCTCGAACGGCTGAAGATGGCGGTTCGTCGCCCACACCTCGAGCTCGGCGTCCGTCGCCGTGTGCACCACCAGCAGCACGTCGTCTCCGCGATCGCGCAACTCGAGACCCGTGATCGCTTGCGCATGGCTTCGGTCGAGACTCTCCGCGACGCGCAGGATCGACGACAGCGTGCGCACGGTCTTGCGCAGAGACGAGGGGAGGCTGGCGTACTCGTCGTGCGAGCGCTTCGGTACCCCTCGCCGGTGATAGCGGGCAACCAGCGCGATCACTTCGATCTCGTCCGGATGGAAGCCACGCAGATCGCCGTTCTTGATCAGGTAGTACGAGTGGCGATGATGGCGCGCGTAGCTGATGAGTCCGCCAACGTCGTGGAGTAACGCGGCATATTCAAGCCATTCGCGTTCACGATCCGTGAGCCCGTGCACGGCCCGGCTTTGATCAAACAGGGCGAGGGCGAGGCGAATCACCTGCTGAGCGTGCTCGGCGTAGTAGTTGCAACGCTCAGCAAGTTCGAGCGCACTGCGTCGGCGGACATCAGGAATCTTGTCCACCTGCGCGATCTGCCGCCGGTTGCGGCGGATGTAATCGAGGACGAGCCCTTCTCGCAGCGCCAGGTCGCAGAGCGTCAGTTCCTCTGCGCCGAGCCGACGCAGGATGGTGTCGAGGAGAACGGCTCCCGCGACGACGAGATCGGCGCGACGCGGATCGAGGCCCGGCACGGTCAGACGCTGCGCGGGATTGAGCGCGACGATCTCTTTACGCAAGCGGCGAATCTGCTTCGCCGACACGCGCAGGTTGCGAAGGTCGGCCGGTGTCGTGCCGCGCGCGGCTGTTGCCGCCACCGCGCCGAGGCTGAGGATCGTGCCGGACGTGCCGATGACGCGATCGAAGCCGATCGCGGTGATCTGATCGCAGTGACGGCCGATCTCAGAGAGGATGTGTTTCGTGAGCTTGCGCTCGTCGCGACCCGACAGAGGATCACTTTGAACGAACCGTTCGGTCAGTCGAATCACGCCAATCTTGAAGCTGCGCGCCGCCTGAATGGCTGTGGCATTTCCCAGCGTGATTTCGGTGCTGCCGCCGCCGACGTCGATCACCACCGCACGGCCGTTGCCGACATCCACGCCATAGACTGCGGCTTGATGGATCAACCGCGCTTCTTCGGTGCCGGTGATGACGCGCGGCCGGATTCCCGTCTCGCGCTCGATGCGCGCCAGGAACTCTCCGCCGTTGCGCGCCTCGCGCGTCGCACTGGTGGCGGCGGCGAGAATTTCATCGACCCGATGCGATTCGGCGAGGCGTTTGAATTTCGAGAGTGCCTGCAGCGCCGCGTTCATCGCGTCGGTCGTCAGCGCCTTGCCGTCGAGGCCGCCGGCCCCGAGCCGCACCATCACCTTCTCGCGATCGATGACCTCGAACGAGAGATCGGTGCGCACACGCACCACGATCATGTGGACGGAGTTCGTACCGATGTCGATAGCGGCAATGCGCATGGTGTGGGTCCGACTTATAGTAGGTCGAGTCGCGTGGCTCCGTCATGAAGCGCACGAATCCTTCAGAGTTGATCATCCGTCAGCGTCTGGCCGCGCTCAGCCGGACACTTCCGGGTGCGCAGAAGGGTGACGTGCAGGGCGTGCATCAGGCGCGTGTCGCGACACGCCGCATCCGCGAGGCATTGCCGCTCGTGGCCCGCGGCCGAACCGGCAAATCGCTCAAGAAATCAGTGCGAAAGTTGACGCGTGCCCTGGGACCGGTGCGTGAACTGGATGTCGCGCTAATGAACCTCGATCAGCTCCGCAATGCCGGCGATGTCTCCGAGGCGGCGGTTGCTCGGCTGGGTCAGTTAGTCACTGAGGAACGCCAGCGTCTGGGCGCGGAGATGGTGCGTCTCATCTCGCACTTCAACCTGGCGAAATTCCAGAAGAAAGCGATCGACGCCACGGCTCGCGGTCCCGTGCCGAGCGGTACGCGCGACCCACGCCGTATTGCCACGGCACTCAGCCGGGCCGCGCGGCGCGCCGAAGGACTGCGCGCAGCTATGGACAACGCCGCCGGCATCTATCTCCCCGACCGGCTCCATCAAGTGCGGATTGCGGTGAAGAAGCTGCGCTATGCGCTCGAGATCGCGCAGGATCTCAGCGGGTCGCGCGCGACGGCGCGCATTCGGACACTGAAACGTGTGCAGGATCTCCTCGGACGGATGCATGATCTCGAGATGCTCATCGTTCGCACGAGAGCGATCCAGAGCCGGGCCGGAGTGCCGAGCTTGAACCTCTCGGCTGACCTCGATCGACTCGTACGCAAGTTGGAGAACGAGTGCCGCCGGTTACATGCGCGTTACATGAATGAGAGAAAGTCGTTACTCCGAATCTGCGATTATGTGAGCGCGCGCGAGGCGCGCATCGGCAACGCCTCGGCAGCGTAGACCTACCCCATGCCTCCATCCGAGATCTATCTTGTGCGTCATGCCATCGCGGCCGAGCGCGGCGACGACTGGCCCGACGACACGAAGCGACCGCTGACGGAACAAGGCATCAGCAAATTCAAGGAAGCCGTTGGCGGATTGAAAGCACTCGACGCCTCCATCGAGGAGATCTTCACCAGCCCGTTGGTTCGCGCCCGACAGACCGCCGATGTGCTCGCCGCCGGCGTCAGCGGCCGTCCCACGGTAAAGCTGTTCGATGCGCTTGCCCCCGGCCACCCACCTGCGACAGTGATGGCGCAGCTGGCGAAGGCCGCGAAGCGGCGGTGCATCGCCCTCGTTGGCCATGAGCCTGATCTCGGCGAGCTGGCCGCGTACTTGATCGGCGCACGCCGGGCTTTGCCGTTCAAGAAGGGCGGCATCTGCCGGATAGATCTGGCCAGTCTGTCCACGAAAGCGGCCGGCACGCTCGTGTGGTTCGTTACACCGAAGATTCTGCGTAAACTCGCTTCGTGAGTGAGCACGTCGCGGTCATCATCAATCCGATCTCCGGCGCGGGCCGGCGACCGGATGTGGCCCGGCAACGTGCCGAGCTCGCGACCGCGTTCTTACATCGTCGCCGCGTGGATGGGGAAGTGTTCGTCACGGAGCGCGGTGGACATGCGCGCGAGCTCGCAGTCGCTGCACTCGGCCGAGGCGCGTCGCTCTGCATCGCCTGGGGTGGCGACGGCACGATCAACGAAATCGCCTCGGCACTCGCGTTCACGCCTGCATCGCTTGGAATCATTCCCAGCGGATCCGGCAACGGTTTCTCGCGTGAGCTGAATATCCCCTTCGATTCACACGCGGCATTCGAGATTGCGCTCGGTGGGCACGAACGCGTGATCGATGCCGGCGAGATCGAGGGACGGCTCTTCTTCAATCTCGCTGGCGTCGGCCTCGACGCGCGCATCGCGCACCAATTCGCTGCGACTGGTCTCGTTCGCCGCGGGTTCCGGCGCTATCTCGAAATCGCGAGCAACGAGATCTTCGCGCGCGCGACGCACGAGTATGCGATCACGATGGATGGAGAGTTGCGTCGATCGCATGTGTTGCTCGTCGCGATCGCGAACGGACGTCAGTACGGCAATGGCGCGCTCATCGCGCCGACGGCACGCATCGATGACGGCAAACTCGATGTGGTGATTGTGGACGACCGATCACCATGGTCGGTGATCAGGCATGCGCCAAAACTCTTTCGCGGCCGATTGGCCGAGGTGCCGGGCGTGACGATGTCCACCGCGACGCGCATCGATATCCGTTCGAACGAGCCGTTGATCTACCACGTCGACGGCGAGCCGTGCATGGGCGGATCTGTCATTTCAGCATGCATCAGACCACGTGCACTCCGCGTTCGGGTAAGCAGCCTATGTGCCTGAATCTCACCAATTAGCAGCGTCACAGAAGATTTACACAACGTTTACAGGCGAAACGTTCGTCCAAGGGTATAGATCCAAGAGAACCCAATGTACAAGCGAACTTTCCGAAAGGCGGATCAGACGCACCGCTTTGTCATCACCAACACCGACGGATTCGGATGGGAGGTCCGCGAAGAGCAGGACAGCCAGGTGATTTCCCGAGTGCGTTACACCGACTGGCATCGCGTCGAGCGTGCGCGTATGAACTTCGCGGCGCATGCGCTCAGCCTTGAATTGTCGGGTTGGAAAGAGTCCTAACGAACAACAAGAACGAACGCGCACGCCGATCGCGTGCGCGTCCTCTTTACTCCACGAACCGGTAACCCAGACCTACAACTGTTTCAATCTGACGTCCGGCATTGCCGAGCTTGCCGCGCAAGCGTCCGACGTGCACGTCCACCGATCGAGTTTCGACCAACCGATCGTAGCCCCACACGCGCTCGAGCAAGCGATCTCGCGACAGCACGCGATTCTTGTTCTCAACGAGGTAACGCAGCAGCTCGAATTCCCGTCGCGTGAGCCGCACCGGCTCGTTATCGACAGCGACCGACACCGCATCGAAATCGGCGACCAGATGTTTGCCCCGATACACGCATGCCTCCGTCGTCGCGGAGCCATTGCCCGGACCGACGTGACCACGCCGCAGTACGGCACGCACGCGTGCCGCGAGCTCGCGCAGGCTGAATGGTTTCGTGATGTAGTCGTCGGCGCCGACGTCGAGTCCGGTCACGCGATCGCTTTCGCTGGTGCGCGCCGTCAGCATGATGATCGGCACGCGCGCCGTGCTTGCGCGTGCGCGCAAGATGCGGCAGACCTCGAGTCCGCTCAACACCGGCAGATTGAGATCGAGGACGATCAAATCCGGTGTGCGCTCGTTGACCGCTTTCAGTGCTTCGTCGCCGGTCCCGGCGATATCGACGTCGATATCGCCGCCCTTTTCGAGGCTGTGTTTGATGAGTCCCGCGATGTCCTGTTCGTCATCGACGACAAGGACTTGCGTGCGCGCAGCGCTCACGCGGCTCATGCCTGGGTCGTTGGTTCGCGTCGTATCGGAGATGTGTGGCACCCGGACTCCGTTTTCATGGACGTAGACCCGTTTACGGTAAGAAACAGGGGTTTCTGGCTCGTGACGCGGGAGTTAAATCTGAGTTACGGGCCGCCTGCGTGGGCAGAAACTCAAGCCCGGCCGGGGTTTGGTAGTATCCACGGGTGACTACCAACCTCCAGGACGAGACGACGGGGCCAGCAGCCAGCCCCGAGGCAGCCCAGCGCTGGCTTCCGGCGCTCCTGCTGCTGTTTGTCGGATCGGGCTGCGCAGCCCTCATATATGAAGTCGTCTGGTTTCAGCTGCTCCAGCTGTCCATCGGATCGTCAGCGGTCTCACTCGGTGTGCTGCTGGGGATTTACATGGGCGGCATGTGCCTTGGCAGTCTGCTGCTGCCGAAGTATCTGAACCCGCAGAACCATCCGCTACGTGTCTACGCGCTGCTCGAACTTGGCATCGCCATCTTCGGCATCATCGTCCTCTTCGCGGTTCCGATCGTCGGGCGCGTCTACACGAGCATCGCCGGGACGGGTCAAGTGAGCCTCGTGCTCCGCGCGATTGTTGCGGCGATCTGTCTGCTCCCGCCGACGCTGCTGATGGGCGCGACGCTGCCAGCCATCGCGCGCTGGGTCGAGACGACGCCGAAAGGTGTGTCGTGGCTCGGGTACTTCTATGGCGGCAATCTCGCGGGCGCCGTCGCGGGCAGTCTGCTCGCGGGCTTCTATCTGCTGCGCGTGTACGACATGCCCACGGCAACGGGCGCCGCTGTCGGCCTCAACGTCCTCGTCGCGCTGCTCGCGTTGGTGGTTGCGGCGCGCACGCCGCACACGGTGATCACGGCCACGCCCAGCGATATACCGTTGACCGTCACATCCACTCCTGAGATCTCGAGACTCGTCTACATCGCTATCGCGCTCTCGGGCCTCACCGCTCTCGGATCGGAAGTCGTCTGGACGCGCGTGCTCTCGCTGCTGTTCGGCGCGACGACGTACACCTTCTCATTGATCCTCGCGGTGTTCCTCGTCGGTCTTGGAATTGGAAGCAGCCTCGGCTCGTCGATGGCGCGCAACCTGAAGAATCCACGCATCGCGCTCGGATGGTGTCAGCTCGGGTTGTGCGTGACACTCGCGTGGGCGGCCTACACGACGAGCGCGTCTCTGCCGTACTGGCCCATCAATCCGTCGATCTCGACCTCGCTCGTCTACAACTTCCAACTCGATCTGATGCGAGCGATCTGGGTGATGTTGCCGGGTGCGATTCTGTGGGGCGCGAGCTTCCCGCTCGCGCTGGCCGCGGTCGCCACACGAGGCCAGGACTCGGCACGTCTCGTCGGCGGCGTGTATGCGGCCAACACGGTTGGCGCCATCATCGGCGCCACCGTGATCAGTCTTGCGTTGGTGGGCACGATCGGCAGTCAGAAGACGCAGCAGGTTCTCATCGGCATCGCGGCGATGTCGGGCTTGCTGATGCTGATGCCAGCGACCGGGGAAGTTCGAAAGGCGTGGGCCTCGACACCGGTCGTGGTGGTTGGCATCGCGCTGATTGCTGGCTTCCTGGCGCGTTCAGTGCCGCCGATTCCATGGCTGCTCGTGGCCTACGGCCGCTACTCGGCGACGTGGGTCGGGCAGAACGAGATGGTCTATGTCGGCGAAGGCGTCACCGCATCGGTCGCTGTGACTCGTACTCCGACGGGCGTGCTGAACTATCACAACGCCGGCAAAGTGCAGGCCTCGAGCGAACCGCAGGACATGCGGCTGCAGCGCATGCTCGGTCACATCACGACGCTGGTGCCAAAGAACCCGAACAAGGTGCTGGTCATTGGCTGCGGCGCCGGCGTCACGGCCGGTGCGGTGTCGATCGATCCGATGGTGAAGGATCAAACGATCGCCGAGATCGAGCCGCTGGTGCCTCGCGTCGTCTCCACCCACTTCGCCCAACACAACTTCAACGTTGTCGCGAACCCGAAGGTGAAGGTGCATCTCGACGACGCACGGCATTACCTGCTGACGACGAACGAGAAGTTCGACGCGATCACGTCTGACCCGCTCGATCCGTGGGTGAAGGGTGCGGCGACTCTCTACACGCGCGAGTTCTTCGACGTCGTGAAGTCGCATCTCAATCCCGGCGGCGTCGTGACGCTCTTCGTGCAGCTGTACGAGAGCAGCGAGGCGGCGGTGAAGAGCGAGATCGGCACGTTCCTCGAGGCGTTCCCGAACGGTGCGGTGTTTGCCAATACCGTCAACGGGCAGGGCTACGACCTCGTGCTGTTCGGTCAGCTCGAGGGCGGCAAGATCAATGTGGACGCGGTGCAGGCGCGCTTGTCGGATCCGGCAAACGCCGCGGTGGCGAAGTCGCTCAGCGAAGTAGGCATCAATTCCGCTATCGATCTGTTCGGCACGTTTGCGGGCCGTCGCGGTGACATGAAGAACTGGCTGGCCGACGTCCAGATCAACACCGACAGGAACCTGAAGCTGCAGTATCTCGCCGGCCTGGGCCTCAACCTGTATCAGAGCGACGCGATCTACAAGGCGATGATCCGCGACGCGAAGTATCCGGACAATCTGTTCGAAGGCAGTCCGGAAACGTTGACGGCGCTGAAAGCCAAGATCGACGCATCGCTGTCAGGCGTTTCATCCTTTTAGTCAATTCCCAACCTCCAACTACTACCAACTCCCAACCACTTCCAACTCCCAATCCCCAACGAACCCCAAAATCGGGAGTTGGGAATTGGGAATGGTTGCCCGCCGCCGCTTGTCGCGCACGCATGACAAGCTCCGGCGAGGTCTCGCCGAAGCGCGCCTCGAGCTCAGGGCGCGAAGGCGGAGGCGTTGGGCCTTGGCACGTTGGGAATTGTCGTGGTCACTCCACTAGATAATCTTCTGAACCAAATGATGGAATCCCACGTCTAAGCGATTTTGAAGTGATTTTGATGCCTAGATCATCTCGTGGAATGAGGGTTTGCCGTGCCGAGGCGTGAGTCGCCGCTACAGAGCGAGACGCTGCAGGGCACGCTCGACATGCTGGTGCTTCGGGTCCTCGTCATGGGCCCGGCCCACGGTCACACCATCGCGCACGCCATCGAGCGGGGATCGGAGGGCGTGCTGCCAATCGAGCATGGGTCGCTCTATCCCGCCTTGCACGGGCTCGAGACCCGCGGATGGATCGCGTCCTGTTGGGGTACCGCCGGCGGCAACCATCGCGCACGGTACTACCGCCTGACGTCTGCAGGCATTGCCCAGATCACCGGACGGGACGACCTGCCACTCGTGCAGGCCTTCCTCGGAGTCTCGATCGCCCTCGTTCTGTCTGCGCGCCCGAGCGCGCAGATTGGGGATGGACAATCGGCGATCGAGGTGATCACCGAAGACCGATCTTCGGCCGGCGCGGAACTGGCGATCGCTCGCGCGCGAGTCAAGCACATCTTCATCACGGCCGGCATCCGGGTGATCTGGAGGGCGCAGAGGGCTCAGGCCGTCGGTGCGACCGGAACGCATCGCATCCGACTCGTGGTGCTCAGCGGGCCAGCCGCGGACGAGATGTTCCTCCGCCACGGCGACCTGCTCGGCCTCGCGGTCCCGTCCGTGAGCCGGGTCTACGTCCATTACGACAGGGTCCTGGCTCTTGCGCGCCACTACAGGACACCGCCGGGCTGGTTCCTCGGCATCGTGATCGCACACGAAGTCGCGCACGTTCTGCTTCCCCATGCTGGGCACGCCGACAGTGGACTCATGGGCGCTACGCTCAGTCCTGAGGCGCCGCCGATCTTTACCGCTCAACAAGCGCAATCGCTTCGCGCGCGTCTGCACGACGGAGTGACCGTCGCGGGCCTCGACGCGCGCTGAGGTCGGTCCGGTTCGATCAACAAGAGGAG
>JBKPRH010000285.1:0-14366 GCA_046765795.1 Acidobacteriota bacterium | reverse complement strand
ACGCGCGCACGGCCGAATCGAAGGATCTTCGTGGCGCGAACATCAAGCTGACTGATGCGCTCGCCGTACAGCGTACCTGGCTCGATGAGGTTCACCAGCCCGACGACGATCACGTTCCCGCCCGCTGGGTTACTGACAGTGATGTTCGGCGTAATCGGAGGCCCCGGCTTGTTCTGATACACAGCGCCGATCTGGATGTCGACGTTCGGAATCGTATACGCAGCCAGGCCCCTGAACTGCGTCAATAAACCGGTAGACACGTGGCAGTACGGATCGAACGGCGCGCTCTCAGGAACGGCCCTGCGCACCTCGCAGCTGTCCCTGACCGTGCGCGTCGTGCTCGAGCCGCCTTGCGCCGTAAGGCCGAACGCGGTGCGCCCGTTGAACAGTACGTCGAGAGATTCGGAACGCTGATACTGGTTCCCGTATCGGTCGGCGGGTGCGGTGACACGATTCAATCGACCGATCGACGCGCCGCTCTGGAAATAGATCGGCCCGATGGCCTGGCCGCCACCATTCGGCAGATTCAAACGGCTCGGTGCAGTGATGGTCGTCTGCAGAAAGTCTGCGTCGCCAACGAGAATGTTATCGACGACGGTAAACCCGTCGAACCATCTGCGAAAGTATCCGACCTCCACCGAACCGCGCGGAAAGATTTGATGTTCCAGCGACGCAGCGACGCTCCAGTCCGACGGCCGGACACCAGAGCCGCTCAGCAACTCGGGATCGACGCTCCCGGGTATCGCCGTGCCAAGCGGAAAGGTGCTGGTGACCTGACCGCATTCTCCATTCGCCAGCAGATTCTCGAGCACGCAGTCTGGGATGAAGTTCGCGTTGAAGTCAGTCCAGCTGCGGTTTTGCTGGCGAACCAGACGGGTGGCCGGATTGCTGTCGTAGTAGACGCCCGTCGTCGCTGCACCCTCGAGGTACTTCCCAGCGCTGATCTTTATAGCCGTCCTGCCCGTGCCGAACACGTCGTATGAGGCGCCAAACCGAGGCGTGATGTCCTTATAGGCATTCACGCCATCGGTCCTGGGAATCACGACCTCCACGGGCAGGAATCGGCTGCTGAACCGCTGCTCAGGAAACCAGCTCCGCACCTGATCGAATCGGGCCGCACCCTGCAACGTCAGTCGTCCGGCCGTCCATTGATCCTGCACGTAGGCCGAGTGCTGGGCAACACGAGCCAGTACCGTGAACGGTGAAACGAACTGCATCACCAGCTGCGAGACGAAGCCGCTTGCGAGGCGATACGTCAGGCCTTGATCGTTGGTGCGAAGGGTTCGGTCGTCACTCGCGAAGAGACCTTGATAACCGACCTTGAGAGTGTGAGCGCCGGCCCACACGGACGCCGACGCGTGCCACGCGTTGTGGACAGTCTGGTTTTCGAACCATTCCTGAGACCGATAGGCGATCGCTGGGCTCAAGAACCCAGCCGGTCCGATGACTCGGATCAGGCTTCGATCGTTGCCGTCGCGCTCGCTGTTGCCCCATCCGTACTCGCTGCGCGCGAATCGGGCATCGAGTAATAGCCGATTGGTCGCCGGAGACGTCCACGATACCTGGTTGAGACGCTGCGGCGTGATGTCGCCAACGCCTTGCACATCCGGGGATACCGTGGTGTCGGGAAAGCCCGTGCTCGCGGTGGCACCGGAACACGATCGACAGATCGCCTGCTCGTCGTGGAAGACGCTGAATCGGTTTCTTGTGGTCGCCAGTGCTGTGACCCGCACGCCGACGTTCTCCCACGTGCGATCGGAATAGACCGCGCGACTGATATCTGGAACATAGAGATAGGTGGCGGGATTTCCGGCGTTGCGGTTGTAATACAGACCAGGAATATCGCGCGTGAGGCTTTGTCGGCGTCCGCTGACGAAATACCAGAGTCGATCGTGAACGAGCGAACCTCCTAGCGTTCCGCCAAAATCGAGGGCCTTGCTGGCCACCAGAGCGGAGGTGAGCCCGAGGCTGCGGAGCTCCTCGTTCACGTTGTCGCCCTGCATCCCTTCCGAGTTGCCCCAGAAGAACACTGAGCCGCGCACGCTGTTGCCTCCCTGCTGGGGAACGACGTTCATGATCAGGCCAGCGGTCTCGACCTCGCCCAGGCCACCCGACGTCGTAAACACCACTTCCTCCGCATTGCCGACATCGGCAAGGTAGTGCGCCGGCGACCCGCCGTTCGGCGCGCTGCCGACGCTCAGGCCGTCGACGAGCAGGCGGCCCTCATTCGCACGTCCGCCATGGATCGGAAACGTCGCAGGCAACGGGTCGATTACCACGTCGTCGCGATCTGTCGTGACTCCCGGCACGACCACGAGCAGCGAGTTGTAATTGCGTCGGTTCGGGATCGCCGTGATGACGTCATGCTGGAGCACCATCTGCCGCATCGCGCTTCGCACATCGACGCTCGAACCAGCATAGATAGAGGTCGTCGTCTCGTCCCGCGAGCCTGGGGCGAGATCCGCGCCGACGATGGTCGTGCGCGACCCCGAGACCTCGACGTCCTCGAGCCGCAGCGTCTTGAAGCCCGAGCGTATGACGGTCACCACATAGCGCCCGGGCGGCAGTGCCTCTATTCGATATCGCCCGCTTCGATCCGACATCGTCTCGCGCACGCCTTCGATGATCGCCGGGCTCTGAACTTCAACGACGGCGTCGGCCACCGGGCCGCCCGAACTATCGCGCACGTGACCGGCAATCACGCCCTGTGCATGGAGGGTTGACGGAAGCAGACAGACAACGACTAACGCGAAATAGAGGTATGCGCGCATTGAAGCTCCGGAAGCGTGAAGTGGATTGGCGACAGATCATACCGTCGCCGACCACCAGGGTCTTCGCAGAGATTGCACGAGAGTGCAGAGCGCGGCGCGCTTCCGGGAATCAGTCGATGCCGAACGCCAGAAGCACGTTGCCCGGCCGCGCGGCGATGCCGCCGTATCCGGAGTTGACGAACAGCATGCCGCCGCCGATCACGAGCGGTGAGCCGTCGATGCTGGCGCCGGTCCCTTTGACGCCATTGACGGTCTGGAACTCCTTGTTCGTATCGAACTGCCAGAGGACTTTGCCGTCGGCGGTCGAGTATGCGCGCAGCCCGCCATCGAGCGACACGGCGAAGACAGCGCCGGGGATCAGTGTCGTCGCGCCTCCTTGCGACGCGTTGCAACGCGCTGTTCCTTCGCACAAGCGCGGCGTCGGTGGAGCCGCGCTCCACACGATTGCTCCCGTCGCGAGGTTCAGCGCGCGAACGCCTCCCGGGGTTGGCGACTGATAGTCGCCCACACCGAAGTAGCCGTTCTGACCGTCCAGTGCTCCGCCCCACGCACCACCCAGGCCACTGCCCTGTCCTACGCGCGTCTGCCATACGACGGCGCCCTTCTTGTCGGGATCGATCGCGTGGACCATGCCTGATTTCTGGGGAATCACGATCAACTGGCGTCCGTTGACAGTCGTGAGCACCGGCGGCGCCGAGAAATCGAAATCAGGTCCACGCGTCTCAGGACAGCCGGGATTGCCCTCGCCGCGGGGACCGCAACCGCCAAGCCAGTTGTCGTTCGGCGTCGCCTGATAGGACCAGAGCACTTTGCCTGTGTCGATGCTCATGGCGATCACCGAATCGGTCATCGCCTGCGGCGGATCGGCGTAGGCGTTGCCCGTGGACACGTACACCGCGCGGCGCTTCACATCGACGGTCGGAGAGGACCAGATGCCGCCGCCCGCAGGACCGAAGGCATCCTGACCTGATCGCGTGTTTCTACCGCGAAGCTTGGGCTCGTCGATCGTGTACGTCTTCCACAGGAATGCGCCCGTGTTGACGTCGAGCGCGTTGAGATTTCCTCTGAACGTGCAGCACGGAGTCTGACCGCGGCCGCCCGTGCCTTCTTCGTTCAGCCCCTGCACGGCGACGAACGCTTTCCCGTCCTGAATCGCGATCGCCCCGGTGATCGCTGCGGCCTGGTGCTCGTCCACCTTGCGCTTCCAGATCTGCTGACCCGTGATGGTATCGATCGCGTACGCGTTCGCGCGTTGATCGCCGAAGAACACCGCGTAGCCAGCACGCCCGTTGGTCTTGTACGGTCCAACCGTCAACGCGCTGCGAACACCGGACTCCGCCTTGAAGGTCCAATAGGTGCAGCCGGTCTTCGGATCGAGTGCGTGGAGCTCACCGTTGTCGCTCGCCACGAACAGCTTCCCGCCGGCGAGCGCCGGCTGTACTCGAGACGAGGTCGCGCCTTGATACGCGAACGACCACTTCAGCGTGAGCTTGGGGAGATCCGCGGCGGTGAAGCCGGCCTGCGACGCGTTTCGGGAATTGGTGAGATCGTTGCCCCACGCCATCCAGCCCGGCGCGCGCGATGGATCGGTTGTTGGCGTTTTCGCCGTGCAGCGATTGGCGTTCGCCGTGGTGCTCGTCGCTGCCGCGGCTGCGCGCCCGGTCAGATATTGCGCGACGGCCGTCCGCTCGGCCACGGTGAGCGAGCTTCCCTGTACCGACATCTTGCCGTTGGTCAGCGAGTTGACGATCGACTCGGGTGTGAGCGTGCGCAGCACGTCAGGTGGCGGCACTTCGGTCTGCCCCGGCTTGTGACACGTCGCACACGACCGCGTGAACACCGCTGCGCCGTCAGGCGCATTGGCTTGCGCGTGCGCGACGACGGGCACCAGACTTACGACGACGACCGACGACAACACGATGAACTGACGCATGCAGTCTCCCGGAAAGCGTGTCAAGAACGCGACGATTATATCGGCGCGGACCAAGGACCAAGGACCAAGGACTACTAGATCACCGCAATCGCTTCGATTTCGATCATCCAGTCGGGATGAGCAAGTGAAGAGACTTCGACAAGCGTAGACGCCGGGCCCTTCTGTCCTAGGTACTCCGCACGGATCGGTGCCAGATCAGCGCGATACATCATGTCGGTGACGTACGTCGTGATCTTGATGATGTTGGCCATCGTCCCACCCTGCGATTCGACCAGCGCCTTGATCGCCTCGTAGGCGCCGCGCGCCTGCGCCTTGAAGTCGCCGCGGTGTGCCGGACTGCCATCGGCCGTGTACGCGACCTGCCCCGAGAGAAAGAGTATCGTCTGGGCCTGGCTGACCTTGATGCCCTGACTGTACGTCGCGGGTTCGAATACACCGGGTGCGTTGAATTTCTCGATAGTCGCCATGACGATGTGCTCCTAGGGGCCGACTGCCGTAGTCATATCGGATTGGATCTCCGCAGCTGAGAGCGCCCGGTTGTAGATGCGGAGATCGTCAATCAGGCCCTGGAAGTATCCACCCGGGGGACCATTACCTCCGATTCGCAACACACCAGTCGTCGTGACGATCGACCCCGATGCCGCAACGCTGGCCACCTGCGAGCCGCCCATGAAGAGCCTGACCGTCGTGCCGTCAAAAGTCATCGCCAGATGCGTCCAGACGTTGAGGCCAAGTGGCGCAGTGGACGGCACGCGGACCACGCTCGTGGTCGTGACGTGAGCGGTGGCCATATCCGTCGGACTTCCCGCATAGAGCGTGTACGCCAGCCCCTCAAAGCCCTGCATCTTCTGCACCACCGCCCGCCAGCCGCTGACCGAGGACGGCCGGACCCAAGCCTCGATCGTCATGCCCGTCGTGAGATCGAGGGAATTGTGATCGGCGACCGTGACGAGATCGTCCACGCCATCGAAGGAGAGTGCGCCTCCGTTGCGCCCTGCGCTGGACCACGTCGCACCCGACAGCGTTCCCGTGCGGCCAAGTCCGGTTCGATCGATGAGCGTCGTGCCAGATCCTTCATTGAAGCTGTACGCCGCTACCAAGCCGGACGGCGCCGGCGGTGGACCTCCGGCGTTGACGGTGAGCGCAACACTCGCCTGACCCGACGTGGCAATGCCATCGCTCGCGACGTAGGCAAATGAATCGGACCCAACGTAGCCGTTCGCCGGCGTGTAGCTGAATGAACCGTTGGCATTCAGCGCGAGGGCGCCATGTGCGGGAGCCGACACGAGCTGTGCCTGCAGCGACGCGCTGTCGATGTCGGTGTCGTTACCGAGGACGCCCGGCGTAGTCACGTTCAGCACGCTGCCAGACGTCACGCTGTACGATTCGCCCACCGCCGCCGGCGGATCGTTCTGTGGGACGACGGTGATCGACACTGTCGCCAGATTGCTGTTTGCTTGACCGTCGTTCACGCGGAACGTGAACGAGTCCGTTCCGGCATAGTTGGATGCCGGCTGGTAGATCAGCGACGGCGCTGCGCCGCTCAACGTCCCATGCGCGGGGGCGCCTACGACGCTGTAGGTCAGCGGATTCCCGTCAGGATCTGATGCCGTCAACGTCACGATCGATGACGTGTCTTCGTTCGTGCTGACGGACTGATTGTTCGCCGACGGTGGCTGGTTAATCGGGCCGGCGCCGCCCGTCGTGAACCTCCAAACCGGTCCGGTGCGGCTGCCGCCGGCCGCATTCGTCACCGTCGCTCGCCATTCGTATTGCGTGTTTGGCTCGAGCGATGACATCGGCAGCGACACCGTGGACCCGCTCGGCACCGACCGTGTGCCAACGGTCGCGAACGCATCGGCCATCGGGAAGTCCAGCGAGAACTCGCTATCGGCATCAGTCTCGAAACGGTTCAGCCACGGTGAATACGTCTGCACATAGACTCGGTTGTCGCCGGGCACGAACCGCAGGATCCGTAACCACCCTTCGCCGCCGCTGGCGCGATCTTGATAGTCAGCAAGCATCTGGAAAACCGTGCGCCCATCGACAACGTCCGTGCGGCGCGCTTCGCCGTGGACGTGGCCGCTCAGCATGAACGTCAGATTCGGGTTCGGTACTGCCAGCGTGTCCCACAGGTACTGCGTGCTGCCACATCCGTGTGTCGAACGCACGGCACCCAGCCCGAGATAGGCGTGCGTCGTCATGATGCCGATGCGATCCGGATAGGCTTTGAACACCGAATCCGCCCATGCCACGGCATCGGCCGGCGGGCAATAGATCATGTGGACGATGACGAAGTCCTTGCCGCCCGCGGAGAAGAGTTGGTAGTTGTTGTCGTTCAGATTCGGGTAGTGCCCGCCGTACCACGGCTGCCCCTGATACCGCGTATACGGGAAGTACTGATTGAAGAGCGTCGTCGGGAGATCGTGGTTGCCAGGACCCATGCCGTACGGAACGACGCCGTCAAGCAGACTCATGCTCGCGTTTGCCCGCTGCCATTCGAGGTCGATGCCGTTGTGCTCGACGATGTCGCCTTCGTGCGTGACGAAGACGATGTTGCGTGCGGCCCGGTTGTCGACGATCCACTGGGTCTGCGACGTGTAGATGGCCGGGAACGACTCCGAGTAGTGCTGCGTGTCGGGCAGGGCGATGATCGTGAATTCCGGCGCCGCGGCTCTGCGCAGTGCGACGCTCACATTCAGCGAACCGCCGCCGGGGTCGCTGACCGACAACTGCAGCGTCGGCGTCAGGGCGATGCCGGTCGCGCCGTCGCTCGGCGCGATCAGGACCGGTTGATTCGGAGACGCGGCATCGACGGTCAGCTCGAAATCTGAAGACGCCCAGCTCTGTTGACCGAGGACGTCGGTGACTCGCACATTCCAGAGATAGGTGCGACCGAGCGCGAGGGACGTCGTGAAGCTGACCTGCGCCGATGTCCCAGCGATTGGTCGTGTCTCAATCGCCTGCAGGCTCGTCCTGTAGACAACAGTCAGGACGGGAGAGAGGCTCGACTCGCTGCTGTCGAAGTCGACGCCGTCGGTACCGGAGTCGATCAGGACGATGCCGTGGTTGGGTGCACCGCTGCTCCACTCCCGCACGAACTGCGTGATGTCAATGGATCGCAGGCCGACGACCGTGCAGTCGCCGTTCAACGACACGCCAGCATTCGAGCCGGCGCCGTCGCCACCGGGCGAAGTCCACGGCACACCATTGCTGCGTTCGTTCCAGGTCGCCTCGGTCTCGTTCCAGCTCTCCGTCAGTCGATACAACCGCATCAACTGCCCTGGGTTCGTGCAGTTCACCTGCAGCGTGGCGGACGTGATCGAGGCGCCTGCGGGAACTTGCCCGGCTCCTGCACCGATGAGCGAGGGGAACTTCATCACCGCATGCGCGTGCGGTGTCTGCCCGTCGACGTTGAGCGACAACGCACCACCGTCGGCGAGCGTCGGCGTGTCGGCGATGAGCTCTGCGTCTTCGATCTGCCCCGGACCACTGAATAGTGCAGTCCGCGGCGGATCGCCGACAAACAGGGTGGCGTTCGAAAGACCGCCGCTCGCGGTCGCCGACGCGGCGAAGGTGACGCTCTCTACGTTCGTCACGGCGTGGTCTGCGGGTGAGAGCAGACTGACCGTCGGAACCTGCGTCTGGGCCTCCGTGCCTCGCAGTTCGAGGTTGAAGCTGACGTCGGTACTGGTCGGCGACTGCTGGTGTACTTCCACCGCGATGACGTTCGTCCCGGTCACCAGCCGCGAGGGATCGACCGGCACTTCCTGCCACGCACTCTCGTCTGCGCCACCGATCGCGGTGGTGGCGCGTGTGGTGTAGGAAATGGAGCCGGTTGGCATATTCGAGCGCGTCACCTCGACACCATTGAGGTAGATCACGCACCCGTCGTCGCGCACGAAGCGGAGCGCGAGCGAGGCGAGGGCGGCGGGATTGCTGACCGTGAAGCTGCGACGGAAGTAGTACGTGATGCGGCGATTGTTTGGATTGCTGCCGTATGAAATCACGGTGGCTTCATCGCCGTCGCCGTAACCAAGTTGCGCCGGACCGCTGGCCCACGCGGCATCGTTATAGCTGACGCCCCGCCACGCGGTGCCCAGATTCGTTCCTGAATCGTTGTATCGCCAGACCGATCCGGCAGAGATCAGGATCTGGATGGGGGCCTGGCTGTGCGTTGACGACAACGCGCACACCAGGAACGACAACGCGATTGCAGTTTTTTTGAGGCGCATGGGGGAGTGAGATCTGTAGACCGGCGCTACGGTGAAGTCAACGACTATCGCCAGCGCGCGTCACACACGTCCTGAAAACAGGAGCCAACTCTCGCCCGCATCTCTCGCGAGGGAGTGTATCCTGACGCCACACGATGACACGAAGCGCATGGGTCGCCGGTATAGCTGTCGCTGCACTGGCTGGCGCGTGGTTCATTCACTCACAGCGCGAGGCCGCAAAGTTGGCCGACGCCGATCGCGCTCGCGCCGAGGAGATTCGGGCTGAAGCGCGTGGTTACCGTGAAGGCGACAACCAAGAGCGCAGCGCACAGCTCGACGCCCGCGTCGAAGCGGCAGTCCAGCAACTGAAATCGGAATCGCCGACCGTCCGATGTACTGGAGCCCTGCAACTCGGTCGCATTGGAACCGGAGCACAGATCAACGTACTCACCGACGTGGTCTTCGACTTCTCGGAGTCGACGAGCGTACGCATCTGTGCTGTCAGCGCGCTGCGACAGCTGGGCGAGGCCAGTACGGTGCTCGGAATCTACGAATCGTGGGCGCGCGATACGGACCAGGATCTGCGTCGAGCGGCTATATCGGGCTTCGGCGAGATCGGGCCAGACGCCACTGCCACGGCGCTGCCGTATCTGGAACGAGATCTTGGCTCCGAGTTCTGGGACCTTCGCTACCTGGTGGTCGAGTCGCTCGGAAAACTCGGTCCGGCCGCGGACGCCTTGCTCGCGGAAGCGGCGAACGACGAAAACGCGAACGTGCGCGGTCGCGCCAAGGCGTTGCTGAAAGCCAGGGGACGGTAGATATATTCTCCGTTCTTGGAGAACGCATGACACGACTGCTGTCGCTAATCGCCGTTGCTCTGTCGATCATTCCGCTTGCCGCGCAATCGCCCGGCTCTGCAACGAGCACATGGGAAAGCACGCCGTGGGGGAAGCTCCCGGCCAGACTGGAATGGGAAGCGGCCTCGCAGGTCTCGACGACGCCGGAAGGACAGATCGTCGTCCTTCGTCGCGCGAATCCGTTCTTCGTGGTGATGACGCCTGCCGGCGACGTCGTACGCACGTGGGGTGAAAACCTGTTTCGCGTCGCGCACGGACTGCGCATCGATCGCAAAGGGTTCCTATGGGTTACTGACAACGCCGACAACGTCGTGCAGAAGTTCTCGCCCGACGGCAAGCTGCTCCTGACGCTTGGCACGCGCGGCGTCGCCGGTGGGAATGATTCGAAGACCAACTTCGACGGCCCGGCGGATGTGTCCGTCATGCCCGACGGCGACATCCTCGTCGCGGACGGCTATCGCAATTCGCGCGTCGTGCGCTTCACGGCCGACGGCACCTTCAAGAGCATCATCGGCGGCACGAAAGGCACCGAGCCGGGCCAGTTCAACTTGCCGCACGCCGTCGTCGCCGACTCGCGCGGCCGGATCATCGTGGCGGATGCCGAGAACAGCCGCTTGCAGGTGTTCGATGGCTCAGGAAAGTTTCTCGAGCAGTGGACCGACTTCACGTCCAAACCGCGCGGCTCGATGTACATCACACCCGACGACACGCTCTACGTGAGCCACGTGGACTCGGAGTCGATCACCATCATGAAGAACGGCAAGGTGCTCGAGCGAGTCACCGGTATCGGCGGACGTCCGCACGGGCTCACCATCGATCAACAGGGCAACATCTACGTCGCCAATCCGGCAAGCCGCTCGGTGAAGAAGATCGTCAAGAAGTAGGGCCACCTTCACGTGGCCGGAGGACAACCATGACGTCGATCCGCATCGCCGCATTCGTTCTGCTCATCGGTCTCGCCGCGACTGCGCACGCGCAGACCAGTGCGCCGGTGAAAAAGGGCACCGTCGAGAAAGTCTCGGTGCACGGCGCGGCGTTGCAAGGCAACCTCGAAGGCGACTCCCCCGCTCGCGACGTCTACATCTATCTGCCCCCCAGTTACGCATCGAACCGCAACCAGCGCTATCCAGTCGTCTATCTCCTGCATGGCTACGGACTGACGGCCGAACGCTGGATGTCGTTCACGAAGCTTGCCGACGCCGCGGACAAGGACATCGCCGCAGGAACGATGCGCGAAATGATTCTGGTGAACCCTGATGCCTTCACGAAGTACAGCGGCAGCATGTACTCCTCGTCGCCGACGACGGGCGATTGGGAGAGTTACATCGCCGACGATCTCGTGTCGTACGTCGATAAGCATTACCGCACCATCGCGAACCGTATGAGTCGCGGTCTTGGCGGCCACTCGATGGGAGGCTACGGCACGATTCGCATCGGCATGAAGCGACCCGATGTCTTCTCGAGCCTCTACATCATGAGCGCGTGCTGCCTGATGAACGCGCCATTCCCGGCAAACGGCAACCGAGGCGCGGGCGCGCGTGGCGAAGGCGCCCGAGGTGATGAGGGTGCGCGCGCAGAAGGCGCGCGCGGCGAAGGTGCACGCGGGGAGGGGCAGGGCCGCGGACGCGGCGGCTTCGGCAACGTGCAGGCGGCGCTCGCCGCGGCGTTCTCGCCGAATCCGAAGAACCCGCCCGACTTCTTTGACAACCCGACGAAAGACGGTGTGTTGCAACCGCTGGTCGTCGCGAAATGGGCAGCGGCGTCGCCGCTGGCGATGATCGACCAGTACGTCACGAACCTGAAAAAGTACAGCGCGATCATCGGCGAGGTCGGGACGCAGGACGGACTGGCTGCGGCGAACCGTCAGATGGATCAGATCTTCACTGACTTCGGCATCACGCACACCTTTGAGACCTACGACGGCGACCACACCAATCGCGTCGTGGATCGCATCGAGCAGAAAGTGCTGCCGTTCTTTTCGAAAAACCTCAAAAGGTAGCCGGCTGACGCCGGACACTACACCCGAGGTTGGCGTGGCCCAGCCCTTGCTCAAGAGTCACGCATGGGAACTCGTGCGTGGGCCTCTACCCTTTTTGTCTCGCTCATCCTTTGCGCTGGCTGTGGGAAGGCGGACGACCCTGACAGGGTCGCTCTGACCATTCATCGGCTCCTTGACGGAAAAGCACCCGACCATGTCAGCGCTGAGGCGTGGAAGGACACGCACGAGTTCTATACGCGAAGGCAGGATGCGCCGGCCTGGATGATGGACGACCAGCGGACGAACGCTGATGTTGCCGTCGAAACCCTCGGTCGAGCACGGGAGCACGGACTCGATCCGGCCAACTATGACGAGCAGGAAATCGCTCGCCTGCGATCGCTCGCGATGAGCGAGGACGCGCCGGAGAAGGGCAGTGAACAACGCACGGATGCGCTGGCTGCGAGCGATGTTCGCATCACTGCCGCGCTGCTGACACTCGGTCGCGACGTCGCCGTCGGGCGCTCCAAGCCTGAACAGCTCGATCCACGTTGGAAAATGCAGCGCAAGATTCCGGACTTCGTGGGGAGGCTCGCCGATGCCGCGGATAACGGGTTCCACGCATGGCTCGACCCG
The DNA here is from genome assembly GCA_046765795.1 of Acidobacteriota bacterium. Lineage (GTDB taxonomy): Bacteria > Acidobacteriota > Vicinamibacteria > Vicinamibacterales > UBA2999 > Gp6-AA40. The sequence goes on along the minus strand of JBKPRH010000285.1, from coordinate 1,980 downwards.
TTCGCGCCGAAGCATGCGCAGTACATCGCGCTCCAAAAGGCACTCCGCGATCCAGCCATGGCTGAGCACGCGTCTCAGATTGCGATCAATCTCGAGCGATGGCGCTGGATGCCTGACGATCTCGGCGGGCGCTACGTCATCGTGAATATCCCATCATTTCAGCTCGAAGCCCATCAGGGCGGGCAAAACGTGCTACCGATGAAAGTGATTGTCGGCACGCGCGACAACAAAACGCCCGTCTTCAGCGACATCATGACGACCACGGTTTTCAGTCCGTACTGGAATGTGCCCGACAGCATCGTCGAAGGCGAGACGGCACCAGCGGCGGCGCGCGATCCGGGTTTCCTGCAGCGCAACAACATCGAGATCCTGCGGGTCACCAAGAGTGGGGCGACGCCGATCGATCCCTCGACCGTGAAGTGGGACGATCCGGAAGAGCTCAAGGCGCTGGCGTTTCGCCAAAAGCCCGGTGCGACCAACGCGCTGGGGCACGTCAAGTTTCTCTTCCCGAATCCGTACAACGTCTATCTGCACGACACGCCTGCCGATGCGCTCTTCGCGCGGCCAGGCCGGGCGTTCAGCCACGGATGCGTACGCGTCGAGAAGCCGGAGGACCTCGCGAAGTGGCTGCTGCTCGACGCCCCGGAGTGGACCAACGAAAAAATCGTCGAGGCCATGCATGCCGGCGAGGAGCAGCACGTGAAGCTCAAGCAGGAGATCCCGGTCCACATCGTGTATTTCACCGCGTGGGCTGATGATGCCGGCGTCGTTCGCCTGTATCCCGATGTCTACGGCTACGACGCCGCACAAACTTCTCACTGAGGCTGAGCTCTGATACGCGCACGGGCACGTTACACTTGGTAGACGGTGCGTGCGTCTTTCCTTCCAGTGATTTTCGTTCTGGCGATCGGTGCCGCGACCGGTGCGCGCGAGAAGGACTCTGCCCCGGCGAAGTCGATTCCCGTGAAAGCGGCGGCCGTAAAGAACACGGTGGTCGAGACGTCTGCGTGGAATGAGACGACGATGGGCACTATCGATCCGCACGTCTTCGAGCTGGCGCTCGGTGCGGCTCGGTGCGTCGTCCGCTCGGGGGCAATTACCGATCCCTCCACGCTGACCGTCATCGACTACTCGAAGCCATCGACCGAGAAGCGGCTGTGGGTGTTCGATCTGCGAGCGCACGAGCTGCTCTACGAGGAACTGGTCGCGCACGGGCAGGGCAGCGGCGACAACTTCGCCAAGGTGTTCTCAAACGAGCCCGACACGCATGCGTCAAGCCTGGGACTGTTTCTGACCGAAGACACCTACGTCGGCAAGAACGGGTACTCGCTCCGCCTGAAGGGACTCGACGAAGGCTTCAACCACCGTGCGGGTGAGCGGGCGATCGTGATGCACGGCGCGCCCTATGTCAGCGACGAATTTGTGAAGAAGAACGGCCGTCTCGGTCGCAGCTGGGGATGCCCGGCGCTGAGCGAAGGCGTGGCTCGCGAAGTCATCGACCGCGTGCGCGGTAACGGGATCGTCTTCTCCTACTACCCCAATCAGGACTGGCTCGACTCGTCTCGCTATCTCGGCGACTGCGGCGCCGCCTCCTGATGTAGTGTCCGGCTTTTAGCCGGACGTTAGTGTGCGGCTTTTAGCCGGACGTTAGTGTCCGGCTTTAGCCGGACCGCCGCACACTCGCATCCCCGTCGAATTCGAGGCCCGGAGGCGCCTGCTTCGGTCCGACCTGTCCTACGACTACGCTCGCGCGCGCGAAGCTCTCGGGACGAACGGGCGCCCCGGCCATCCCTCGCAGCAAGGCAATCTGCCCCACGTGCGTGAGCGCGTCGGCCAGCGGTCCCTGAATCAGCTTCTGAATCGACACGGGCGACGGCGTCGACGCGGCCAGTCGTCCATCGAGCGCTTCGAGCCCGTCAAAGAAACGCTCCACCTCTGTGTGCCAATCATCTCCGCCACCGGCGGACCACTCGGATCGGC
>JBKPRH010000284.1:0-8292 GCA_046765795.1 Acidobacteriota bacterium | reverse complement strand
GGCGGACACTGCCGCACGGGACTCGAAGACAACGTGCGATGGGACAAGAGCCGTCTGGCGACGTCGAATGCCGAGCTCGTGTCCCGTGTCGCTGAGCTCTGCGCCGAGTACAACCGCGTCGTCGCAACACCTCGAGTGGCGCGACAGATCCTCGGGCTCAACCACTGAGCCCAATTCGGCGCGTATCGTTGTGTTCGCGATTGATACTGAGCGGCTGCAGCTTACCGTCACCATCTGACAGAACCTCAAGGCGTTGAACGCATCGGGCACGCGACCACCCTGGTACGGTGGTTGCCATCACCCCGCCCGGAGGTTTTTTCTATGAACACTTCACGAGTACTGGTTGCGATGGGTGCTGTGACGTTGATGACGTACGGCACCGCTCTCGCTCAGGCACCGTCGCAGCCGCCGTCCGCGCCGCCGTCGTCAGTATCTCCTGCGGCCCCACCGTCTTCATCAGCTGGCGCACAGGCCGACACGCAGTTGCAGACCGCGACCGGCGAACTGGTGTCGATCGATGCCAAAGAAAGCACGATGAAGGTCAAGACCGCGACTGGCGAGGTCACGATCAAGTACGACGATGACACCAAGGTGTCGGGCGCCTCGCGCAACACCGCCGGGCTCGCGACGATGTCGGGATCGCAGGTGACGGTGCGCTACAAGAAGGACGGCTCGAGCAACGTGGCCAGCTCCATCGAGGTGAAGCCGGCAGCGGGTGCGGGTCCAAGCTCACGGCCGGCCGGTATCGAACCGCGGCCGACGGCGCCTGGCGCGCCAACTTCGCCCGGTGGCGACCCGTCCAGACCACCGACGCCGCGTCCCTGACCGGCAACAATTAACGCTGGTCCTTCTGGACCGGCCACCACAGTAGAGCGCGGTGTTACATCGCCGCGCTCTACTTTTTCTTCAGCTCGTCGTAGGCCATCTGCAGATTGCCCTTGGGTGTCACGAAGCCCTCGGCGATCGTCACGACATAGCCTTTGTACTTCGGCGCCACTCTGTACTCCGCGGCGGCCTGCTCAACACTCTTTCCCGCTTTCATCGACGCCTCCGCATACGCCACGAAGTCGTTTGTGAAAGAGGCGTAGTCCTTCAAATCGTTCCACGTTGAGACGGGAATGTGGCCGTTGATGATGGTGTCCACGTTTTTCACCGTCGCGACGGCTTTCGCGAGTGTCTTCGGCTGCTCGACGACGCTGCCGCCGGCGGAGGCGTCAACGTACGGTAACGCCTTCCACGCGAAGATGTCGCCGACGTGCATCGTGCGGAGCGCCGGGAACACGATGAAGCTGTCGCCGTCGGTGTGTCCGCGGCCGAAGTAGTAGACGTCGATCTGATCCTTGCCAGCGCCAACGGTTAGCTTGTCCTTATACGTGCGCGTCGGAAGAAACTTGGCGTTGGCAACGGCGTACTCGGGCTGTCCAGCCAGGTTCTTCTTCGCGTTTTCCTGAACGATGCTCTCGACGGTCGGACCGAAAAACGCGTTGCCGCCGGTGTGGTCGCCGTGCGCGTGCGTGTTGATGATGCGCGTCACCGGTTTATTGGTGACTGTCTTGATGCGTTCGAGCAGCATCGGGCCGTATCCAGGCAGCTTCGTGTCCACCAGGGTCACGCCCTCGCCGGTGATGAACACCGCGGTATTGCCGCCGCTGAACGCCGTCTGATCCGCGGCGCCGGAGCCGGTGATGATATAGAGGTTGTCCTTGACCTTCTCGATCTTTGTCGCCTCGATCGCTTTTGCGGATGGTCCGGTCGGCGCTTGACCGTACACCGCCATCGACACAACGGCGACACCAATCACTGTCCCCAACACGACTAGTCGTCTCATAATTCCCCCGCACTAGCGTAACGTGAACGGCCTTTGCGCAGGAGGGGTCATGCGGACATGGACGTGGGTCGCAACGGTGGTGGTGAGTGCGTTGGCTGGCGCTGCCGGGAGCACACTGGTAGAACAGGTCGGCGCGGCGGCGAAGACTCCGTCACTGACCGCCCTCGACTACCAGGAGATCAATCAACTGATTAACCGTTACGCGTACGGCATCGATACCTGCGCCAACAACGGCTACGACTATGCCGACGTGTTTACGCCCGACGGCGTCTTCATCGACAAGAACTCCGACCAGGGCTTCGCGCAAGGAGGACGCGTGCTCGCCAAGGGCCGCGAGGCGCTCGCGACGCTCGTCGGCGGTGGCTCACGCGGGTGCAAGACAAAGCTGGTGTGGACTGACTGGAGCCACATCATGACGAACCTCGTCGTGACACCGAGCCCCGAAGGCGCGACCGGAAGGATCTATCTGATTCAACTCGGCATGAAGGGGCCCGGCAGCATCGAGCGCCATGGCGGCTACGAGGACGTCTACGTCAAGACGAAGGCGGGATGGCGAATCAAGTCACGTACGCACGTGCGGAACAAGGCGTGGCACAACCCGTTGCTGCAAACCGCGGATTTGAATTGAAGGCGAGGCGGGTCTGAAGACCCGCCTCTACGGACCTTCTACTTCGTCTCGTCCCAGACGATCTTGGCGTTCGAGAGCAGTCGCGCCTCTGCCGGCGCCGCATAGCCCTTGTACTTTTCCGGGATCTTCCACGTCTTGACGAATTCCTCCACCGAGCCGCCCTTCTTTTTGGCCTCGCGGATCGCGTTGGCAAAGTCGTCGTTGAACTGCGCGTACTCACGCAGGTCGGCCATCGTCATCACGGTGCTATGACCGGTGATGATCGAGTCCACGTTTTTTACCGAGCTTGCGGCTTTGGCCAATGTCTTCCCGATCTCGACGCCACTGCCACCGTTGTTCGCATCGAGGAGCGGGATGTTCTTGCCCGAGAAGATGTCGCCGGCGTGCATCAGACGCAGCGCTGGGAAGATGACCCAGGCGTCGCCATTGGTGTGACCGCGGCCAAAGTAGCGCAGTTCGATCGCGTCAGGACCTTTGCCGATGTTCATCTTGTCGGTGAACGTCTTCTTCGGCAGGCCGCGGCCGTTGTTGTCCTTGAAGATATTGGCCGGAGTGCCTGGAGCCGGCGTCACGCCAGACGCCGGACGCATCTCCTGCATGTTCGTCGCGGTGTTGGCGTGCGTGACGACTTCCACCGTCGCGGGGAATTCGATGTTCCCGCTCACGTGGTCACCGTGCGTGTGCGTGTTGATGATCATCGTCACCGGCTTGTCGGTGACCGACTTGATCTTGTCGAGAAGTGGCTGTCCCCAACCCGGGTTCTTGGTATCGACGACCACGACGCCGGTGGACGTGATGAACACGGCGCTGTTTCCACCGCCCCCGCGCATCATGTACAGGTTGTCTTTGAGCTTATCGACCTCGACGACGCGCGCCGCGGGCTGACCGCTGGCTCCGGCCTGCGGCTGCTGCAACGCGTTGACGGACATCGTGAGCGCACCGGCCGCGAACAACACGCCGAGCACGAGCTGTCGTTTCATTGAGACGCCTCCCAAGGGGAGGCATTCTATCAACGCCCAACGCCCAACTACCAACTCCCAACCACTCCCAACTCCCAACAACTCCCAAGGAGCGCGTCAGCGGGCGATCCCACGCATGCGGTCCGTGACGATGCCGACGCGCGTGACGCCGGCCCCTTTGGCGGCGTCAATCACCTCGACGATGTCGCCGTAGCGCAGGCTGCCGGCCGCCATCACGAACATGGTCTTGTCGGTGCGGTCGTCGAAAAGATCGCGCAAGCGCTCACCCAGCTCGGGAAGGTTGACGTCCTGCTTGTTGATCGAGAGACGCTTGTCACTCGTGTATTCGAGGACGATGCTGTGATCGGGGGTGCGCTCTGTCGATGGTTTCGTCTTCTGGGGCACAGTGATGTCCACCCCGCGCTGATTGAGCGGCAGCGTCACCATGAAGATCACGAGCAGGACGAGCAGCACGTCGATCATCGGTGTGATGTTCATCGCCGCATGCGCGCGCGGCAGCTCACCCTTGACGACGCGGTCCGCGCCGTGGTGTTTGTGCAGGGACATCTCCACCTCCGTTGGCACCTTCGTCCCGCCAGTTGGAGTGTTGGACACCGGTCCGCGGCAGATGGGCACGTTCAATTACTCCGTGAACTCCGCCACCCCTGTGAGCTATATGATCGCCCCGGAGGAGGACTCATCGTGCTGCACCGCTTATTCGTCGCCGCCGCTCTCGCGCTCTCGATCGCAGTCGTCACCGCCGGATGTCAGGCCTCGACGGCCGCGCCGACCGCGCAGGATGCGAAGAAGTTCCTCGACGAAGTGGACACCACGCTCAACCGGTTGGCGCTGGACGCCAGCCGCGCGGGATGGGTCGGCCAGAACTTCATTACCGTGGACACCGAGGCCATGGACGCGCGCGCCACGCAGGCGATTTCCGACGCCGCGTCGCGATGGGCCAAACAGGCTGTCCGCTTCGACAACGTCGAGGTCCCTGCCGATCAGCGCCGCCAGCTCAATCTGCTGAAGGTGTCGCTGGTCCTGGCCACGCCGTCCGATCCAAAAGAGTCGGAGGAGCTCACCAACCTCGTGTCATCGATGCGCGGTGTGTACGGAAAGGGCAAGTGGTGCCCTGATCCGGCCAAGACCGACTCGTGCAAGAACATCGACGACATCACCAAGCTGATGGCCACGTCGCGCAATGAGAAAGAGATCCGCGCCGCGTGGGAAGGCTGGCACACCATCTCGCCGCCAATCCGGAAGGACTATCAACGCTTCGCCGAGCTGTCGAACAAGGGCGCGAAGGAACTCGGGTTCGCTGACACTGGTGCAATGTGGCGCGCGAAATACGACATGCCGCCCGATGCCTTCACCAAGGAGCTCGATCGCCTGTGGGATCAGGTGCGACCGTTGTACTTGCAGCTGCACGCCTACGTGCGGATGAAGCTGCACCAGAAGTACGGCGAGGTCGTCCCACAGAAGGGACCGCTGCCGGCGCACCTGCTCGGCAACATCTGGGCACAGGACTGGTCAAACGTCTACGACCTGGTTGCTCCCGCCAACGCCGACCCCGGCTTCTCGCTGACCGACATCCTGAAGCGCCGCAAGATGAGTGCGATCGACATGGTCAAGGCCGGCGAGCGCTTCTATTCCTCGATCGGCCAGGCACCGTTGCCGCAGACCTTCTGGGAACGATCGCTCTTCGTGCGCCCACGGGATCGCGAGGTCGTCTGTCACGCCAGCGCATGGAACATCGACAGCGTGGACGATGTGCGCATCAAGATGTGCATCGATCAGACCGCCGAGGACTTTTCGACGATCCATCACGAGCTTGGACACAACTACTACCAGCGCGCTTACAACAAGCAGCCGATGATCTTCCGCGACAGCGCTAACGATGGCTTCCACGAAGCGATCGGCGACACCATCGCCTTGTCGGTGACGCCGGAGTACCTCGTGAAGATTGGTCTGCTCGACAAGTCACCCGATGCATCACGCGACATCGGTCTGCTGCTGTCGCGCGCGCTCGAGAAGGTGGCGTTCCTGCCCTTCGGCCTGCTCATCGACCAGTGGCGATGGCAGGTGTTCTCCGGTCAGATCACGCCAGCGCAATACAACCAGGCCTGGTGGGCTCTGCGGCTGAAGTATCAGGGCATCGCGCCGCCGTCACCGCGTGGTGAAGAGTTCTTCGATCCGGGCGCGAAGTATCACGTGCCGGACAACACGCCCTACACGCGCTACTTCCTCGCCGACATCCTCCAGTTCCAGTTCCATCGCGCGCTGTCCAAGACTGCGGGTTGCACGACGCCGCTGCACCGCTGCTCGATCTACGAGAGCAAGCAGGCCGGCCAGCGGCTGAACAACATGCTGACGATGGGTGTGTCGAGGCCGTGGCAAGAGGCGCTCGCGGCGCTGACCGACTCCAACGAGATGGACGCCTCGGCGATCCTCGACTACTTCGCCCCGCTGCAGGCGTGGCTGCAGGAGCAGACGAAGGGACAGCCAATCGGTTGGTAGCCTAGAGCCAAAAGCCTAGAGCCTTGTCACGCTGGCCGCGCAATGAACCACGTGATCCCCTGCGCGTCCATGACGCTGCCCACGCGATCGCCGTAGGACTGATCGGCGGGCGGCGCCAGCGGTGTTGCTCCGGCCGCAACAGCCTGTTCGTAGAGCGCGTCCGCATCGGGCACATAGAGATAGAACCCTGTGGGTTGCGGCTCCACGGCACCTTGCGTGTCGCCCATCTCAATCGCGCCGCTGCCGATCTTCAGCCGCGCATGCGCCACGATGCCCTGGTGCTCGGCGCGAATCTCGACCTCCGCATTGAACGCTCGCTGCAGGAACTCGATATAGGCCGGGACGCCGCGCGGGTGCACGAACGGCGTCACTGACCGCCGTCCTGCAGGGACGTAGGACTCACCAAACGCCGTGGCGATGTACCACTGATTGCCGAACGCGTCCCTGACGAACCCGGCGCGTTCCCCGTACGGCCGATCCGCAGGGTCGCCAAGAGACGAGGCACCCGCTGCGATCGCTCTCTGGAACGCCGCATCCGCATCGGGCACATACACGTGAAAGGCGGCCGGCGCGAACGGCAACGTCCCTTCGACGCCGCCTTCACCAATCATCAGCATCGAGTCGCCGACGCGGACCTCTCGGTGCACGCCACCGGCGCTGCCCCTGAGGCTGAAGGTTTCCTTCGCGTCGAACACCGCAGTCAGGAAATCGAGGAGGCCGGCCTCGCGCATCCGCACGTACGGCGTCACGGTCGTGAAGCCCTCACGAATCTTCGTTGGTTCGAGCACCAGTGTGGTCATGGTCTTCCTCCTGGTCAGTTGCGCCAGGAGCCGTGCGCGGAACGCAGGGCTCGGCGCGTGTCTCAGTTGCGCCGCGATCACCGCAAGCGGCGCCAGCTCGGGATCACTCAGCGCGGCACTCGCATCGAGACGCCCGAGTACGTCCTCGATGGTGCGATCCAGCCGGTCGACGAGCGGTTCGTCAGCCATCGCGGCCCTCCAGGTACTGGCGCAGGTTCTCCAGGGCACGCAATTGCAGCTGCTTGACGGCACCCTCCGAACGTTCGAGCGCATGCGCGATCTCGCGAATGCTTCGCTGCTCCATGAACCGCATCTCGATCACGCGGCGCTGCGCATCCGGCAAACGCTCGACGAGTTGCGCGATCAACGCGCGCCGCTCGATCTCCCCGGCTTCGTGCCGATCGGGCACATCAGGCGGCGGCTCGTAGGAATCCCGCGACGTACGGCGCCAGCGATCGGCCAGCGCATTCGCGGCAATCCGGAACAACCAGGCGAGAAACGGGACACCGCGCCACTCGAACTTGCGAAGGTTCGTCAGCGCGTGCTCGAACACCTCGGACGTGACATCCTCGGCCTCGGCGCGGCTGGGTGTGCGGCGGGCGACATAGGCGTAGACGCGATGGAAATGTCGTTCGTAAAGGTCTACGAACCGCGCAGGATCGGCCTGCGCCGCTTCAATGAGGGTCCGCTCGTCCTCGTCTGCGTTCGCCTTCACCCGTCTCTCGAGTCTCGATAGGGTAACGGGCGCGTAGCACAAAAAGTTACGGCGTGGTGTCGATGTAGTGTCCGGCTTCAGCCGGGCGGTCAGTCCCCGACGAAGCGGGTGAGGTCGCCCTTGGTGCCCTGGCGTCTCCAGACCTTTTCGTAGACCTGGACCAGGCTGGACCGCGGCACGATGCGCTGCGCGATCTGGTTCGCCAGCACTTCTGTTTGCAGGAATGGATGGTGGGTGAAGATCCAGACGTGCCCGAGCTCGTGCGCGATCGCCGCCTCGAGCTCTTCCTGCGTCAGCTCGTTGATGAAGTCCTCTTCGACAGACAACAGAAAGCCGGTGCTGGCATCCGTGTATTCGACGGACACCATCAGCGGATTCTTCGGCACCACGGCCACGGCGACCTTGTAGGTCATCGTCAACTTCGCCATGAACGTGTCGACGATCTCTTGAATGCGCTGCTGATTTTGTGGGTTGGGAATGATGCGCTCCGGCCCGGCGGCGCGCGTCACGGCGACGTGACCTGGGAACAACAACAGAAGCAGACAGAACGACAGAATGCTCCCAGCTCGACGACGCACATGCACCATAGGTCAACCTTCATACCTCTGCCGGTGCTTGCGACACACGGCGAGGTACGACGCGTTTCGGACTTAGTGTTGTTGGGCGGCCCCGGCGGGAAGATGCCGTAAGCCGACGTAACGATAGCACGGCTTGATGCGGATGGCGTCCGGCAATCCCTCTCTTTACGGCCGAGCTTCGACGACTACGAGCTTCATACCTGTCTCTTATACACATCTGACGCTGCCGACGACTTGTGTGGGGTGGTGTGGTGGGGGGGGGGGGGG
>JBKPRH010000283.1:0-8309 GCA_046765795.1 Acidobacteriota bacterium | reverse complement strand
GACATCCATCGTGCCGAACGACCGTCCCGCCTTCCATCCTGACAAATCGATGTGACCGTCGAGCCGCTCGCCGATGGTCAGCACTCGCAGGCCGGCGCCCAGCATGCCGAAGGTCTCAACCCCGCCCCAGCGTTCGACGCCTGCGCGGATCGAGGCGCGTATCCGTGGCGCCACCCACTCCGACATCGAGAGATGTGCGCCTCGCCGCCGTGATGTGGGAAAGAGATCGGTGGTGAACGGCTGCCGTTCTGCGAACGCATCGACGCCCCACAGGCCGCCCCACGGAGCGGGCGAGGTCAACGCGGCGCTTACGCGCGGACGTTCGGGCCAGAAACGCCACCCTACGGTGATCCGCTCACCGCCACCGGTCAACGCGCCGCTCGACACCTCGACCTCGCGTTTCAGCGCCGCGACCACACCGAGGGCGGCGAGACTCCAGCGATCCGCAGGTATCAGCGACCGTTCTGCCACTGTCGCGCGCAATTCGACAAGACCGGACGGCACGGGCACGAATGTGAGTTCGGCTGATGCGGCTGAGGGAAGCTCGCGAAGCTGACGCCTCGCTCGCACGAATCGCGCGGGCGTGAGCACGTCGTTGCGCTCAATCGGCAGCAACTGCTCGACGATGCGCTGCCGCGTGCGCACGAGTCCATCGATACGAATCAGATCGACGCGCGGCTCGCCGACGTGATTCCATGCGTTGAGCGCTCCAGATCGATCGTCTTGAACGAAGCGGCTCGTCGCCAGCAGCCGCCAGGCATGCGCGTCGGAGGGATCCTCAGCGAGAGCGGCAGACGCGAGATCGCTGACCTCACCCCATCGTCGCTGCAACAAGCGCACGCCGGCCAGCTCCCTCAGCGGTGCTGGCCCTTGGCACGACAGCGCGCCGGTCAATCGACGCTCGGCACCATCGAGATCGTTGCTCTCCGCAAGACGAACACCGTCGGCGACGAGCGCATCACACGACGCGGCGGTGTTGGCCTCGAACGCGCCGTCGCGTGCGGTCGCAGTGTGCGGCGAGCCGCTTCGAGATTCATCTGGCGCATTCGGCGGGACGACAACCGCCATCCAGTGTTCGGCAGCCGACCATCGTCGATCGAACTCCTCGCGGCTCATCGTGCGAAAGGCCGTGCGGGCCGGATCGTGATAGACGACCGCGCGCGGCGTTGCGCCGATGATGACGATGTAATGGAAGGTGCCGGGTCGATCCTGAATCAGCGTGAGGATCGGTCGCCCATCTGCCAACTCGCGCGCGATCGCCTCGTCGCTGCCGGCGGTGGCAGTGGCCGTCCATCCACGTCGGCGAATTTCGTCGATGAGGGCGGTGGTACGAATGCCCGCGGCACTGCGGTCCACCAGATGGGCAAAGGAGTCCGCATCGAGTCCGCGTGCGCCCCAGTAGCGCAAGACCATGGCGGCCGCGGCGCCGCCACAAAGCGCTTCGGACTGGGAAATGAATGGAACGTCGAGAATGGCGAGAGGGCGATTTAATTGTTCGCCCTCCGCCGACCCGACACACAGCACAACGGCCCACAGCACGCTGAAGGCTCGCACGTAGATCGTGCCCCGCATCATCGTACTGCCGGCCGTCTCACGGCCACCGTGTTGTCAGTCGATGGCGACGATGAGCAGGATCAGCACCAGCAAGGCGATGATGATCACCGTCGTCGAGATCACGATCTTCGATTGGCCGCCGGCGAGCGCCTGATCGACCTGGCGCGCTTGTGCAGCAATCTGCGTCAATTCCTGACCCTGCAGTGACGTCACCGCGGTTGTGGCCCGCCGCAGATCGAGACCGGCCTTGTCGGCGACAGCCTTGACCTCAGGGTTGGCGAGCACGCGAAGCACGTCGGCGCGATCGGCTTCCGCTGACGACACGTGTGCCTGCAGAGCCGCATCCATGGCCGACTGACTGGCGGTGTGAGACGCCTGCGCCTGAACGCGCGGCATCGCTATCACTAACGACAACAGGATGACAAGAACCGATGTGGACGTTCGCATGCGTGCACAGCCCTCCTCTTGGCTTGGCATTGTAGCGGGTTATCGGACGATAGGATGAATATCTCCAGATGGACACCGCTTTTCAGGACTGGTTGGTCGCCCTCGAGGCACGGCATCTCGCTGACTTGCGTGTGCCGGAGGTGACGCGTGCGCTGCGTGCCCTGTCATCGGCGTATGTCGAGCGACGACGACAGACAGCGACGCCACGCGGTGGTCGACACGTCCACGGCGCGCTGGACAGTGCAGGCAAGCGTGCGGCCTTTGCACTGTTTTATGCGCCGCTCCATTTCATCGCGGTCTCGGAAGTCGTTCGAGCGCGCGCTGGGCACACATCGCCGCCGAGAACGATCGTCGATCTGGGATGTGGCACCGGTGCCGCGGCCGCGGCATGGGCGCTCGCGTCGCAACCGCCCGCGTCCGTGATCGGCATCGATCGCCATCCATGGGCGGTCGAAGAGGCGCAATGGACATATCAACGGCTTGGCGTACACGGACGGGCGCGGCAAGGTGATGTGACCAAAGGCGTGACAATCCGGCGCGGCGACAGCGTTCTGGCCGCGTACGTGCTGAACGAATTGCCCGACGAGGCGAGAACGCGGGTCGAAGCGCGACTGCTCGACACCGCGTTACACGGAGGACGTGTGCTGGTGATCGAGCCGATCGCCCGCGCCATCGCGCCATGGTGGGACGACATGGTGGCGCGCTTCGCGTCCGTCGGTGGGCGGGCTGACGAGTGGCGGCTGCCGATCGATCTCCCGCCGCTGCTCGAAAAGTTCGATCGTGCGGCCGGCCTCAACCATCGCGAGCTCACCTTCCGAAGCCTCTTCGTTTGAGAAGTGGTAATCTCACGACTTCGGATGACCGCCTCAAGGGACTCGGGTCCGCACGGCGCGCGCAGCAGACTCCTCCCGCTCACGCTGACCGCTCTCGGGGTTGTGTACGGGGATATCGGAACGAGTCCTCTCTACGCGCTCCGCGAGTCCTTCTATGGGTCCCACTCGGTGCCACCGAGTCACGAGAACGTACTCGGCGTGCTTTCCTTCGTGCTCTACGCGCTGATCCTGATCATCTCGATCAAATACATCGTCGTCGTGATGCGCGCCGACAACCAGGGCGAGGGCGGCATCCTCACGCTCACGGCGCTGATTCCGGGACGGAATGGCGCGCGCGAAGGTACGAGAGGGGTCGCGGTTGGCCGTCCGATTCTCATCGGGCTCGGCATCTGGGGTGCGGCGCTGCTCTACGGCGAAGGGATGATCACGCCGGCGATCAGTATCCTTGGCGCCGTCGAAGGGTTGTCTGTCGCGACGCCCGTGTTTACGCAATGGGTCGTGCCGATCTCCGTCGTGATCCTGATTGGGCTGTTCGTCATTCAGCAGCACGGGACCGATCGCGTCGGAAAACTGTTCGGCCCGGTGATGACGGTGTGGTTCGTGACGATCGCACTTGTCGGAGCGTCATGGATCATTCGCGCACCACAAGTGCTCGGGGCGATCGACCCCCGTCACGGCATCATGTTCTTCCGCGAGCATGGCTGGCACGGCTTCACCGTGCTCGGCACGGTGTTCCTCGTCGTGACCGGCGGTGAGGCGCTTTACGCCGACATGGGGCACTTCGGCAAGCGTCCGATCCGCATCGCCTGGTTCGGGATGGTGCTGCCGGCGTTGTTGCTGAACTATTTCGGGCAAGGCGCGCTGCTGATCGTGAACGAGCAGGCGACGCAGCCGTTCTTCATGATGGTGCCGTCGTGGGCGCTGTTGCCTTATGTCGCGCTGTCGACGTCAGCAGCGGTGATTGCCTCACAAGCGCTCATCTCGGGCGCGTTCTCCGTGACGCGGCAAGCGATCCAGCTCGGCTACATGCCCCGACTTGATGTCGAGCACACATCAGCGAGGGAGATGGGGCAGATCTACGTGCCGCAGGTGAACTGGGGTCTGATGATCTGCACGATCGCGATCGTGATCGCCTTCGGTTCGTCGAGCCGGTTGTCGGCCGCGTATGGAATGGGCGTCGCGATGGCGATGATCATCACGACGATCCTGCTGCACGTGGTGATGACGGAGCGATGGAAGTGGCCGACGCTGCTGGCCTATAGCGTGACCGCTCTCTTCGCGGCGATCGACGTTTCCTTCTTCGGCGCTAACCTGCTGAAGCTGCCTCAAGGCGGCTGGGTCAGCCTGTTCATCGCGCTGCTGCTCTTCACGGCGATGACGACGTGGAAGACCGGACGGCGCCTGGTGGCGGAACGCCTGACAGCACGGGCGTTTCCGCTCGAGGACTTCGTCTCGGCGGTCGCCGCGACACCGCCCACGCGTGTGCCGGGCACTGCTGTCTTCATGACCGCGCAGCCGCGCGGCACACCACCCGCGCTCGCGCACAATCTTCGCTACAACAAGATCCTGCACGAGCACGTCGTCGTGCTGACGGTGACGACGGCGCCGGTGCCGTATGTGGCGCCGAAGGATCAGATCACCGTGCAAGCGTACGGCTACGGCATCTTCAACGTGCGTGCGCAGTACGGCTTCATGCAGGATCCGCATGTGCCGGAGGCACTAGGCCAGGCGCGCGATCAGGGCGTCCAGCTGGATCCGGAAGACATGATCTACTTCCTCGGTCGCGAGACGATCATCGTGACCGAGCGCGCAGGTATGGCGATGTGGCGCGAGAAGCTGTTCGTGCTGATGGCGCGCAACGCTGTGCGGGCCACCGCGTTCTTCCGTCTGCCGCCGGAGCGCGTCGTCGAGCTCGGCGTGCAGGTCGAGATGTAGGTCCGCGTTAGAGGACCCGAGCGCCCTCTCTCAGATCCGACGTGCAGTGCGCGCAGCGGGTCGCCTTCAGCGGCACCGTCATCAAACAGAACGGGCAATCCTTCATCGTCGGGGCCGCGGCGGGTGTTGGCCGCTTCAACCGATTGATCTGCTTGATCAGGATGAACACGGCCAGCGCAACGATCAGGAAGCTGACGATCTCGTTGATGAACTGGCCGTAGGCAATCACAGGGATGCCCTTGGTCTTGGCCTCGGCGAGTGATACCGGGATGCCTTTGCTCGAGTCGAGGACGAAGAAGAGGCTCGAAAAATCTATCTGGCCGAGGATCATGCCTATCGGCGGCATGATGACGCCTTCGACGAGCGTCGTCACGATCCTGCCGAACGCCGCCCCGATGATCACGCCGACGGCCAGGTCGAGCACGTTGCCCCGGGAGATGAACTCTCGAAACTCTTTCAGCATGGTGCCTCCTGGGATCGGGGTCTGACCCGGGGTCAGACTCCGGGTCAGACCCCATTTCTACGACATCGCAGAATCTGCCAAATTTGCGACGTCTTGATCTTTCAGCTCTTGAACGCTCGCCCCGAGCATACGCCAAGATTAGGCCGAAAATCGCAGCTCCTGCTTCTGCGACGGTTCGTGCAGTCCCTGCCCGACATGCCTCGCAGACCTCGCGTGCAGACTCCAGGGATACCGCACCACGTCATTCAACGAGGTGTTAACCGCAGTGACATCTTTCGATCTGAGTCCGACTACGAGTGTTTCCTCGCGATCCTGCGCGCTGCGACCATCGAGCATGAAACTGACGTTCACACTTATACGTTGATGACCAATCACGTTCATCTCATCGTCACTCCGCGTGTTGGAGGCGCATTAGCAAAGACGATGAAGAAGGTTGCGCAAACGTACGTCCGCTATTTCAACCGACGATATCGACGCACCGGAGGCCTGTACGACGGCCGCTATCGCTCGTTCCCGATCGACACGGAGCGCTACTGGTTCACCTGTATGCGGTACGTTGAACTCAATCCAGTAAGGGCCGGAATTGCTGAACAACCCGAGGAGTATCGATGGTCAAGCTATCGATATCATGCGCTCGGAGAGCGTAACGGTCTCATCGTGCCGCATTGTCTATACGGGGCGCTCGGCAACACCGCCCTGATGCGTCAAGAGTGCTGGCGCGCGATCTGTCGTGAAGCTCTTTCAGCAGAGCAGCTGGCGGAAATAAGGGACCTCGTTCAGCACGGGAAGCCCGTGCGCCACGCCCAGCCGACAACGTGAGTTGTCAGCTGTCGTTGGGGTCTGACCCCGGGTCAGACCCCTATCTGCCGAACCTGGACGCGGAGAGGGTTACATCGGCGCGGGACCAGGCGACCTTGAATCGCGACTCGGTGAGCGCCGCGTCGGCCGTCTTGTTCTGCGCGCGCAGCGCTTGCAGCAGACCGAACCGCGCCCAGCCGTTCTCCCGGTTGCGCCGCAAATCCTCCCAATAAACCGTCTCGGCCTCCGCCGCCCGACCAGCCTGCAGCAGGACCGCGCCGAGCGCGAGACGCGGCGGGAAGTGAAACTCCGACGGCTCGGTGTAGACGAGACTGTCCTCGAGACGCACGGCGCGATCCAGCTGCGAGATGGCCAGGTCGTAATCGCCCCGCGCCGCGGCGATCTCGCCCGCAAGCACCGCCGGCGCCGGCGCGACGATGGCCGCCGCCGTGTTCGGCGAGAACAGCGACTCTTTCATCGACGGATCCGACGTCAGCGCAATCAGACGACGCAGCTCCTGCTCGGCGGCAGGAATCTGATTCTTCGCCACGAACGACAGCCCGCGCGCGTAGTGCCACATCGCGCGCAGCACCGCGCTGAACACCGGCGGCTCGGGCTCGTTCAACATCTCATCCCAGCGCCCGAATCGTGTGAGCGCGTAGTACGGGACCATGCGGAATCCCGCCGTCAGCGGCACATTCTTCAGCGTGTCATCGTCGATCTTCGACGCAAGCTGACGAGCAGATTCGATCGCCAGCTTGCTCTGTCCATCCGCCGTCGCCGCGAACCAGAGAAAGTGAATGTTGTGCGGGTAATAGGCCATCGGATACAGGCCCTGCGCACGACATTGACTGATGTAGTCCTCATCAGCCGCAATCGCCAGCTGATTGCTCTTGATCGCATCCGCATACCGGCCGACTCGCTGATAGATGTGCGCCGGCATATGCACCATGTGACCCGCGGCGGGCATCAGCGTCAGCAGCGTATCCGCGGCCTGCTCGGCCTTCTCCGGCGTCGCCGTACCTTCCATGAGATGGATGTACATGTGCACCGCGCCCGGGTGTTTCGGATTACGCGCGAGCACCTGCTCCGTGAGCCTGACGATGTCGTCGGTGCGCGCGTGTGGAGCGCCGTCGCGCTGCCAGTAGCCCCATGGCCGCAGGTCCATCACCGACTCGACGTAGAGCATCGCCGCGTCGAGATCGTCGGGAAACCGCTCGTGCACACGACGCATCGCATCGGCATACGCGGCATCGCGCGGTTGACGATCCGCCGCGCGACCCGAATAGCGCTCGGCCAGTGCCTCGATGTAGGCCTGTTCACGCGACGAGCCGCGTCCTTTCAGCGACATCGCCTTCTGCACCAGCTCGTAGGCTTGCGGCTCCTCGTTCGGCTCCATCAGCGCATTGATGTTGGGACCGAGCACAAACGCCTGACCCCAGTACGCCATCGCCAGCTCGGGATCGAGCCGCGCCGCTTCCCGAAACGAGCGACGCGCCTCGGCGTGATTGAACGCGTACGCGAGGTTGAGCCCCTGATTCATGAACGTCTGCGCGTCGCGGTTGCGGGTGGAGACGGGGAACGTGTGCAAACCCAGGTTCTGCAGACGCGGTGCGATCGCACCCGTTGCCGACGTCTGCGCCGCCTGTGCCGCCGGCGGCGGCACGTAGTGCACGTGCCCGCCAGCCTGGGCCCCCTGCGCAGCAGGCGCCCCTTGGGGAACAGGGGCCCCTTGCGGAGCAGAGCCCGCCTGCGTCGCAGGGCCACCTTGCGCGGCGACGGCACTGGCGCACCCACACACTGTCACCGCGACGCCAAGCGCGGCCAGGAGACGGGAGACCATAAGCAGAGCTCCGATTCGTTAGACGAGGTCGCTGGTTACGAAACCAAGCACTTCTCGTACTTTATGCGCGAGATCGGCAGGCGTGAAGGGCTTCGACAGGAAGTGCTCTCCACTCGCAACACCGTGATGCACCACGGCATCCTCGGTGAACCCAGACATGTACAGCACCCGAAGCTTGTCACGCGTTGCACGCCGTCGCGCGACGAGCTGACTGCCGCTCATGCCAGGCATGACGACATCGGTGATGAGCAGATCCGGTTCGAGCCGGCGATCGCGACAGCGCTCCAGCGCTTCTTCGCCGCTGCTCGCCGTCACGACCGTGTAGCCGCACTTCACGAGAACCTGACGCGCGACATCGCGCAACCCGGGCTCGTCTTCGACGAGCAGCACCGATGCTCGACCACGGGGGAGCGACTGCACCCGCGGCGGTAAGGCC
>JBKPRH010000282.1:0-21798 GCA_046765795.1 Acidobacteriota bacterium | reverse complement strand
CAACGTGACTGACGATGACGCCAATCAGACTGGCGATGCCGAGGACCGCCATGAACCCGAAGGGCGTGCCCATGATCACCAGGAACCCCAGCGCGCCACCGATGCCGAACGGAATCCCGGCGAACACGATGAACGGCTTGGCCGCGTGCTTGAACTGAATGACCAGCGCCAGGAAAATCATGACGGTCGACATCAGCATCACGCGCGCCTGATTCCGGAAGCTCTTGACCTGCTCCTCCTGCTCGCCGCCGATCGCCAGCTTGAATCCTGGTGGCAGCTCGGCGCTGAGCGTGTCGAGTTCCGGCCGCGCCGCCTTCAGCACCTCTGACGGCAGAAATCCCTCCGCCGGAAACGCCGAGACCGTGACCGTCCTGAACTGGCCGCGGCGACGCAGCTTCTCGGTCTTCGTGCCGTACTCCACCGACGACACCGATTCGAGCGGCACCTTGCGCGTGCCGTTGTTCGCGTAGACATACAGGCTGCGCACGTCGTCGAGCTGTGCCCGTTCGTCCATCCGCAGCTTGGCGACGATCGGGATTTCCTTGTCGCCGTCGCGCAGGAGACCGACGCGAGACCCGCTGAGACCGGCCGCGGTTGATGCGTTCTGACAACCGCGGTTGTCAGAACGCGTTGGGGTCTGACCCGGGGTCAGACCCCTCAGGCGTGGACGCCGGCGAGGTCGTAGTGCGAGACGTCGTTCAGGAGGACAAGACGAGGCAGGCCGGGGCCTTTGAAGTCGAGCAGGTTGAGGCAGGCCGGCAGTTGCTCGATGCGGTCGCGGTAGCTGCGCAGGTCGAACCCCAGCCAATGCGCAATCAACAGACGATTGGTCGCCTTGTGCGCGACGACGAGGACCGACTGGCCGGCATGACGCAGGATGATGTCGTTCATGACTGGCAGCGCTCGCGCGAGGACGTGTTCCCCGGTTTCCCCACCCTCCGGTGCGACATGCACCGGGTCACGTTCCCACGCGGCGTATTCCTCGGGAAACATCCGTTGCACATCCTCCCGACGAAGACCTTCCCATCGTCCGTGGTCGATCTCGCGAAGACCATCGGCCAGCACCGGCGTCAGCCCATGTGGAGCGGCGACAATGGTCGCGGTGCTGACAGTACGATGCAACGGACTGGAATAGACCGCCGTGAACGGAGCCGCCACGAGACGCTCGGCGAGACGTTCGACCTGAACCCGGCCTTCTGGTCCGAGCGGTACATCGCTGGATCCCGCAAAGCGGTCATCGGCCGTCAGCGGCGTCGCGCCGTGCCGCACCAGAAAGACGCGCGTGATCACGTCAGTTCTCCGGCCGCGTCACGATCGAGCATCCACCAGAGTCTCCCATCGACCGGTCGAACTAACTGTGCCGGCAGTGGCGACGTGGCAGAATCACTGAGCACTTGCTCAACGATGGACGCCTTCTCCGTGCCTTTCACGATGAAGCTGACCGCACGCGCCACGTTCAACACCGGCAGCGTCAACGTGATTCGGTAGCCGTCGAATTTTGCGATCCAATTGGCGACGCAGAGCCGCTCGCGCTCCTCCAGTCCTGCACTGCCCGGAAACAACGACGCAGTGTGCCCATCGGTCCCGATCCCGAGATGAACCAGATCGAATTGAGGAGTCGGTTCACCGCCGACGCACGCGCGGAGGACGCCTTCGTATTCACGCGCGACCTGCTCGGCGTCCGGCAATTCGCTGCGTACACGATGCACGTTCGCGGGCGGCACGGGCACCTTCGACAGCATCGCTTCGACGGCCATTCGGTAGTTGCTGTCTGGATGATCGGGCGGCACGTGACGTTCGTCGCCCCAGAAGAAATGGATATCGCTCCATCGCACCCGAGCACGAAATGCAGGAGCGGCCAGCAGTTGATACACACCTTTCGGCGTCGAGCCACCGCTCAGTGCAACGGCACATCGGCCGCGCGACTCGATCGTGTCCGTCGTCAGACGCACGAACTGCTCGGCCACCAGGTGGCTCAGCGCCTCAGCGTTCTCAGCAACTTCAACCGTCACATCACACCGTCACGTTACTCTCCACGTATACACCCGTCCTGCCAGCGGCTGACGCAGGAAATCCCTGGGGCGGTGCGACCCGACGAAGGACGGCCTGCATCACCGTCTCAGCGCGGATGCAACCTACCAGGCCGCCGTCGGTGGCCACCACCGGCAGGCTCTTTAGTCCTCGGCTCCACATTGCTAGTGCTGCAGCCTCAGCCGTGTCATCCATGGTCATGACCAGCGGATCGGGCGTGAGTAGAAATCGAGGGCTGGCTCTCCCTGCCTGAAGACGAAGTCGCCTGGCCGATAATACGCGCGAGACACGCTCGGTCGGATCGGTCCTGAGGTTGACCAGGTCACGCGCAAGCAACAGATCCCACGCCCAATCGGCGCCCGCCTTCACGCGGCGTGACCACGACGGCAGCCAACATCGTTCGTGCGATGGGTGGTGACGCCACGCAACCGTCTACCTACAAATTTCTCGGTGTCTTCTGCGCGATCGCGGGACGCAATGCCGTGGCAGAGATTCTCGGCCGCCGCATCTCAGGTTTCATCGCCTGGTTCCTGTGGCGCAGCGTGTATCTGACCAGATGATCGTAGGAGAGCGTCCCGGTATGACCGTCGTGCGCGTCGAACTCCACGAGCCGCCGTCCGAGATCGATGGCACGGACCGTTTCGGTCCGGCACAGCACACCGTTCAGCATCTGGCGAAATGGTGCCGCGACGGCGTCCGGGTTGAGCGACGCACCCGCGACTTCAGGCAGCAGCGGGTGAAAGACCATGTGGTTCTCGCGATTGAAGAGGACGATTTCGCACGACTCAGCCGGCAGCTGCGGTCGTAACGCCCTCGCGCACTGCACGCCGCCAAACCCGCCACCGACGATCACGACGCGTTTTGTATTACCCATCACGCCCGCGGCCTATTCAAAGAACCGTGCCACGGCGGCAATCACGGGCTTTTCGAATGATTTGTTCCGGAAAATGGTCGAATGCACCTGTCCGGACGCACCGTGCAACGTTGCGAGCATTGCTTCTGGGCGGACAGCCTGTCCGCGCGGCAAAGGCGTGGTGCGGACAAGGGCCGGTGCCTCGAAGTCCTGCAGGCCGGGAAAGCGGGGCGTAGACGTGCGAGAAATAATGGCGTGTCGTTTGCCTGACGGTCCGGCTAACGCCGGCCACTACACATGACGCGACCCTTACATCGGCCGAACGCCGAAACACAGCGGCTTGCACTGGCCACCTCGCGGGAGGTGGACTGGAAGCGATGGGGTCCGTACCTCGCCGAGCGGCAATGGGGCACGGTCCGCGAGGACTACTCGGCCGGTGGCGCCGTCTGGGAGTACTTCACGCACGACCACGCGCGAAGCCGCGCCTACCGTTGGGGAGAAGACGGACTGCTGGGGATCTGCGACCGCCAGGGACGTTTGTGCTTCGCGCTCGCGCTCTGGAACGAACGCGACGCCATTCTGAAAGAGCGGTTGTTTGGTCTCACCGGGAAGGAGGGCAACCACGGTGAGGATGTGAAGGAGTACTACTACTACCTCGACTCGACGCCGACACACTCGTACATGAAGGCGCTCTACAAGTATCCGCACGCCGCGTTTCCCTACGATCAGCTCCGCGACGAGAACCGCCGTCGCGGGCGTGAGGATCCTGAGTTCGAACTCATCGACACCCACATCTTTGACGAGAGCCGCTACTTCGACATCACGATCGAATACGCAAAGGCCTCAGCCAACGACATCCTGATCCGAATCGAGGTCGCCAACCGCGGACCGGAGCGCGCGCGTGTTCACGTATTGCCGACGTTGTGGTTCCGCAACACGTGGTCCTGGGGCCGCAGCGGCGAAGGCTACTGGCCCAAACCGCATCTGTCGAAGAGCCCTTCGGCGTCGATCGGGGCAGGCGACTGTGGCATACGCGCCGAGCACGTCTCGCTCGGCACCTTCGAGCTCCGCGGTGACGCGAGCGGCGAGCACGCCCCGGATCTGCTCTTCACCGATAACGAGACCAACTATCAGCGCATCTTCGGCGTCCCGAATCGCTCGTCGTTCGTCAAGGACGCTTTCGGCGACGCGATCATCCACGGACGTCGCGAGGCGGTGAATCCCGAGCAGACCGGTACGAAGGCCGCGCTGCATTACGTCCTCGATCTGCCTGCAGGTGCCACATCCGTGGTTCGCGTGCGGCTGGCCGATGTTCCAACGCAGTCGACGTTCTTTGGTGATTGGTTCGGGAACTCGTTCGAGCACGCGTTGCAACAACGACGTGACGAAGCGGATGCGTTCTATGAGACGACTATCCCGTCACACGTGACCGGCGATGCACGACAGGTGATCCGCCAGGCTGCGGCAGGGTTGCTGTGGACGAAGCAGTTCTATCACTACGTGGTGAAAGACTGGCTCGAAGGCGATCCCACCGATCCGGCACCGCCATCGCAACGCGCGCACGTCCGCAACGAGGACTGGACGCATCTCTACAACCGCGACGTCATCTCTGTTCCCGACAAGTGGGAATATCCGTGGTACGCCGCGTGGGATCTGGCGTTCCACATGATTCCGTTCTCGCGGTTGGATCCGGACTTCGCCAAAGACCAACTCGTGCTGTTTCTGCGCGAGTGGTACATGCACCCGAACGGTGAACTGCCCGCGTACGAATGGCAACTCTCGGATGTGAATCCACCGGTCCACGCCTGGGCGGCATGGCGCGTTTACAAGATGACCGGCGAACCCGGCCATCGCGACCACGAATTTCTCTCGCGCGTCTTTCAGAAGCTGCTCCTCAACTTCACCTGGTGGGTCAACCGCAAGGACGTCGATGGCCGTCACCTCTTCTCAGGCGGCTTTCTCGGTCTCGACAACATCGGCGTCCTGAACCGCTCTGAGCTGCCATCGAATCATCAGTTGCAGCAAGCCGACGGCACCGCCTGGATGGCGTTCTTTTGCTCGACGATGCTGTCGATGGCGATGGAGTTGGCGAGAGAAGACCCGACCTACGCCGACATGGCGTCGAAGTTCTTCGAACACTTCGTCGCCATCGTCGATGCGATGAATGAGCTCGGCGGGACCGGGCTATGGGACGAGGCCGACGGCTTCTACTACGACCGTCTCTCGGTAGATGGACACGTCGTGCCGCTGCCGATTCGATCGTTGGTCGGCCTCCTGCCGTTGTGTGCGGTGGAAGTCCTCGACCAGACGACGATCGACGCGCTGCCAGGCTTCAAGAAGCGGCTCGACTGGTTTCTCGTCAATCGTCCAGATCTCGCCCGACACATTACCTGCATGGCAACGTCGCCGCACCACGAAGCACACCGGCTGCTCGCCATCCCGTCGAGCGAGCGGCTGCGACGTATGCTGCGCTACATGCTGGACGAGCAGGAGTTCCTGTCGCCGTTCGGCATTCGCTCGGTCTCCCGCATTCACGAGTCGCACCCATTCACGTTGCGCTTCAACGGCGACGAGCATCGTCTCGACTACACGCCAGGAGAGTCGACCACCGGACTCTTTGGCGGCAACTCGAACTGGCGCGGACCGATCTGGCTGCCGCTCAACTTCCTGCTCGTCGAAGCGCTCGAGCGATATCACCACTTCTACGGCAACGCGTTCACCGTCGAGTGCCCGACTGGATCGGGACGGCATCTGACGCTCGAGCAAGTCGCGCACGAGATCTCGAGGCGCGTCGCCTCGCTTTTCCTCCGCGACGCCTCAGGTCATCGTCCGTGTTTCGGAACGGATCGACGGTATGCGGACGATCCGCATTGGCGAGATCTGATGCAGTTCCATGAGTACTTCCACGCCGAGACGGGCCGGGGTTGTGGAGCCAGTCATCAGACGGGATGGACGGCGCTGGCCGCACGGTTCATTGCGGAGCGAAGCGGGCCACACTGACGTACACTCCTACGGTCGATATTTTGAGGTTGCTATGAAAAGGCTCCTGCTGATCGCCGTGTTCGCCGGTGCTCTGAGCGGCGCGAGGTTGCTCGCCCATCATTCGTTTGCCGCGGAGTTCGACGACAAGCAGCCAATCAAGCTGACCGGCGTGCTCAAGAAAGTCGAGTGGACGAACCCGCACATCTGGTACTACGTCGAGGTCAAGAACCCGGACGGCACGACGACGATGTGGGCGCTGTCGGGCGGCGCGCCCGGACAATTGATGCGCCGCGGCATTCGCAAGGATCAACTCGTGGTCGGGCAAACCATCAACGTCGAGGGCTTCCGGGCCAGGGATGGATCGCACAACGGCTTTGGCCGCAGCGTGACGTATCAGGACGGGCGGAACGTGTTCACCGCCACACCGCAGGATCAGCAATCCAAGTAGAGGCGAGTCTGTAGACTCGCCTGGAGACGTCGTCATGACGATGAGATACACACGCTCGCTGTTGCTGATGCTCGTCCTCGGCGCGCTGACGGTGATGACACCACTCTCAGCGCAGAACACCGCGCAGAAAGTTCCGCGAACCGCCGACGGCAAGCCGGACTTCTCCGGCACCTATCAGTGGCCCACGTATCTTGCCGGCGCCGAGCGCGGACGTTCGAACGCGACGATCTTCGACAAGAAGAACTTCGCGCCGTTGAAGCCTGGCGGTGAAGCATTCCTTGAACCGCGCACTGGCGATCCCCGGCACGACGAGCCGCGCGATTTCTGCATGCCGGCTGGCTTCCCCGCCAGTGTGTTGTCGGGCAACGCCATGCAGCTGTTCCAAACGAAAAACTATCTCGTCTGGGTGCACGAATTCCAACGCAACACGCGGATCATCCCGCTCGATGGCCGTCCACACCGCGAGGGCCTCGAACCCATGTACGACGGCGACCCGGTCGGCAAATGGGAAGGCGACACGCTGGTGATCGACACCACCAACTTCAAGCGGTGGGCGCTCGACGATCACCACTACACGAACGGCCAGGAGTTCCGCATGCACAGCGACGCGCTGCACACCATCGAGCGCCTGCGCTGGAAGAGCCCGACCGCGGTCTCCTACACGATCACGATTGACGACCCAAAGATCTTCACCAAACCCTGGTCACAGGAGTTCGAGATCATCGCCAAGCCGGAGTGGGAGAAAGATGGACTCTTCGAGTACGTCTGTCAGGAAAACAACCGCTGCCCCGGCGGGAAATGCGGGTCGAACTGAGTTAATCGAGTATTCATCTTGCACGCAGCATGCTTGGCGCGTGCGCCATGCGTGCTGGGTGTTCGCGATCGCCGCGATAGCATCGACCGCTCTCGCCGCCGCGGCAGACGAACCGCAGTCGCCGGCGGCCCTGACCTACAGCGCTGCGCTGACCCGCGCGCTCAGTGCCAATCCCCGCATCGTCGCCGCGCGGCTTCGTCGTCCCATCAACATCGCGTCACGCGACGTCGCCGCTGAGCGGCTCAATCCCGAGGTCCGGGTTGAAGCCTCGAAGGAAACACCAAAGGAGGGTTATACCCTCGCTGTGCCGCTCGAACTGGGCGGCAAACGAGCCCGCCGCATCGCCGTCGCTGACGCCGCCATCGCCACTGGCGACGCGGAATTGAACGTCGCGATCGCCGAAGTGCAGGCTGACCTGCGGCGCGCTTTCATCGCGCGAGTGATCGCGGAGAACCGGCTCACGCTCCTCACCGACATGCAGATGCTGGCTCAGCGCGCCCGCGATGCGGCGCAAGCCCGCTTCGACGCCGGCGGTGTCCCGCGGCTCGAAGTTGTCCAGGCGCAATTGGCGCTGGCCGACGCGGAGAATCAGGCGACCGCGGCGCGCGGTAGCGTCGATGCGACTCGCGCCACGCTCAACGCGGTGCTGGCCTTCCCGCTCGAGGCGACGACACCAATCGAGACGTCGCTGGATATCGAACCAGCACTGTCGGTCGAAGCCGTGGTGGCAAGAGCCCGCCAGTCGAGCGCCGAGCTCCTCGCCATCGATCGCCGAATCAACGAGCAGCGCGCGCGGATCGCCCTCGCGCATGCGCTGCGGACGCCGGACGTCACTCCGGAGGCGACGCTGACCAGGCGCGCCCAACCCGAGTTCGATACCGGATGGCGCGCGGCGGTGGCGGTCTCCATTCCGCTCTTCACCACGCACCTCGCAGGCGTCAGGGTCGAGGACGCGACGCTCGCGCAGTTGACCAGCGAGCGTGAGGCGACTGCCGCGCGCATCGCTGGTGAGGTGACCGCGGCGGCGGCGGTCGCCGAATCACAGCGACAGCAGTTCATCCGGTATCGCGACGAGATCGTTCCCCAGGCACTCGAACTCGAGCGCATGGCCGAGGATGCGTATCGCCTGGGTCAGACCAACATCGCCGCCTATCTGCAGGCGGTGCAGTCGTCGCGTGATGTGCGGCTGCGATCGATCCAGTCCGCCGCTGATCTGCAGAATGCGATCGCGGATCTCGAGCGCGCCATCGGCGCGCCGTTGACGCCCACGCCATGATCACTCGCGCTCCTGCGTTGCTCGCGATCGTCGGCATCGTCTTGAGTGCCGCGTGTCATCGCGACGCACCTGAAGAAGTCGAAAGCGAGACGGTCGTACCGGTCACGGCACTGCCCGCAGAAACCGGCTCCATCACCGCCGAAGCGCATGGGACCGGGCTCGTCGCGCCAGCGCCGGGCGCGGAACTGCTGGTCGTCGCGCCCGAGCCAGCTCGCATCGTCGAGATACCGAAGGCCGAGGGCGACACGGTGAAGCGCGGCGACGTTCTCGTCAGATTCGAGATTCCGTCAACCGTCGCCGAAGTCTCGAAGCAGGAGGCCGAAACCAAGCGCGCGCAGGCAAGGATCGAGAACGCGCGCGCGGCGCTGGCCCGGGCGAAAGACTTGTTCGACCGTGGAGTCGCCGCGCGGAAGGAAGTCGAGGACGCGACCAAGGAACTTGCGGATGCGGAAGCCGACCTCGCCGCGGCACAGGCAGCGACGGTGGCTGCCGGCGCTATAGCGGCGAGGAGCGTCGTCCGCGCCACCTTCGATGGCATCGTCGCCAAGCGATCGCACAATCCGGGCGATCTCGTCGAAGCGACCGCATCTGACGCCGTTCTTCGCGTGGTCGATCCACGGCGTGTCGAAGTCATCGCTTCAGTCCCCCTTGAGGACGCGCTCGGCATCACGGTCGGTGCACCCGCGCGAATCGTTGACGCATCGGCGAGTGCGGGTGACGACAGTCTGAAAGTCGTGGCGCGACCTGCAGCCGTCCAACAGGGAACGGCCACCGTCGCTGTGCGGCTCGCCTTCGCGAAGCCGACGCGTTACCCGGTTGGCGCACCGGTGAGAGTAGCCGTTGAAACCGACACGCATAAAAACGTCGTGCTCGTTCCAACGTCCGCCGTCGTGCGTGAGGGCGAAGAAACTGCCGTCTTTGTCGTCGAGAACCAGATGGCCAAGCGCCGCGAGGTCAAGACCGGGATTGAGAACGACGATCGCGTCGAGATCATGAGCGGCGTTAAACCGGGCGAGATGGTGATCACATCCGGGCAGAACGGCTTACCCGACGGGGCCAAGGTCACGCTGTCTGCACGAGACGAGAAATGAGCGTTGCCGCTGCCGCCGCCAGGCATTCACGAGCGGCGCTGCTCGTGACGATCGCGCTGGTCGTCGCCGGCGCGATCGCGGCCTTCACCCTACCCAGCAGCATCTATCCCCCATTGCAGTTTCCCCGCATCGTGATCATTGCTCGCAGCGGAACACTGCCACCGCAGTCGATGACGCTGACCGTCACGCGTCCGATCGAAACCGCGGTCATGGAAGTGCCGGGCATCCGTCGCGTGCGTTCGCGCAGCATTCGCGGCGCGGCCGAGATCTCTGCGCAGTTCGATCCCACCACCGACATGGTCGTGGCATTGCAGCAGGTGCAGAACCGCCTCGCCGAGACGCGCGGAGAACTGCCGGCCGATCTCGATCTGACTGTCGAGCGGTTGACGCCAGCCGTGTTCCCGATCTTGATCCTGAGCATGACCGGATCGCTCCCGACACCGGACCTGAACGACTTTGCGACCTACGTCGTCAAGCCGGAGCTCGCCCGCGTGCCCGGCGCCGGACGCATTGAAGTCCTGTCCAGCGATTCGCGCGAGATCGAGGTCGCGCTCGATCCCACTCGACTGTCTGCGGCCGGTCTCTCGGTCGTCGATGTGGCCGACGCGTTGAAAGCGCAGAACCAGCTGCTCCCGGTCGGCCGTTTCCCACAGTCAGGCCAGCAGCACCTGTCGCTGGCGTCAGGTTTGTGGCACTCTCCCGAACAAATCGCCGACGCGCCGGTGCTGGTGAAGAACGGTGCGACTATTCGCGTCTCGGACATCGGACGCGTCAGTCCAGGTTCACCCGATCGCACGTTGCTCATCACCGGCAACGGCCGCGACGCCATCTCGATCAGCATCTCTCAGCAGATCGGGGCCAACATCCTCGCGGTCAAAGAAGGCGTCGATGCCGCCTTGTCGACGCTCGCGAAGTCGTTGCCCTCCGGCATCCGATTGACTAAGGTCTACGACCTCGCCGAGTTCGTCAGCGCCGCGATCGCCAGCGTGCGCGACGCCATTCTCATCGGCGCTGCCCTCGCAGTCGTGATCCTGATTCTGTTTCTTCGCGATACACGACTGACCGTGATTGCGGCGGCGACGCTGCCGCTCGCGGTCATCCCGACATTCGCATTCCTGCGGCTCTTCGGCGGGTCGATCAACCTGATGTCGATGGGTGGCCTCGCCGTTGCGATCGGGCTCGTCATCGATGATGCCGTGGTCGTCGTCGAGAACATCCACCGGCGGGCGTCGGAAGGAGACGAGACCGTCATCGACGCGGTGCAGCAACTGATGGCACCGCTCGTGAGCTCCACGTTGACGACGGTCGTGGTCTTCATGCCGCTCGGCCTGCTGTCAGGGGTGATCGGCCAGTTCTTTCGGGCGCTCTCGATGAGTCTCGCGGTGGCGGTCCTGCTGTCGCTCGCGCTCTCGATCACGATCGTCCCGATCATGGCGCGATGGGCCTTTCATCGCCACCACCTGAAACGGCAGCCTGCCGGCGTTGAGACGAGACTGACGCGGACCTACGGTCGGGCCCTGACGACGGTCGTGCGGCGGCCGCTCGCCGCCGTCTTGCTGACCGTGATCCTCGCGGCGGCAAGCGTCGTCGGGTTCTACTCGGTGGGTACCGGTTTCCTGCCCAAGGCCGACGAAGGCGGGTTCGTGATCGACTACCTGACGCCGGCCGGATCCTCGCTCGAGGAAACCGATCGTCACGTGCGCGCGATGGAACGTGTCATCGCCGGCACTCCCGAAGTGGCGTCGTATTCACGCCGGACCGGATCGGAGTTGGGTCTCTTCGCCACGGCCCAGAACTCGGGCGACATTCTCGTGCGATTGAAGCCGCGCGGTCAGCGCGACCGATCGTCGGAGGAGGTCATCTCCGCGATGCGGCCCGAGCTGATCGAAGCGGCGCCGCTCGTTGAAATCGAGTTCGTCCAGTTGCTGCAGGACATGCTCGGCGATCTCGAGGGCGCGCCGACGCCGATTGAAGTCAAGGTATTCGGCGACGATCCCGACGTGCTCGAGCGGATCGCCGGCTCCGTCGAACAATTGATCGAGAAGGTCAGCGGCGTCGTGGACGTGGTCGGCATGCAGCGCGGCAACCCCGAAGTCACGTGGGAAATCGACCCGGTAGCCGCAGGCCGGATTGGACTGACGGTCGAACAGGTCGGCAAGCAGATGTCGGCGTCGTGGCTCGGTGATGTGCCGACTGACCTTCGTCTCCTCGATCGACGCGTGCCGGTCCGCGTTCGACTGGAAGATTCGTTCAGATTCGATCCCACACGACTGCCCGAAACGCTCATCCGAACCAGCGAAGGCAGTCTCGTGCCGCTCTCCAGCCTGGCGCACACGACGCGAGCCAACGGTCAAGCGGAGTTGCTGCGCGAGAACCTCCGGCAGATGGCGCTGGTTTCCGCACGCCTTGAGGGGCGCGACCTGGGAAGTGCCGTCAATGAGATCCAATCGCGGTTGAGAGATCTCAAGCTACCGGTTGGCTACACCTATGAGATCGGTGGGCAACGAGAGTCGCAGCAGCAGGCGTTTCGTGAATTGCTGATGGTGTTTGGCCTGGCTGTGGTCCTCGTGTTCACCATTCTCATCATTCATTTTCGAGCGTGGCTGCCGGCCACGTTGATCCTGCTCGCCGGTCCTCTCTCGCTGGGCGGCGCATTCCTGCCGCTCGCGTTGACCGGGACCGAGCTGAACGTGTCGGCGGCGATGGGCATGATTCTGTTGATCGGCCTGGTGGTGAAGAACGGCATCATGCTGCTCGACGTCTCGGAGCATCTCCACGAACGCGGCGAGCCGTTCGACGAGGCGATTGCTCACGCCGGTCGAATCCGGCTCCGGCCGATTCTGATGACCACGTGCTGTACGTTGTTTGGCCTGTTGCCACTGGCACTTGGACTCGGTGCCGGCGCGGAATTACAGAAGCCGCTCGCGCTCGCGGTAATTGGCGGTCTGACGCTCTCGACGCCGGTGACACTACTAGCGGTCCCCGGGTTGTACTCGGCGCTTCATCGAAGACGTCGCCCGCCGGAAAGGACGTAGACCATGCGAAAGAACGCACTCGTCATCCTGTGTGTCGTATCGTCGCTCACCGGAGTCGTGGCAGCAGACGGCCCTTATCGCGTCGTCAAGGAGATCAAGATCGGCGGACCTGGCGGATGGGACTACATCAGTGTCGATCCCGCCGCACACCGCGTCTATGTCAGCCACGCGACGAAAGTCGTTGTCGCCGATGCAGACACCGGTGCCATTGTCGGCGAGATCGCCGATACCCCCGGCGTGCATGGCATGGCGTTGGCGCCCGATCTCGGGCTTGGGTTCACCAGCAACGGTCGCGACAACACCTCGACGATCGTCGATCTGAAAACGTTGAAGCCGGTGATGAAGGTCATGACCGGTGGAAACCCGGACGCCATCTTCTACGAACCAGGGCGTCACGAGGTCTACACGTTCAACGGACAGGGCCGGTCCGCAACCGTGTTCGACGCGAAGAGCGGCAACGTGATCGCCACGATACCGCTGATGGGCAAGCCCGAAGCGCCGGCGTTCGACGCCGATGCGAAGCGCCTCTACGTCAATATCGAGGACAAGAACGCCATTGCCGTGATCGATCCCGACAAACACGCCGTGCTCGCGACGTGGCCGCTTACTGGGTGCGAGGAGCCGACGGGCCTGGCTTTCGACGTCAAGCGACATCGACTGTTCAGCGTCTGCTCGAACAGCGTGATGACGGTCGTCGACAGTCAATCAGGCAAGGTCGTGACGACGGCGCCGATCGGAGCCCGATCGGATGGCGCCGCGTTTGATCCGCAAACTGGGCACATATTCAGCTCGAACGGTGAAGGCAGTCTGACGGTCGCCACGCTCGACGGCAACACGGTCAAGATCGTGCAGACGTTGATGACGCAACCATCCGGCCGGACGATCGCCCTCGATCCGACGACGCACACCGTCTACATTCCCGCCGCGACGATGGGCGCCGCAGCGGCAGGCCAGCGGCCTCAGCCGGTGCCCGATTCCTTCAGAGTGCTCGTTGTCGGGATGGCGAAGCCCTGAGCGTCAGATTGCGCGGGCGCGGTGTCGACACGGGCCGCGCTCGGCAGCGTCACGACAAACACGCTCCCCTCGCTGCTGGACGAGTCGAGCTCCAAAGTACCGCCGTGGGCTTCGGCCATCCATCGCGCAATCGGAAGTCCGAGGCCGGCACCGGGACGCCGTTGATCGAGTCGGGTGAACCGTTCGAAGATTCTCTCGCGATCGGCGGCCCGGATCCCTTCGCCCTGATCGGTGATGCGCACGCGAATCCGACGTTCAGCAACGTGCGTTTCCGCGGTCACGAGTCCGCCCTCGCGTGTGTGTGCGACGGCGTTGTCCAAGAGATTCGTGAACAACTGCCGCAGGCAGTCGTCATCGCCAACGAACGACACGTCGGTATCGCCCGTCGCCGCCACCCGAACACCCCGCTCCGCAGCGAGGACGCTCAACTCGCGCACAGAGTCCGCAACGATTTCGTCGAGATACACCGGTTCGGGTCGGAGCGTTCGGCCACCCGCCTCTGCGCGTGACAACACGAACATGGCGTCCACGAGCTTCGTGAGTCGAACGGCTTGCTCGGCGACGATGGTGATCGCTTCCCGGTAGTCGTGCTCGGGTCGATGTGGTTGACGCCGCGTCACGTCGGCGGTCGTTCGCAACACCGACACCGGCGTGCGCAACTGATGCGACGCGTCAGCCATGAACTGACGCTGCGACGACAGCACGGATGACAACCGGCCAAGCAGCCCGTTGAATGCAGATGCGAGTTGACCAAGCTCATCGCGAGGGTTGGGCGCGGCCAGACGTGGCGCGTGCGCGCGTGTGAGATTGCGCTCGCCGAGCGCGGCCGCCTGCGCTGCCATCGCCGAGAGCGGACGCAACGCGAGCTTCCCAATCAGCAGGCCGCCCAGTACCGCGACAGCCAGTGCAGCAGCAATGCCGATCGTCAGCGTGCGAAACAGGCTGCGCTGGTCTTCCTCGAGCGGCGCCATCGCCGCCAGAACAGAGACGAGGAATGGCTGGCCCTTGGCGACGACGCGGCGTCCCACCATCCGGTAATTGGCGCCGTTCAATGTCACCGATGAGGCATCGGTGTCGGGCGACGTCACCTTCGGACGCCAGGATGCGGGGACCGAGCCGCCCCACGCTCGCACGATCGATCCATCCTCGCGGGCGATCAACAGGATGCGCCCCGGGGTCACGACCTCAGTGCTCGCTTCGTGTGCCGCCTCGTACAAGTCGAGGCCCTCGCCGAATTCGTTGAGCATCACCGCGCCAAGGGTCAGGTTGAGACGCTGCAGTTCAGCGTCGAGTCGGGACAGACTGCTGCGCGACTCCACACCGGCGATGACCACCGTCACGGTCGCCAGCACGGCGAGGACGAGCGCCGAATACGACAACGACAGCCGCGCGCGGATTGACCAGCTCACGTCGTGTCGCCCGTGTCGATCATGTAGCCTTCACCCCGCCGCGTGACGAGCAGGGCGCGCGTGCCGGCTCGCTCGATCTTCCGGCGGAGCCGCTGGATATAGACGTCGATCACGTTCGACAGCGGGTCGTAGGCGTTGTCCCACACATGCTCGGCGATGAGGGCGCGGCCGACCACGGCGCCGGCGTGAAGCATCAAGAACTCGAGCAGCGCGTACTCGCGGGCCGTGAGCTCGAGCACCGTTCCCGAGCGAGTCACACGGCGGGCACGCGTATCGATCTCCAGCGGGCCGACGGTCAGACGTTGCGCGGTCAGCGGCCGATGTCCGCGCCGGGTCAAGGCGCGTAAGCGAGCCAGCAGTTCGCCGAAATCAAATGGCTTGGTGACGTAATCGTCAGCGCCGCTGTCCAGCCCTTCGATGCGCGATTCGATCTCGTCGCGCGCCGTCAGCATCAACACTGGAACGGTCGATCCGGATGCGCGCAGCTGCTGACACACGCTGAACCCGTCGCGCTGCGGCAGCATGACGTCGAGAATCACCGCATCGTAGTCGGTGATCGACGCGTGATAAAGCGCCTCGTCGCCGTCGCCTGCGACATCGACGGCGTAGGTCTGCTCACGAAGACCTCTGGCCAGCATCTGCGCCGCACGAGGCTCGTCTTCGACGAGAAGGATGCGCATGAGTCCGAGTCGTTACCCGGCGTCAGAATATACCCGCAGTTACTGGGCCACGTGAACCGGAGTCGACGGCGTTCGCACGAGCGCCACCATCATGCCGCCATGCACAGGAACCGGCTCCAACGCGTAATCCGATCGGCCGTGACGACCGACGATCGTCCAGCCAACCGCTTCTCCGACTGCGGCGCCGAAGACCACGTCACTCAGGAAATGGCGGTTCTCGACGAGCCGCGATGCGCCCACGTAGCTCGCGGCGAGGAGTGCCGGCCATGATGCGCGATACCCGAGATGCCGCTCCAGCACTGATGCCGCGGCGAAGGCGCTGGCCGCGTGTCCCGAGGGAAACGCGCAGCACTCGCCCGTTGGCCGATCGCGCTGCACCGAGTATTTGATGCCGTGCACCAGTGCCTGCGAGACGATTTGCGCACGTATCAGGTCGAACCCGAGATGCGAGACTTTGTTGGTGCGCGATCCGTCTTCAGATGGCACCACGTAGCGGCCGATCCCCCACAACGCGACGCCTGCTCCGACCTGGAACGCCGTACCGCCAATGATCTGGCCGGGTTTAAAGAACTTGTCAGCCGCGTCATTCCCCACGATGTGGCTCGCGACATAGTCGTCGGCCGGATGGACGGCGAGCGCAGCGACGCCACCACCTGCCAACAGGACCCATGTGGACGTGCGTCGCGGGAACGCCATGAAGTCCCGACCGGTGTCCTTGATCAGCGTCGCCCAGCCGGTATGTTCGATGGGCGGAACTGTTTCCTGTTTTGTCTGTACTGCCGGCGCATCGTCCGTCTCAGATGCCGGAGGATCTGAGTCCGGGCCCTGCGCAGCGGCGTGGCGCGCCGTGAGCAGCAGCAACGCCAGCGTCATGTTCATGGCCCACTTTGCGTGCATGATGCCTCCATCGTCATCGTACGGACACATCGATGAAGCCACGATGACAACAGCGCGCACAGTCGAGTTGTCGTTGTTTCACGCAGCGCCGGAAATTTTCTTGGTCATCCGTAGGACGACAGAGACACGCAAACCGGAAACAGTGAGTCGAGCGTCACAAGACTAGTGGCATTGCCCTTGCCGTCTAAGGGCATGACCTGACGCACTCGCGTCACGAACCGGACTCAAGTCGATCGAAGGTGAACCATGGGTTTTAAAAAAGCTCTGCTGCTGCCGTTCGCGTTGACCTCGGCGATTGCGCTGTCGCCGATTGCTGGCATCGCAGCAGAGAAGAACACTTCAGCCAGCACCGCGCGTCCACGAATCAACATCGATAATTTCGGCCAGGTCAACGCGAACTACTTCCGCGGAGCCCAGCCCGACGGCCGGGACTACAAAGACCTCGCGGCGCTCGGCGTCAAGACGGTCATCGATCTTCAGCGTGACTTCGATCCCGCCGAACAGAAACTCGTCGAGGCGGCCGGCATGAAATTCCATCGCATCGGGATGTCTACGCGCGTCGCGCCAACGAAGGAACAGCTGACCTCATTCCTCAAACTCGTGAACGATCCCGCGAATCAGCCGGTTTACGTCCACTGCGCTGGGGGACGACATCGCACCGGTGTCATGACCGCTGCGTATCGCATGGCTCACGACAGATGGACTGCGGAGCAGGCCTTCAAGGAAATGAAGGAGTTCAAGTTTGGCGCTGACTTCCTGCACCCGGAATTCAAGCAGTTCGTCTACGCGTATCACGTTGAGCCTGAGGGCATCGCACCTGCTGTGCTTGCGACCGGCATCATTGACAGCGAACCCGTTGCTGCGCGATAGCTCGAGCGTGGCGCCGATCTTGCTTTTTGAGTCAGTAGAGACGAAGGTCAACCATGAGCCGCTACTCAGCTGTGATTGTGTTGATGGTGCTCAGCGCCGGATGCACGCACGCGAAAAAGCCGGAGGCTCAGCCGCAGCCATCACCGGTGGCCGCAAAGCCTGAGAGCGCGAAAGCGCCTCAGACTGCAAAGGCAACCCCGGCGACTGGCACCGCGAAGGCGGCGCCCCCGGCAACGACCCCATCGAAGGCAGCCCCGGCAACCGCCACACCGAAGGCAGCCGCGGCAACACCTTCGAAAAGCCCCGCGAAGACTCCGGTGAAGCCTGCGACCGCGACGAATACGGCGACGACCGTTCCGCCCCCGGCGACGAAACCAAAGCCGGCGACACCACCGAAGCCGGCTGCCGCAGCGCCAACGCTCGACCTCACTGCGCTCGAGGCGCGGCTCAAGCAGACCAAGGGGATCGGCCTGATGACCAAGCTCTCACTCAAGAATCAGGTGGACGATCTGCTCGGCGAGTTTCGCAAGCACTACTCGGGGAAGCCGGTACCAACGATCTCCGAACTTCGCCGCTCGTACGACCTGCTGATGATGAAGGTCCTCTCCCTGCTGCAAGACCGCGATCAGCAGCTCGCGTCTGACATCCTGTCGTCACGCGAACGCATCTGGGGGTTGCTCGCGGATCCGAAATCGTTTGCCGCGCTCGATGCCTGAATGAGGACTTCTATGACTACACGAGTGGTTGCACTTGCTTCGTCATTCCTCGTCCTTGGATGTCTCGCGACAACGGTCGCTGCCCAACAGGACGTCGAGGCACTCAAGAAAGATCTGACCGCCGTCATCGCGCTTCAAGGACAGCCGTGCGGTGAGGTTGTCTCGGCGACGGTCCTTAAACAGAACGACTACGCCGCGACCTGCAAGGACGGGAACAAATATCACGTCTACGAGAACGACAAAGGCCGCGTGGTTGTGGACAAGCAGAAGTAGCTACGCACGCATGTCGCGCGTGCTGCGCACGCGTTCGTGTTAACCGCGCATGTCGTAACAGAGCAACCGCGGTCCGGTGCCGCGGTTGAGCTCGCGCGTATTCTGCACCACGTAGAGCAGCCCGCGACTGAGGACTGGCAAGGTCCACGATTCTCGCGCCTGAAATAACCAGGCACGGGACACTTCCTTGTAGCCCTTCGGCGTCAGGTCGATCCACAGCAAGTGTCCGAGCTCGCCGAGACAGAGATAGCTGCCATCAACTGCGAGCAGCGATCCACGATAAGTACCGACTGTGGCCTGACGGCCACCGATAGTCTCGTTCCACTCTGGTATCTCTCGCCACGCGATCTTTCCGGTTGCGACGTCCACGCACGCCAACGAGGCATCGGGCTCATTGCGCCCGTCGAATCCGTACAGATATCCGTCTCGATAGATCGGCGTATTGAAGTGCAGCCCAAACTCCTGCGTCGTCCACAGGACTTTGTGTGTGAAGTCCGGATTGATCTGAAGGAGCGCGCCGCCGGTGCGATAGCTCGCGGAGATGAAGACCTTGTTGTCGAAGACAACAGGACACGAGGCATTCACCGACTCGTAGCTGCGGCTGCGCCAGGGAAACGAGAAGTCGACCTTGCCGGTCGCGGGATTGATCGACATCAGTCCGCCGGTGGGCGGATCGGACTCGCCGCCGGCGAATACAAACACGCGTCGTTGCCCGTGCACGATAGCCGGCACCGGTGACGCATAGCTCGGCCCCCATGCATTCCCCGCCCGCCACACTTCCTTGCCGGTCGCGGTGTCGAAGGCCGCCACGCATGGACCACCAGGTGCACCAACGTTGGCGATGAGGAGCCGACCTTCAACGAGCGGCGTGGACGCGGTGCCGAAAAAGTCCTGCGGCACCTTGTAGTCGGCGCGGAGGTCGCGCTTCCAGAGCACCTTGCCCGAGGCGAGGTCCAGGCAATGCAGCTTTCCTTCCGCGCCCATCGTGTACACGCGGGTGCCATCAATGACCGGACTCGAACGAGGTCCGTTGTTGTAACCGTAGCGATCCTCGAAGACCGTGCCGTATTTGAACTGCCAGCGGCTCGCACCCGTCAAAGCGTCCAGACACTCGACGATCTCCTCGTCGCCGACGCGGTAGATATACATGAGCCGATCGCCGGAGATTGCCGGCGATGAATAGCTGGTACCTTTCGAAAATTCCCAGACGAGTGTCGGTGGCAGTGTGCGAGTCAGCTTCGTCTCAGTGGATACCGCGTTGTGCGTCGGGCCAAGGAACGACGTCCAGTCATGAGTGACGGCGCCAGGGGGCAACGGCTTGGCTTTGCCGACGACTCGTGCCTGCGCCCAAGCGACGGCCGCCAGGAGTGGTTGCGCGATGAGCGATTGGAGCAGGAGACGTCGCGAGAAGAGCACGGCGTGATTGTAATAGAGTCGTCCTCGTCGATGGACTCCGGCACTGCCGATGCGATCGCCGACGGCGTGAGCCGCCAGCTCGACCCGCGCTGGATTATGGTGCAGCGCGTGCACTTTGCGATCCTCCTCGTTATCCTGGCGGCAGTCTCGTTCGCGGGCGTTCTGCTGATATGGGCGGCGAGCGGGATACTGGTGCTCGGATTGCTGCTCGTGCCACTGTGGCTGATCGTGCTCGGAGCGCTCGGCTGGCACCTGCAACGCTGGCCCGCCATCTCGTATCGCCACACGTCGTACCGCGTAGATGAAGCCGGCCTCGAGATCACGCGCGGTGTGTACTGGCGGACGACGACGAACGTTCCGCGATCGCGAATCCAACACACCGATGTCTCGCAAGGACCGCTCGAGCGCCGCTACAGCCTTGGCTCGCTTGTCGTGTACACGGCAGGCACGCACCATTCCGAAGTGACGCTGTCTGGCCTCGAGTTCACCGTCGCGCAACGCATTCGCGCGCACTTGCTGCCGCGTGACCAGGGCGATGCCGTCTGATCATCGTCTGCATCCGTCATCGATCTTGTTCGCGCTGGCTGGCAGCCTGAGGGCGTTCCTGGTTCCGGCCGTCGTGCTCATCCTGACCAGCGGCCGCTCTTCGTCGCAGCCGTCCGATCCTGGATGGGGACCCACGCGGTGGATGAACCGGTGGATGCCCGGCGATTTCGAGATCGCCAACTGGCAGTTCTGGATACTGCTGTTTCTGATCCCCACGACGATCGCCGCGCTGGTTCGCTACTGGACGTTCCGTGTGCGCTACGAGGGTACGGAGCTTGTCATCAGCTCGGGCATCCTGTTTCGCAACGAGCGCCACGTGCCGTATGCGCGCATCCAGAACCTCGACGCGGTGCGAAACATCGTTCACCGGCTGCTCGGTGTCGCCGAAGTTCGCGTCGAAACCGGTGGTGGTCAGGCGCCTGAGGCAACCATCAGTGTTCTGCACGAAACCGTCTTCGAAGAAATGCGACGACGAATCTTCGCGGGACGTGCCGAGGTCGTCGCCGAAGAACCGCGGGTCTCGACCGAGCGCGAACTCGAGCCTGGCCGCCGGAGCGCGGAACGCGAAGGCGGCCAGACGCTCCTCTACTTGCCGCTCCGCGAGTTGCTGCTGAACGGCCTGCTCGAAAACCGCGGCATGGTGCTCGTCGCTGCTGCGTACGGCGTGCTGTGGGAAGCAGGGCTCTTTCGATCTGTATGGGAGCAGCTGACAAGCGGGGCCTATGCGCCTGGATTCCTGCGCGACACCATCGTGACTGTTGCTGGCGGCCGCGTGCCCTCAGCCGGCCGCGTCGGGCTTTTGCTGGTGGGCGTCGTCGGCTTGCTGCTGCTCGTGCGACTGCTGTCTATGGGGTGGTCGTTCCTTCGGCTATACGAGTTCCGCCTGACTCGCGTCGGCGACGACCTGCGAACGGAATACGGCCTTCTCACACGTGTGACCACCACTGTTCCGTTGAAACGTGTGCAGTCGTTGACGGTCAGAGAGTCGCCGTTGCAGCGGCTGGTCACACGCATGTCGGTGCGAGTCGAAACGGCGGGCGGACACGGCTCGCATCACGACAAAGAATCCAAGCAAGCGCGAGAGTGGCTGGCGCCAATCATTCGGCGATCCGCCGTGCCAGCGTTGGTGAGCGAAGTACTCCCTGGATTCGATCTCGACAGCGTCGCGTGGCAGTCCCTGCACCCGCGCGCGTTTCGCCGCGCGATAAAGCCCGCTCTCCTGCTCGCGTTCATCATTGCGGGGCCATTTGTGTTCTGGTTCGGTTGGATCGGCCTCCTCGTCCTGGGGATCACGGTCCCTGCGCTCGTCACTCTGGCGTGGTCACACGTCTACCGCACCCACTGGGCCCTTCGACAAGGCTCAGGGCAGGCCGCCGGCGAAGACGCGCTGGTGTTTCTGTCTCTTATACACATCTCCGAGCCCACGAGACCTATGAAGGAATCTCGT
>JBKPRH010000281.1:0-5787 GCA_046765795.1 Acidobacteriota bacterium | reverse complement strand
AAGCCGGTCGCCAGGCTGATGGCGAAGCCGATCGCGGCCCCGCACACGATCCCGAGTATCCCGCCAACGGACGTGAGTACCGCGGCTTCGGCGAGGAACTGGAACAGAATCTCCTGACGGCGTGCGCCGAGTGCCTTGCGTACGCCAATCTCGCGCGTCCGCTCGGTCACCGAAATCATCATGATCGCCATCACGCCGATCCCGCCGACCATCAGCGCCACCGACGAAATCACCACCAATGCGAGGAACACTGCGCGGCTGATCTGATCCCAGAGTCGGAGAATTGCGTCCTGTCCCCCGATCTCGAAGTCGTTGGGCTCATCGAGCTTGAGGCCATGACGGATCCGCATGATCTCTTCGACTTCCTGGACCGTCTGATCGCGTGTCGCGCCTTCGGCCGGAACGATGGTGATCTGCGCGCTGTTGCCGCCGCCGAAGCGTTGCCGGGCGTTGGTCGCAAACATCACCTGATGCGTCGTCTGCGGAATCACGACGAAGTCGTCCGCCTGCGGGAATGGTGAGGGACGCTTCTCGAGGACGCCGACGACCGTGTATTCGATGGCGCCGATGCGGACCTTCTTGCCAATCGGATCGATTCCCGACGGCGCGAACAACGCCTGATAGGGGTTATTGCCAAGGACCACGACGCGGCGTCTGCGCAGTACTTCCGCTTGCGTAAAAAAGCGGCCGAATGACAGCTTGACGAAATTCACTGTCGCAAACTGCTCGGTCGCACCGATGACACCCAGCGTTGGCGTGCGATTGCCGCCGTAGAACACACGCTCGGCCGTGGTACCACCGAGCCCCTGACCCATCCAGATGTCCACCACACCCACTGACGGCGCCAGCCGCTCGATCGCCCGGGCATCAGCGACGGTGAGGTTGGGCCGGCGGATCAACTCGGCAAAGTCGGCGCCCGCGGCGAGGCTGACGGCGCTGGCCTTGCTCACGATGATCGTGTTCGGACCGAGTTGGCGAATCATGTCGCGCAGCGACTCGTCGAAGCCGCGGATCAGAGAGGTCATGCCGACGATGGAGGTGATCCCGATGACAACGCCAAGAATGGTGAGCGCCGAGCGCATCTTGTTGGTGCGCAGCGTGTCGAACGCCATCACCGCGACTTCGCGCCACAGCCCGCGATTGATGCCCTTACTCACGGCGAAGCGCCTCGATCGGATCGAGTGATGCCGCCCGGTGCGCCGGCCACGCGCCGAAGAACAGACCAACCGCGGCGGTGATCCCGATCCCGAGTACGACCGACCACATCTCGAGACGTGCGGGCAGGGGAGTGAGCGCCGCGATCAGCGACGCCGCAAGCGACCCGAGCAGAATCCCAATGAGTCCGCCGAGCGTGGACAGCGTGATCGACTCGGTGAGCACCTGCGACATGATGTCCTTGCGCTTGGCCCCGAGCGCCTTGCGCAGCCCGATCTCGCGCGTGCGCTCGCTCACCACCATCAGCATGATGTTCATGATCACGATGCCGCCGACGACCAGCGACAGCGCGACGATGCCGACGAGGACCAGGAAGATGCCGCTCGTCACCTGGCGATAGAGGTCGAGAATCGTGTCCGAGGTCAGGATGCCGAAGTTGTTCGGCGCCGATGGCTTCAAGTGGCGCGACACTCGCAGCGCCACCGTCGCATCGTCCATGGCCTCGGACATGCGATCGGTGGAGACCGGCTTGACCATCAACGACAGCGACTGGCGCGCCCCGAACAGCCGCTGGTAGGCGCCGAGGGGAACCACCGCGAAGTTGTCCTGCGAGTTCCCGAAGAACGATCCTTTCTGTTCGCTGACCCCAACCACCCGGAAGTTGATGCCGGCGATCTTGATGGTCTTCTCGATCGGGTCGATGTCGCCGAAGAGGCGGTCAGCGAGCCCATAGCCGAGCAACGCGACCTGCTGTCCACGCTCGACTTCGACCGCGCTCATCATGCGCCCGCGTTCGGCGCTGAACGTCGAGAAATCGGAGTAGCTGCTGGTGACGCCCTGTATCTGGGCGTTGTTGATTTCCTCAGTCCGATACGACACCGTCGCGTTGCGGCTGGCTTGCGCCGCCACCGACACAATCAATGGGCTGAACGCGCGGATCGCATCAGCCTCGTCGATCGTGATCAGCGGATTATTGCGGTTACGCTCCGCCTCGTCTTCGTTGAAGATCGGCGGCACGCGTTGAACCGTGAAATTGTCGGCGCCGATGTCGCTGACGATCGCGTCCGCCACCATCCCGTTCATGCCCTGGATGAGCGTGACCACCGTGACGATCGACGTGACCGCCACGATGTTGCCCAACACCGTCATGAAGGATCGCAGCTTGTTGGCCCAGATGGCCTGAAGCGCGATCAGGATGGAATCGAAAACCTGGTTCATTTGCTCGA
Organism: Acidobacteriota bacterium; assembly: GCA_046765795.1. Classification (GTDB taxonomy): domain Bacteria; phylum Acidobacteriota; class Vicinamibacteria; order Vicinamibacterales; family UBA2999; genus Gp6-AA40. The sequence continues at coordinate 3,406 of JBKPRH010000281.1, read as the reverse complement.
CGTCGACCGGGTGCGAGTGCGATTGGTGTTCTGCTGCTGCAGCTTGACGTCGCCACCATCTGCGAGCTCGCGCACCGAGCTGAACGGACCAGTGATGACCTGATCGCCGGCCTTTAGCCCGCTGAGCACTTCGAAATACTGCTCGCCCGCAATTCCGACTTTGACTGGCGTGAAGACACCACGTGTACCGCTCACCACGAACACACCTTCCGTCTCCTTGCGGGTGTGGCCGGGAGGTGGCTCATTGGACGCCGACACTGGTGTCTCGACCGCGTTGCCCCGTCGCCGGCGTTGCGGTTCTTCGTGTACGAGGTCACCCTTGTCGTTGTAGAGCATCTCGCGGACAGTGAGTGCCTGGATGGGTACCGAGACGGCGTTCTTGCGCGTGGCGGTCGTGATCTCCGCCGTGCACGTGAACCCCGGCCGAACGTCGGGCACGTCCTCCTCGATCGTGATCACCACCTTGAAGGTGGTCGCCTGGCGCTGGCCCTGGCTCTGGTTGGTCGTGGTCTGGATCGGGCTGTTGCCGACCTCTGTCACGCGTCCCTTGAACGTCCGATCCGGAATCGCATCAATGGTGACCTTGGCGACTTGTCCGAGTGACACTGACGGGATCTCCGTCTCGTCCACCTCGACCTCCGCTTCGAGGATGGACATATCGGCAATCGTCAGGAGCACCGAGCCGGCGTTGTTCATCGTGCCGAGCACCGCGGTCTCGCCCTCTTCAATGCTCCGGCGCGTGACCAGGCCGTCCATTGGCGCGGTGATGATTACCTGATTGAGGTTGTACTTCGTCGTCGCCAGCCCGGCTTCCTCGACCTTGATGCGCTGTTCGTTGGTCTGGATCTCCTGCTCGCGCGTCTTCAGCTCGGCCTCGCGCGACTGGACGTCGTTTTCGGCTCTTTCGAGCGCCTCACGCGTCGTCAGTCCCTCTTTCCACAGCTCCTGCGTCCGCTTCAGGGTCTGGCGTGCGAGCTCGAGTGCGACACGCGTCTGCTGCACGGAGGCGCGTGACTGCTGCAACGACGATTGCGCGGCGGCGACGCTCGCTTCGCCGCGCTGCAACTGCGCGTCGAGCGATCGCGGATCGATCTCGAGCAGGAACTGACCGGTCTTGACGCGCTGTCCTTCTTCGACCGCCACGCGCGTGACCCGTCCGGTGGTGTTCGCAGAGACGTTGATCTGGCGTTTCGGCTGGATCTTGCCGGATGCCGAGACGATCGCCTCCAGGTCGCGCGACCGGACGGCTTCAGCATTCACGCTCAGGCCGGTATCGCGGCGGTAGTACAGGTTGGCTGCCACCACCGCGGCGAGCACCAGCACGATCCCAACAATGATCGAAACCTTTTTCCAGGACATCGAGTCTCCTTAGGAACCCGACGCGGCGTAGCCGCGGATGAGTGCGATCAACACGTAGACACACAGCAGCGTGAACGCGATGCCGCCGGTGCGGCGCTTGTAGAGAACCGCGAGACCAATCGATAAGGTCACGAGCCACCAGACCAGCACCAGGTCGATCGCGCTGAGGAATTGCGTGATGAAGCTTGTCTCCTCGAGCATCGGCACGAAGATGCCGAGATTCGCTCCAGGCGGATTCGCGCCAGTCGGTCGCGCGCCGAGCATGATCATGCCGGCGGCCAACAGGGCCGCGATGGTCGATACCACACCAGAATGCGCCATCACGGCGTAGACCTGTTTGAACTTTGCTTCGCCGCCCATCAATGTCGAGAAAATGAGCAACAGGATGCCGGCGATGACGGCGCTGAACAGTGGGCCGAGGATCAGCGTCGCGCCGGCGATCACGTAGGGAAGGGCGCTGATGAACCGTTCCACGCCCGCGACCTGCTGGTCGGTCATGTTGGGGTTGCGCGTCGCCTGCTCGAACATCGCGTCCTGCATCTCAGGCGAAGACATGATGTAGAACTGACATGCGGCCCCGATGACCAGCGTGATGGCCATCACGCCGAGCCACCGCGGACGCGCCGCGACCGCAGCAAACGTTGACTTCGGCGACGTCAGCACGCCGAAGATACGAGCGAGCAGGCCGGGTTGCGAGACCGGTTGTGCGGTAGTTGTGTCTGCCACTACGCGGTTCCTCCCAGTACCGTCATGGTCACGGCCAACAGAAGGGCCAGACCGGCATAGACCCCCAGGAACGCAGCTGCGACCGGTCGGGCTCGCCGTCCATACAAGACCCCGACGCCGATGGCCAGCAGCACCACCCACCAGAGCACGAAGATGTCGAGCGCCCCGACGAACCGACCCGCGAACGACGCGGCATCGAGTGCGGGAAACCAGAGTCCGAGGGATGTCGCACCGCCTGTCGCCTCGCGCGCATAGCTCACCGGCGCCGACACCAGGAGTCGAATGGCAAGGATGACGCTGGCATGTGCGACCACCGCGAGTACCTGTGAGAACGAGACGTTCCGATTGCCCCTTCGGAAGACGAGCGCCACGACCACCGCGAGCACCACTGTCAGCACCGGTCCAGCGACGAGCGCTGTCGCTACTCCGTAGAGTGGACCCTTCCCGCTAAGCGCCTGGAATTCGGCGTATCGCGCGTCGTCCACCGGTTGCCCGAAGGCCAACGTCGTCCGCTCCCACTGATCGACCAGCGCCACCTGACCGACTTCGGTCTGGAATAGCAGCGCCTGGCTCCCCGCGGTGATCACCGCGAGAACCATCACGAGTCCGACCCACCGGGGCGACGCAGCCACGGCCCGAAATGTTGTGCGGGGACATCGGATGACGCCGATAAGTCTTGGGAGGAACCCGAGTGTGGATGGCGAAACCTCCGCCTCCGGTACTGAGCTCAATCAGTCTCCTAATACGGCAAATGTCCAGTTCTGTTCCTTATGGGCGGCTGCCCAACACTGAACAACGCTGGTGGGACATGTGGAGGCCCTTCGACGTGCTGAGGACGAGGCCCGTCGACCGGCTCAAAGCAGGCCGTTCCCCTTATTCCATCACAACTTCGGCCGGCCCACCTCGACCCTATCGGGCAGGACCGTGCAGGCCGAGAAGTAATGACGAGCCGCAGTGCCCCGCACGGCGTGGTTTGCCACAGGTGCTCTCAGGCGCAACGAAGTTTTGACGACCATTCAGGTGAGAAGGGCCACTGCGCATGTCGGCCAGTGATCGGTAAATGGCGGTTCGAATCGGAGAGCTGCTTCTCAAAGAGAAGCGCATCACACCCGAGCAACTCCAGGAGGCGCTGAACTATCAGCGCCAGCACGGGGGGAAGCTCGGCTTCAATCTGATCAAGCTCGGATACGTCAAAGACGACGAGATCACCGCGCTTCTCAGTAAGCAGTACGGCGTTCCCTCAATTGCACTGGGTCAGTTCGATGTCGATGCCGCGGTCGTGAAGCTCGTTCCGTCGGAGACCTGTCTCTTATACACATCT
>JBKPRH010000280.1:0-13713 GCA_046765795.1 Acidobacteriota bacterium | reverse complement strand
GCTCGAGCCCCAGCATCAATTCGAGCGCGCGACGCAGGAAGGCGTCCACGAGTGTCGGGTTTGGTTCGAGGCGTACCAACTGCGACACGGTGCGTAATTGCGTCGCCAGCGTGTCCGTATCGAGGATGCCCTGACGAACGTCGCGGACGACGGCGATGCTTTCCTCGTCCACCGAGAGGTCGAAGGCGGCAAACTCGGAAAAGTCGGTGTCGGTTTTTGTGTCGACGCGAATCAGTCCCTGCGCGTGGCGGTCGATGCCCGAGGATCGATCGAGCGCCTCGCCGCCGTGTTGCGCGCGGAGACGTTCGTTGATGAGCGGCTCGATCGCGGCACGGCGATCTGGCGTGAGGTCCAATCGATTGAGCGCTGCAGAGAGGACTTCCGGTGCGGCCGTCTCGAGATCGAGCAGGAGACAGATCGACTCCGCCAGATCCATGTCGGGGAAGTCGCGCAGCACTTTGCCTTCGTCCTTGCCGTCGAGCAGGCCGGGCAGGACCGTTCGCTGGAGCAGGTTGTTCCGTCGATCGGGATCGAGCTTCAGGACGGCGCGCGCGAGGCGTCCGAACATGACCTGCGCGAGACGCGGATCGAGGGCTGAGAACAACAGCGTGACGTCGCTGAACTTTCGTTCGAGTGCGGTCTGCCGCGTGTCCACACCCGGAATCTCATCGTCGGTGAGACGGAGCAGCATGCTCGCGATCTCAGCGGGGTCCTCGACGAGCACGACGAGGTCGACGAGCGAGACCGACTCGATCGTCTGGCCCGGATCGAGGCGCACCCAGCCTTTGTCGGGCGGATACAGATAACTGATCGGTGCGTCCCGCTGCGCCAGCGATTCGCGCCGTCGCCGTTCGTGGGTAAGGACGTCTTGTGTGGCGGGTGCCGGGTTGCCGATGTCGAGCACCGCAGGCCGATGCGCCATGCCGACGGTGATCGCGGTGACACCATGCTCGGTGAGTCGCTCGGCGAAGGTGATGCCTTCGCGTTCGAGGTCGTCCGCGCCGACGAGGTTGATGCAGAATCGCGACAGGTCGCGCGGTGTGGCGGCGCGATCGATGTCGAGATTAGCGACGCGCGCGCGGAACAGCCGTCGTGTCAGCTCGTGCTCGATGACGGTGCCCGCGCCAATCGTCGTCTCGTCCACGATCAGGTCGTGCGGCGTGACGCGGAATGACAAGCGATCGCGATACGGCAAGCCCTTCAGAGCGTCGTGGCAGGCGGTGGTCGCCTCGATACAAATCGGGCTCGTCGCCGGGTATGTGTGGAACTGCCGGATCGCGCGGGCGAGGAGCTTGAGGATGCCGTCAACGGTGCCGCTTGCCCCGAGCGAAGTCGAAGAGCTTGCTCCGGCCGAAGTCGAGGGATCCCCGACGCGAGTAGGGCGAGCCGTAGCCGCACCGGTGCCCGTCACCGGACCGGGGTCCTTCACTTGTGCCGAGGAGGCGGCTCTGCTCGTACGCACGGCTGTTCCCTTTATCGACCGTAAATTCCGTGACCGACACAGGGCGGGGTCTGACCCGGGGTCTGACCCGGGGTCACACCCCCTGTGCAGCCCGGTGCCAGAATGTGCAGAAGGCCTATACTTTCAGTTCCGCCAACAGGAGGTTCACCCGTGAGGATTCCGCGTCGCGTGCCGCTTGCCGTCCCACTCGCCCTGGCTCTTGCCGCCACCGTGGGCCTGACCGTCGGCTCCGGGCAGCAGACGGTGCCGTTCCAGGGGGGCATCCCGGTCGCGCCGACCGGGCTTGCGAACCGGCCGTTGCCGGACAAGCCCATCGAGTTCGATACCGGCGAGGGTCAGCGCATCCGCGTCAGCGTCGTGACGAAGGGACTGAAGTTTCCCTGGGCGCTGGCGTTCACGCCGGATGGCGCAACGCTCATCACCGAGCGCACCGGCAACCTGCGCATCATGCGCAACGGTGTGCTCGATCCCAAGCCGGTGCCCGGCGGACCGACAGGCTACTTCGCCGGTGAGTCCGGCCTGCCCGGTGCCGTCCACGGCTACATGGACATCGCGCTCCATCCGAGGTTTGCCGAGAACAAACTTCTCTATCTCTCGTACACGAAGCCGCTCGACGAGAAGCGACGCACGGTCGCGATCGCGCGCGCGAAATTCGACGGCAAGGCACTCACCGAAGTGAAGGACATCTTCGTCCTCGATGCCGCCGGCACGACGCGCATCGCCTTCGGCAAGGACGGCATGCTCTACGTGACGACGACCGGCGGCACCTCGAAGGATCCAAACTTCCCGCAGAACCCTGGCGATCAGGGCGGCAAGGTCCTCCGCATCCGCGACGATGGCACGATTCCACCCGACAATCCGTTCACGAAGAAAGCTGGCGCGAAGCCCGAGGTCTACACGCTCGGACATCGCAGCGCGCTCGGTCTTCGGATGCATCCCGGCACCGGCGAGATGTGGCTGAATGAAAACGGTCCGAACGGCGGCGATGAGATCAACATCCTCAAGCCCGGCGCCAACTATGGCTGGCCGCTCGTGAGCTACGGCCGTTCGTACCCCGGACCGTGGCAATCGGAAATCCCGGGGCACGCCGGATTCGAACCGCCCATCGTCTATTGGGTGCCATCGATTGCCGTGTCGGGGATGGAGTTCTATACCGGCGACAAGTTCCCGAAGTGGAAGGGCGATGTCTTCGTCGGCTCGTTGCGCACCGGTGAGATCCCGGGCACCGGGCACGTCGAGCGCATTCTGTTCAACGAGAAGATGCAGGAGCTGCGGCGTGAGTCGCTGCTCAGCGAACTGCATCAGCGCATCCGCGACATCCGACAGGGACCGGACGGTCTGCTGTATGTGATCACCGACTCGGATCCCGGCGCCCTCATCCGCATCGAGCCAGTCGCAAGCCGGACGACGTCGAGCAAATAACGGTCATTCGACGTGGTCATGGCTCGTCATGAGCGAGAGTCGAATGGATGTACTGTTCGCCGGAAGATTCGAAGGGATTCCACGCGAGGCGTTCACCTTCTTCGAAGGGCTCGCCTCGCACAACACCCGCGAATGGTTTCAGGCGAACAAGGACGTGTACGAACGTGCGTGCCGCAAGCCGATGCAGAGTCTGCTCGCCGAGCTCGCGCCCACCTACGGTTCGGGCAAGCTGACGCGCATCAATCGCGACATGCGATTTGCGCGCGACCAGGCACCATACAAAACGTTCATCGCGTCAGGCGTCGGCAGCAAGTACTACGTTTCCCTTTCGAAAGACGGCCTCTACGTCGGCACTGGAATCTACATGCCCGACGGGCCGACGCTGCGTCGCCTTCGTGAGGCCATTGCCGCAGACGCCTCAGGCCCGAAGATCGCCACGATTGTCGCCGGCTTGCGCCGCAAGAAGTACTCGGTGGCCACGCACGAAACCAGCGCACATGCGCCACGTGGGTATGACGCGAATCATCCGCGCATCGAGTTGTTGCGCATGAAGGACCTTCACGCGGGCAAGCAGCTAACGCCCTCGTCACTGTCCACGCGAAAAGCGATCGACCGAGTCGTTGACGTTATGGCTGACATCAAACCGCTGAGCGATTGGCTGGAACGCCACGTTGCGGCCAACCTCTGAGTACTGGCTGCAACGCCACGTCTCGGCATAACATCGCGGCATGATGAAGACCCGCACATTCGCGATCGGTGCCGCCCTGATCCTGGGTCTGACCGCCGTGGCCAGCGGTCACCATTCATTCGCCGCCTACTACTTCGAAGACCAGTCGATTCAAATCGAAGGCGAAATTGTCGAGGTGCAGTTCAAGGCGCCGCACACCTGGGTGCACGTCGTCTCGCGCGAGCCGTCCGGGAGCGCGAAGCGTTACGCGGCGGAGTGGGCCAATCCCAGTCGTCTCGAGCGTGACGGCATGACGAAGGACACCTTGAAGGTCGCCGATGTCGTGCAGATCTGGGGTAGTCCGTCGCGCGATCCGAACGACGGCCGCATACATCTGAAACGCATCGTGCGCCCGAGCGATGGATGGGAGTGGAAACCGACCCGCAGGTAAGGTAATGACCCGATTCTTTCTCCTCTGACGCCCGCCAATACTGGACGGCGGCGCGTGGCGGTGCTCCCGTCGCCACGCGAAGGAGAAAGCAATGACGAACGTCGCCCAGGTCGCCGACACGCCCGCGCCACCGCAGTCCGCTGCGCCAACGCTGTCCCCCCCCAGTGAATCGACAACCGGACTCCTTCGGGAGCTGGTCTCGCATCTGCGCGAGAAGCGCACCGAGTTGCGCGAAGATTGGGCGCGCCGCATCACCGAGTCAGGCCTGCTGACGGCAATGACGCGCGAAGAGATCTTCGCGGAAGCGACGCGCGTCTACGACAACTACGTCGCCGTGCTCGAGACCGGCAGCGTCGAGGCCCTTCAGGCCTACGCGCGCGACCTCTCCGAACGCATCATCCCTCGCGGCGTTGAAACGCAGGAAGTCGTCGGCATCGTGCTGCTGCTCCGCGACGTGCTCGCACGGTCGCTCTTCAAGAAGTATCAGCGCGACTTCGATCTGCTGAACAAGGTGCTCGACGCCTACGAGCCGGCGGCCAACCGCATCGCCAACACCGTGGCCGTGGGTTTCGTGCAGGAACGCGAACGCATCATCCGTCAGCAGCAGGAAGCGATTCGTGAGCTCTCGACGCCGGTGCTACGCGTCCGCGAGCGTCTGCTGATTCTGCCCATCATCGGTCTCATCGATCCGCAGCGTGCCCGTCAGCTCACCGAGCAACTGCTGCGCGGCATTCGCGAGAACCGCGGCAAGGTCGCGGTCATGGATATCACCGGTGTCCCGGCGATCGATTCGGCGATCGCGAATCGTCTCGTGCAGACAGTCGAAGCCGCGCGTCTGCTCGGTGCCACCGTCATCGTGACCGGCCTCTCACCCGAGATCGCGCAAACGCTCGTCACGATCGGTGTTGATTTGAGCAAGATGAACACCGTCGGCGACCTCCAGGGCGGCATTGAGCTTGCAGAGCGCGTGCTCGGCTACAAGGTCGTTATTGTCGAAGAGGGAACCCCTCGCAGTCGTTGATTCGTACAACCGTCGAGCCCTGAACGGTTTGCGGTGAGGACCGGTGTGCCGGCGCATGGCGGCGTGTGTCGTCGGCTGGCATTCGCCTCTCCCGCCGTGGGGGAAGAATGGCCGTTCCGATTCTCAAACAGAGTCACACGCTTATCGCCAGTATCCAAGCGGCGTTAAGTGATCGCGATCTGTTGCAACTTCGTGACGACCTCGCCGATCTGGTGGGTCGCCACCGCGCTCGCGGTGTGATCGTCGATGTCACCGCGCTCGACGTGCTCGATTCGTTCGCGACGCGCACGCTGCGCGGTATCGCCTACACCACGAAACTGCGGGGTGCCGAAACCGTGATCGTCGGCATCCAGCCGGAAGTGGCGCTGGCGATGGTCCAACTTGGGCTGACGCTCGAAGGCGTCCCGACAGCGCTCGATCTCGAAGAAGGCCTCGCGTTTCTGGACGGGCGGGCTGAGACGGCCGACGATGAGTGATCTCCACGTTGGCACCGCCGTGCGCGTACGCATTCAGTCCTCCGCCGACATCGTCACGGCGCGGCAGGAGGGGCGGAGCATGGCTGCCACTCTCGGCTTCACGAACACGACGTTGACCATCATCGCCACCGCGATCTCCGAGGTCGCCCGCAACATCGTCGAGTACGCCAAGGAAGGCGAGATCAGCATCGCGCCGGTCGGCAATGGCATCGTGCGTGGACTACAGATCGTCGCCCGCGATCAGGGTCCCGGCATCGTCGATCTCGATACGGCGATGCGCGACGGTTTTTCCACGAGCAAAAGTCTGGGAATGGGACTCCCCGGAGCCAAGCGCCTGATGGATCAATTCGAGATCTCCTCGGCGATCGGCGAAGGCACGACCGTCACGATGACCAAGTGGATCGGGTGAGCCGTGCGCATCAGCTGGGGTGTGGCGGAGGCGCCGATGGTGGCTGGCATCGAGTCGGGCGATTCTCACGTCGTCAGGCAGTTGCCTGAAGGAGTCTTGGCAGCCGTGATTGACGGTGTCGGCCACGGCAATGAGGCGGCAGATGCGGCGCGCATTGCCGGTCGCACGCTGAATTCGTCGCCGCACGAAGATGCGGTCTCGCTGGTGTGGCGTTGCCACGAGGCTTTGAAGGAGACCCGCGGCGTCGTCATGACGCTGCTGTTCTTCTCGCCGAGCGGCGCGATGACGTGGGTGGGTGTGGGCAACATCGAGGGTGTGATCCTTCGTTGCGATGCGAGTGGGCGCAGGCATGCGAATCATGTCGTGCTGCGCGGCGGCGTGGTCGGCCATCGTCTGCCGCCGATGCGCACCGAGTGCCTGACGCTGTTGCCGCACGACACCGTGATTCTGGCCACGGACGGCATCAGGCCCGAGTTCGCCGATGAGTTCGTGCCAGGCGATGGGCCACAGGCGATCGCCGATCAGATCCTGGCGCGCTATCGAAAGGGCACCGATGACGCGCTCGTCCTCGTCGGGCGCTGTCTGGGAGACCAATCGTGACGATGACCTTTGACAGGACCGAACTCGATGTCCGCTATCGCGGCATGTTGAGCGAGTATCTCGCGCATCCCGACGAAGCGTTGCTCGAGGGCGCCTACGGCCTGGGACGTGAGGCGTTGGCGAGCGGCCGCGGTGTGCTGGACATGGCGACGATGCACTCGCAGGCGATAGCAGCGGTGCTGGCCTCGAGCGACGGCGATCGCGGGGAAATGTCGGAGGCACTCGAGCGGTTTTTCATCGAGGCGATCTCGCCCTTCGAAATCGCGCATCGCGGTTTTCGCGATGCCAATCTCGTGCTGCATCGGCTCAACGACGTCCTTGAAAACCAGGCCAAGCGCATTGCCTACGCACTGCATGCAGAGGCGTCGCAGCTCGTGGCGTCCGTGCATCTCGCGCTGGCGGATGTCGCCACACGTCTGCCGTACGACCGTGTCGCAGAAATTCAGTCCGCGCGCGACATGCTCGATCAGATCGAGGACCGCATTCGCCGAATCTCGCACGAGTTGCGTCCGACCATCCTCGACGACATGGGGCTTCTGCCTGCGATCGAATTCCTGGCCGATGGGATCTCGCAGCGATGGGGTATTCCGGTGACCGTGCGCGGAGGCGTCGCAGGCAATTTACCGCTGCCCGTCGAGACCACACTGTATCGCGCCGCGCAGGAGGGCCTGACCAATGTGGCGCGCCATGCGCAAGCCACGTGCGCTGAAGTGTCGCTGTGCCAGTCGCCGCATCTCATCACCTGCTCGGTCCGCGACGACGGCAAGGGCTGTGATCCGGCGGTCGTCTGGACGGCCAGCAACGGCAGGCGCGGGCTTGGGCTCGTTGAGATCCGTGAGCGCACCGCGGCGCTCGGTGGCACGCTGCGTCTTGTCCCGCGGCTCGAACGGGGCATGGACTTCATCGTCGAGATTCCCCTGGAGGCATCGACATGGGCGTGAGAGTCTTGCTCGCCGACGATCACCCGGTGTTTCGTCAGGGCCTGCGCGCACTGCTCGAACGGGAACGGTTCGAGGTCGTGGGCGAAGCGTCCGATGGATTGGAGGCGATCGCAACGGCCGAACGCCTGCAGCCACAAGTGGTCGTGATCGATCTGGCCATGCCGGCGTTGAACGGGATCGATGCGATCCGCGAGATCGTGAAACGCGTGCCGCGCGCGAAGTCGGTGCTTCTGACGATGCACACCGAGGAGTACCACGTGCTCGAGGCGCTGCGCGCCGGCGCCAAGGCATGCGTATCCAAGAGTCAGGCCGCCGAGCATCTTCTTCAGGCGATCAAGGACGTGTGTTCAGGCGGTGTGTATTTGAGCCCCCATGTCTCCGGCGCAGTTGTGCAGGCATATCTCGCCAAGACGGAGTTGCCCTACGACCCACTGACTCCGCGTGAGCGGCAAGTGCTGCAGCTCATTGCCGAAGGGAAGACGACGAAGGAGACGGCGGCTGTGCTCGAAGTCAGCGTCAAGACCGCCGAAACGCATCGCACGAATCTCATGGAAAAGCTCGACATTCATTCCACTGCCGGGCTCGTCCGCTATGCGATCCGGCGCGGTCTCTTGCAGCCGTGACGTCGATGGACCAGGTTCATCACTACAGTCCCGTCTGATTCCGTAAAAGTTCCTCGTACAACTCCCGCGATTACCCGAGTGACGTGGCAAATCCGCCGCGCGACGATACCCGTATGAGCGTCAGTTCTGTGCGAGTGAGGCCGCTGCGACCGTTGCCGGATATGACTCGTCCGCTGGTGTTGGTCGGGCACAGCGCGGCGATGCGTCGAATCACCGAAGAGGTCACCGACGCGGCCGCGTCGAGGGCAACGGTTCTGATCACTGGTGAGAGCGGTGTTGGCCGCCGGCTGGTCGCTCGCGCCATTCACGATCGCAGCCCGCGACAGAACGGGCCGTTCATCTCAGTGAACTGCGCCTGCCTTCCAGACGCGCGGCTCGAGTCTGAGCTATTTGGACTCGCCGAGACCAGGACTCCAGCGCGGGAACCATACAGTTCACGCGGTCGGCTTGAAGACGCCCACAACGGCACGATCGCGTTGCACGACGTGAGTTATCTGAGCTGGCGCCTCCAGGGCCGTCTGCATCGGTTTGTCGACACAGGGATGGTGCAGCGCATCGGGTCGTCGTCGTCGGTCGCGTCCGACGTTCGGTTGATCGCGATCACCCAAAGCAGCCTGCCGCACTCTATCCGCAACCGGGTCTTTCGCGATGATCTCTTTTCGCGGATCACGGTCATTCAGATCGAGGTCCCGCCGCTGCGCGAGCGCTGTGACGATCTGCCGGCGCTGTTCCGCTATTTCATGAGCGTGCACGCGGTGCGACTTGGCCGGCCGGTCGCCGAGCTGACCTCCGACGCGCAGAGTTGCCTGACTGAGTACGACTGGCCCGGCAACGTGCGCGAGCTTCAAGAGCTTGCCGATCGGCTGGCTGAGACAACCACTGCGGATCGCATTGGCGTCGACGATCTCCCGGCACCGCTGGTCCGTCGATCAATGGCGCTGACAATGGCGCACTGGAATGCGAAACCGTCAGTTGCCGGCGGGTCGCTCGACGCGGTCGATCACGATGACCTCGATCGGCGTCGTGATGGGCACGAGCCTGAGCCCTAGTTGCTCCTGAATTGCGGCGAACACTGACGGCGCGCTGTCAGCGGTCGTGGTCGGCGAGAGTCCATCTGCGTTCCACACCAGGCTCACGTCAAACGCGCCGTCGAGTCCCGTTCGATCGACGACGTAGCGCCCTTCCGTCGCCGAGGGCAGTTCCACGGCGAGCTGCGTCATCGTCACGCCATTTCCTCTAATCGAGCCGTTGCCGACCGCGAATCCTCCGCAGCTCCTTGTCGAAGCGATCGGTGGTGCCGCCGGCGATTGACAGGGCGCGACAGGACGAAGGTCAGCGCCCAACTTGTCGTCGCCGCGCGCGACCGTCAGCGCGTAAGCCGGCATCTGCCTCGATTCGCGATGGACGGCAAGTTGGAATCGATCTGAGAGGAGTGAGCGCAGCATCTCGCGCATCTGGTCCTGAGTCGGGGTGCCCTCGACGCGTCCTTCAACGTCGAATCGTTCTGTGTTGATCCAATCCGGGCCGCCGACGAATTCCTGCACAGGCCGGTAGGCCAGCCCGATCACGCGCCTGAGCGTCACGTTGACTCCGACGTAACGGCCAGGCTGTCCCTTGCTGCTGCCGCCTTGCTCGCCAGACGTGTTCGGTTTGACCGACGTCACGTCGAATGACAAGGGGCGCTGAGGTTCCTGTCCCAGCACGCCGACGACGGACATCGCGATGATTGCTGCTGCGGCGCGCATCATGACCTCGGTTCTTCACGCTCACGGCGTCGGCCGACGGCAAACGTCACGAGGTGGGCGACCCCGATGCCAACGAGCGCCAGGCCGATCCATTCCAGTCCGAGCGGAATCGGGACCTTGGCCCATACGGGACCCACTTGGTCGTAGCCCCACGGAATGGAGAGTGCCTGTCCGCCCAGACGCATTAACAACGGAAAGGCTGCGATACCAACCGAGATCCACACGAGACCAGCAAGCAGCAGGAGACGCTGGACGTTCCAGCTGCGCTTCTGAATCTCCTGCTCGAGCGGCGGCAGCTCGATGCCCTTCTCGATAGCCGCCAGCCGTTCGCGATGAATCATCAGCCGCCGCTGATGTCTGGCCCACATCTGAAAGATGTAGGTCGCTGCCACCGCAAGTATCAGACTGATGATGATGAAGCCGCCTGGGTCCTGCATGTCGCTGTCCGCCGGCCTTGATACGCGCGACGGGCTTTGGCGGTTGCATGGCGCGCAACCTCAGTTCCATGCCGCGCGTATCAAGTCGCGGATGGGTGCCGATGTCCAGCAGCTGGTTCAGGAGCGGCGGTACGACGAAGCGCTCCAGGCCATGCTGGACCTCTACGAGCACAAGGTTTTTCGAATGGCCGTGGCGATCCTGCGCGATGCCGGCCGCGCCGAAGAGGTGACGCAGGACATTTTTCTGAAGGTGTGGCGAGCGCTTCCGGAGTACGACGGACGCGCGTCGCCCTCCACCTGGCTCTACGCCATCGCCCGCAATACGTGCCTCAGCGCGGTGCGTGCTGAATCGTACCGGAAGACCTCGGCACTCGACGATGTACCGGAGCCGTCGGCAGCATTGTCAGCGCCAGCCATTGACTGGGAGCGGTTGCTGACGAAGTTGCCGGACGCACAGCGTCACGTCATCACGCTGTTCTATTTCGAGGAGCGAAGCGTCACAGAAGTGGCGGCGATGATGGGCGTGCCCGAAGGCACTGTGAAGAGTCAGCTGCATCGGGCGCGGCGCGCCCTGGCCGATATGATGGAGTAAGTCGATGGACTGCCAGCAGGTACAGGACGAGATCCTCGAGGGCGTCAACGAGCTGAGGTCGCGCGCGCGCGGCGACGAGAAGGCTGCGGTCGATGCCCATCTGGCGGGTTGTGTGGCATGCGCAGCATTTGCGAGGAAGCAGCAGGCGCTCGATCGCCAATTGGCGAGCGTACTCGCGCCGCCGCGACTGTCCCCGCACGTCCGGGCCGCTATCCGCGAACGCGTACGCCATGAGCGCCGGCAGTTCTGGTCCGATCTCTTGCCGGATGCGGTGCACTTCGCAAGCTGCGCCGTCGTGACGTTGATCGCTCTTGCCGTGCTACCGCTCAGTGCCCCGGTTGTGCTCGGCATCGGGGTGCTTGGCACCCTGTTCACGCATGCGGTGCTGACGGCCTTTCATGAGTCGCTCGACGCGGCCGACGATCTGGTCTCCTAGCTGGCCCTACCGTGGTCTGAAGCTGAGTCGCTTCCGTTACAATTGAGCCCATGTCCGAAAAAGATCAGCTGTTTGCCGAGTCCCGGGTCCGCAACGAGGGCTTCACATTCGGCAAAGAAACAACGGCGGTCTTCGACGACATGCTCGACCGTTCAGTGCCGTACTACGCTGAGATTCAGCGCATGATCGGCGAGCTGGCGGCTGATTTTGCCGTAGACGGTTCCACCATCTACGACCTCGGATGTTCGACGGCGAACACCTTTCTTGCTGTCGGCGCCATGCTGCGTCCCGAAATCGACGTTCGCTTCGTCGGGCTGGATTCGTCGCAGGACATGCTCGCCAAGGCCGAGCAGAAACTGGCGGCGACGCGATTCCCCTGGTCCTACAGGCTGATGCATCAGGATCTGAACGACGGGCTGCATATCGAGAACGCATCGGTCGCGATGATGGCGCTCACGCTGCAGTTCATTCGGCCGCTCAATCGCGAGGCCGTCGTCTCGAGCGTCTACCGCGGCCTCAACCACAACGGCTGCTTCCTGCTGGTGGAGAAGGTCCTCGGTGAGCATTCCACGTTCAACCGGCTGTTCATCAACCATTATTACGAGATGAAACGGCGCAAGGGCTACAGCGATATGGAGATCGCGCAGAAGCGCGAGGCGCTGGAGAACGTCCTTATCCCGTACCGCCTCGAAGAGAACAAACGGCTGCTCCGCCATGTCGGATTCCAGCACGTGGACGTCTTCTTCAAGTGGTACAACTTCTGCGGGATCATTGCTATCAAGTGAAGTCATCGCGGCGCCGCCATCAGCCGCTGCGCGCATCGGCAACGTCATCTTCCGCGTCCGCGACGCGCTGTTTCCGATCGTCCTGTTGACGGTCGCGTTCGGCACTCGTCCCAACCTCGCCGGCGATTCGATGGCCACCGATCATCTCGTCGATGCGATCGGCATCCTCATCGCGCTCCTCGGTCAGTCGTTCCGTGTGCTGGTGATTGGGCTCGTTTACATCACGCGGGGCGGACAGAACCGTCAGGTGTGGGCGAACTCGCTGGTTGATACGGGCATGTTCGCGCACAGCCGCAACCCGCTCTACTTTGCGAATCTGTTGTTGTTTCTCGGGCTCGCCCTCGTGCACAACGGCTGGGCGATGTATCTCATCGTCGTGCCGTTCTTCGTCGTCGCCTACATCTGCATCGTCGCGGCGGAGGAGCACTATTTGTACGGGCGGTTTGGTGAGACGTATACCGAGTACTGCCAGCGTGTGCCGAGATGGGTGCCGACGCTGCGCGGCTTCTCCGCTACACTGCGCAGCACCGAGTTCGATTGGATGAAGGTCCTTCGCAAGGAATACGGAACGCCGTTCGCCTGGACGAGCGGGGCGCTGGTCCTTCTGGTGTGGGAGCACTTCGGCGCAGCTGGCGCACCGCCACTCGGACGCGGTGAGCTTGCGGCCATCATTGGGATCTGGATCGTCCTCGCTGTCGCGTATCTCACGGTGAGGACGCTGAAGCTAAGCGGGCGTCTTGGGACGACATAGTGTAGTGTCCGGCTTTAGCCGGACCGATCTGGGCAGACATGTACACCGCGACTGCGAAAGTCATCCTCCCGACGACCATCACCGGATCGATTCCACGTCCGACTTGGTACACCGAGAACGTCGGTGCGCGGCCGTTCCGCGACGCGCTGGCTGACTCGCGATTCCGCGAGCAATATACCGACGCCGTTGGCGCTCACCTCAAGGATCAGGAGCGGGCCGGCCTCGACATCGTCACCGACGGTGATGCGCGGCTCGATGCGGACGTCGGCGGCATGAGCTGGTTTCAGTATCCGGCGCGGCGCTTCAAGGGCGTCGCCGGACACGACTACTACAAGACGCGCAAGGGCTACGGCGGCACTGCCAAGGGCGACATTCTCTTCGAGGTGATGGAGAGCCGTGTGATGCCGCGGTGCGTGGACGCGATCGCGCGCGGTCCACTGCACTACACCGCGACGTGGAAGCTGGCGCAGGGGCTCACCACGCGCCCGGTGAAGTTCGGAACGATCACGCCTGAACTGATCGGTACGTCGATCGGCAACGACCATTACGCCAACCAGGAAGATCTGCTCGCCGACATCAGCAATGCGATGCGCGAGGAACTGCTGGAGCTGACGGCCGCAGGGTGTCCGGTCATCCAGATGGAGGAGCCGAACATTCACCTGATCGGGATTCAGCGGGGTGGCACCGGCACTGGCCTCGGTGTGGATTTCTTCGTGAAGATCTTCAACAACACCGTCAGGGGACTGCGCGACACGACCGAAGTGTGGTGCCACACCTGCTGGGGCAACCCCGCGCAGCAGCGACTGTTCGCGACCAATCAGTCGTACAAGGACGCGCTGCCGCACTTGAACAAACTCGACGTGGACGTGATCACGTTCGAGTGCTGCACCAGCGA
>JBKPRH010000279.1:0-18095 GCA_046765795.1 Acidobacteriota bacterium | reverse complement strand
TCAGTCCCATGACTCCCCTCAACGAGGCTGATCCAGTAGAGGATCCGTATACTAAGCCGAATGACTCGTTGTACTTGAAAGGGAATTACAGCGGTTCAGACGTGATTCACGTGGCTGACGCGGCGGGACGGTAATGGCGGGACGGTAAGGGCGACGGCATGCGTCGCCCCTACTCCTACTCCTCTTGGATGCGGTTGAGCGTGACCTGAATGCGCTTGCGATACTTGACCGCCATGCCGTCGAGGCGTGCTGGCCGGTAACGCCAGGTCTTTGCCGCGGTCAACAGCAGACGGTTGTAGAGCGCCTCCACGCCTTCCAGCATCGACGCTGATTCGACGGCGCCCATCGTATCGATCACCACCTCGATCACACCCGAGCGATCGAATGTTACGCGCCCCGGGTACTGCGGGAACTCCTGTCGGATCGTCTCCGGAGGCATGACGTTCGCGTTTTCCTGGGAGTAGATCGTCGGCTCGGGCGGCGGCGCGGTGACCGGCGGCGGTGGTGCCTGCACCGTCATTGGCACTACGGGCACGGGTGGTGGTGTCAGGGCGCGGACCGTGAGGTCGTTGAAACCTGATGCGAGCACGCGAAGGTCCGCGAGCGGCGCCTGCTTGGCCGCGACCGCGATATCGGGGTCGGCGAGCGCCAGCAGTACCTGCGTAAAACCGTCGGCGGCAATCTTCATCTCACCGCGATCGAATGCGGCCTTGGCGAGGACATAGCGCTCCTGAATGAGCGCGGGAAGCAGTCGTTTGCGCGCGTCACTGAAGACGGTGCGCAGTCGCGGCGGCACTTCGTCCATGTTCGGACGATAGAGCGGGTCGCGCGCCACCATCGCATCGATGGCCTTGTTCGCCTCATCGTTGCTGCCGATGGCCACGAGACATAACGTCCGGTACAACTCGAGGGACTGGCGGTCCTGCGGCGAAGGGCTGGCCGCCAGCAGCGTGTTCAGCATCGTCAACGCGCTGCGATAATCGGCGGAGGCGTAGAGCTGACGGGCGTTCGCTAACGACTCCTGGGCGGCACTCGGGGTTAACGCTGCCAGGATCATCGCCAGCGTCAACATGGCTATGACCGGATGCGCGTGTCGCGTCATTTCGACCTCAGATCGACTCCAACTTTCATTGGCTCACCAACGCTGACCGTCACCGACATCCGGCGTTCGCCGAGCTCGGGATGACGGAAGATGACTTCGTGTGAACCGATTGGCACCGCGATGTTGCCAATCGGGGTCTCGCCGACTCGGGCGTTGTCAACGAACACTTCCGCCCAGGGAATTGCGTTAATGGCCATCGAGCCGCGTGGCCACGTGGGCTTCAGCGTGACTGTCTGCCCGGCGGTGACCTGCACGGTTCGCCGCTCGCGATAGCCGAGTGGTGTATTGACGAACTCCAGGTCATGGCGTCCGACCGGCAGCATGATGCGTTCGAGTTCGGTGCTGCCGACGACACGACCGTCCTCGAGGACTTGTACGTCCGCGGGTGCGTCGAGGCGGATCCAGCCGGCGGTGCTGGACTTGTTTGCGGCGGCGCCGAGTGAGACCACAAGCGACGCCGTGCGTCCGTCTTCGATGATCACGCGCTCGGTCTGCGTGCCCGTCTCGTTCTGCATCACCACGGTGTGTGTGCCCGGCGCGAGATCGGGAACGCTCACCGGCGATCGTCCGACGTACTTGCCATCAACGGTGACCGCGGCACCGAGAGGTTCGGTGCGCACCTGCAATTCGCCGGTCGCTGTCGCTCCGGCGCCGGCTCGAGCGAACTCGAAGTATTGCGATACCTGACCGCCCGCGGTCAGCGTGATCGGGATGCGGCGACGCTCGGTTTCGGTCCTCAACTCGATGACGTGTTCGCCAGGCGGTAACTCGACGCCGAGAGGCGTGACGCCGTGCGGCTGGCCATCGACGAACACCGCGATTCCCGCCGGGGACGTGCCGACAGACAGTGTGCCGGTGGCGGGCGTCCCACCACCGCGGTACCAGAAGAACGCGGCAATCGCTCCGACCAGGAGCACGACGCCTGCGGCCGCCGCGATGAGGCGATATCGACGCGGCAACACCACCGGGGTCGCCCCACGGCGCTCTTCGGCGTGCTTCGGAATCGTTCTAATCACTTCCGGTGGTGCCGGGTCCACCTCTGGCTCGGTCAGCGGAATGCTCGGCTCGACGAGCGGGACGCTTGCCCCGGCAAACGGAACGTTTGCCGCAACATCCACAGCCTGAGCAGGTTCGGGCACGAACAGCGGCTCCGGTGCTGGTTCCGGTTCCGATATCGGCGCCGATGCGGGTTCGACGACCGCGGCTGCGGGTTCGGGCTCGGCGACAGGCTGCGCTGTCTCGATCGTCTCTTGCGGTTTCTCAGGCGTTGGTGATGTGCTCGTTCGTCGCGGCGGATAGCGGGCGAGGAACGCCTTCATGGCCTCGAGCCGTGGTCCGAGATCCGGTTCGACTGACGCGTCGGTCGCCGCATACCGCGCGAGGAAGACGTGCAGCGCCCCTAGTTCGGCCACCGAGTTCTCGAGTCCGAACGCCTCTTCGAGTCCAATCCGCGCATCGGTTGGCGACGCGAACGACTCCCATTGATCGAGCTGCAACGCCTGCAGCAGCCAATCGCGCACGCTCTCGGGCAGCGGCTCCGCCGTGCCCGCGAACGATCGCAGCGTCGCTGTGTGTATGAGGTCAGAGAGTCGCTCGGGGTAATCCTCGGGTGTCAGCGGACGGCCAAGGATCAACGAGAGAGCAACGGCGCCGATCTGGGTGACGTCGGTTCGTGCGTCGAACACTGGCGTGCCGACGGTACCGGGCAACGCGACGCCCAGTTCGCGCCAATAGCGCGCTCGTGTATGACCCAATTGCTCGAGGGCGGCGCCGAGCACATATTCGACGATCATCAGTCGGCCGGTCGGCGTCAGAACGAGGCGCTCGGGGGCGAGGGCACCGTTGCCGACATCGGGCGCGGTGCCATGCAGCGCCGCGGCGGCAGTCACCAGCTGACGCACCAGGCCGCGAACCGCGTTGAATTCCAGCGGAATTCCGCGCTTCTGCGACTCCGCGAGCATCGTCGAGAGACGGATGCCGGCGACATAGTCCGAGGTGACGAGCAGCGCCGACGTTCGGCGATCGAGTTCGATCGAGCGGACGCGCCCGTACGACTCGTGCCGGAACCCGGCGAGACGGGCCGTGCGTTCGCGCAATGCGAAATCGAAGGACGACACCGAGCTGAGTACGGAACTCAGTTTGAGAACTTCGAGTGGCTCGCTGACGGTGCCGACGGCGTACCGTCGCTCACCGAGGCCATCCTCGAAGGTCAGTTGCGTCGGTTGTGGTGAAGATACAGGAATCCCTACAACTGCGGCATCCATAATGTTCTTTCTGATCGTGGGCCGCACTGCAAAGTGCGTGCATATGCTACCACTTCACGAGCCGAAGTTTGCCTCGAAACATGTCGGGCGAGTGTCCGAAAAGATATCGGATCGTTCGTGTAGATTTCACGTGCAGCTCATCTGTACTCGATGAGCCGTCTCTTTGCGCTTTTCAAGAGAGCCATCTTCTATGACGTACGAGTTACCCGCAATCGGAAAACCACCCGAGAGTCCACCGCTCGAGAAGATTGCGGTCGAAGAACACTTCGACGCACTCGGCTCCGTCGCGCAGCGCACCACTGCCAGCGAGGATCTCCAGTCGCTCGTGAAGGCGATGGACTACAACGCCGGATGGATGACGAGCGTGAACCAACGGCTGCGGGACTTCGGGCGAGATCGACTGACGGGCATGGATGCGAGCGGTATCAGTATGTCCATCCTCTCGCACACTGTCCCCGGCGTGCAGGGCATCGTTGATCCGATCGCAGCGACGACCGCGGCGCGCGAGATCAACGAGCGTCTGTCGTCGGAGATCAGCAAACAGCCCACACGGTATGCAGGCTTCGCCAGCATTGCCCTCCAGGATCCGAAGTCCGCGGCGCTCGAACTCGAACGCGCGGTCACGCGACTCGGATTGAAGGGGGCGATGATCAATGGCTACACGAACACAAGCGACCCACAGCGAGTCGAGTATCTCGACGCCCCCAGGTTCCTGCCGTTCTGGGAGGCAGCAGCCTTGCTCGGCGTGCCCATCTATCTCCATCCGCGCCCGGCCCTCGATCAGCGCATCTACGAAGGACACAGCGAGCTGATTGGTGCGACATGGGGGTTTGCGCCAGAGGCCGCGACAACTGCCCTGCGACTGATCTACAGCGGGTTGTTCGACCGTTTTCCCACGCTGACCGTCATCCTCGGTCATCTGGGCGAGACGCTGCCGTATTTCTCGTGGCGCATTCAACACTGTTTCGAATACAACCCCTCGGACAAGCGGGTGCAGCGGCGCCTCCAGGACTATCTGTGCGACAACTTCTATGTCTCGACGAGCGGGATCTTCAGCGACCAGGCACTCATCGGCGCGATTCTGACTATCGGTGCCGATCGCATCCTGTTCGCGTGTGACTATCCGTATGAGGTGATGGAGCCGGCAGCGCGTTGGATCGAGCGTGCCGCGATCAGCGAAGGCGATCGAAAAAAAATAGCCGCCGGCAATGCGCGGCGGCTATTCAAGATCGCGTAATCGGAACTATTGACCGGTGTCGCAGGCTTCGGTGATGCAGATCGACTCGAGCGTGCGGCCCATCGGGGGCGCCTCAAATCCCGCCTGCTTCATCAGCTTGCGCAGCAGCTCGCCGGTCTCCGGATGCCCGATGGCCGACTGCACGCCGACACGCACGAGACCGTCCGCGTAGTCCACCGGTTGCCACGTGTGTACCGCCAACTTGCCGCCGCGGTTATCGGTGTTGCCGTAGTCCCTGACGTCCACTCGCGCGCCGTGGTCGAACAGGATTTGCACCACATCAGACCGGCCCTTGTGCGCGGCGCCGTGCATCGCGGTGCGGCCCGTATCAGCTTGCAGGTTCACGTCGAGGCCGAGATCGATCAGCATCTTGACCGCTTCGAGGGTGGCTTTCGGCGACCACTCGTAGGTGATGCCTTCGACCCAGCCGATGCCGGCCGCGACGTGCAGCGGGCTGACGTTCAGCACGGTGTTGATCTTCGGATCCGCGCCTTTCGAAAGCAGCAGCTTCATCAGCTCGACGTCGCCTGACTGCGACGCACGCAGAAACGCGGTTGCCCCGTTCTCATCGAGCCACTGATTCGTGAACACCGTGCGTGTTTCGGTGCTGTCCTTCAGGCGCGCGTTGACGTCGGCGCCCTTGTCGAGCAGCAGCTTGATGAACTCGAGGTGGTCCATGTCGCCGCGGCGCACGGGGTAGTCGCCACTCTCGATGTTGCGGTTATCCGTGGTGAGGTAGAGGGGCACCCAGCCACCCTTGTTGGCAAGATTCGGATTCGCGCCGTTCTCGAGCAGATAGGCGCCGAGCTTGTAGTAGCGGTTCTGCGTCGCGACGAGGAGTGGGCTCCAGCCGTACAGCGACGTCTGGTTGATATCGGCACCCGCGGCGAGCAGCACCTTGACGGAGTCGAGGTCGTTGGCTCGCGCAGCGTAGATGAGCGGCGTCAGTCCGCCGCCGTCGTTCGGTGCCTGCCGGCCACGTACGAACCCAACCGCTGCCGCGGCATCGTCAGTGAAGTCATCGGCATTCGCGTTGTCACCTGCCGCGCCGCCGCCTGCGCCACCACCGCGACGGCCGCCACCGCGTCCGCCATTGGCGGCATTCGCGCCAGCTGCACCGTTCCGTCCGCCGCGCCCGGCGTTGTTCGCGGTGCCATCGTCCCGGAGAATCTGTGAGACCGGATTGCCGGCGGCGAGTGCTGCGCCCTGTGCCGCGACAGCCTTGCGCGGATCGTTGGCTTTGCCGAGCGCCGGGCCACGCCCGCGCGGTGCGGGATTCGACTTGGCCTTGATGTCTGCGCCGCGATCGATGAGCAGCTTCACCGCCGCCGCGTGTCCTTCGTCGGCGGCCCACATCAGCGCCGTCGTCCCGCGCTGCGTCTCCTTGGCGTTCACGTCTGCGCCATTGTCGAGCAGCGTCTTGATCGCGTCGACGTTGCCGGTGCGAGCCGCGATCATCAGCGGCGTGCGTCCGAGCGGCAGCTTTTCGTTGGCATCGGCACCAGCTTCGAGGAGCGCTGCAATGATCGAGGCGTTGCCGCTGATACCAGCGAGCCACAGCGGCGTCGAGCCTTCGCGATTCGCCGCTTTCGGGTTTGCGCCGGCTCGCACGAGCAGGCCAACCATTTCCCGGTCGCCACGATAGACGGCCCAGTGCAACGCGGTCGCGCCGTCGTTCTGCGGCGCGTTGACATCGGCTTTGGCGGCAATCAACTTCTGCACCGCGGCCTTGTCGCCTCGCATCGCAGCATCAGCGACATCGCTCTTGCCGGCAGCCCTCGTTGTTACGACGAAGGCGACGACCGTGACAAGCAACGCGCACGCTAAAGCGTGCGCTCTACGAGTCTGACGTGAGCTCACAGCGCCTCCAAACGGCCAGTGCTGTCGCCGATCGAGTCCTGATGAATGTCGAACTTGTCCAGGATGCTCAAGAGCAGGTTGCCCGTGGGTATGGTCTTCGTCGGGTACGCGATATGGCGTCCGCCCTTCAGCTTGCCGTTCGCGCCGCCGACGAGGACGTGCGGCACGTCGTAGTGCACATGCTGGTTCGAGTTGCCCATGTTGCTGCCGTAGAGCACGAGCGACCGATCGAGCAGCGTGCCGTCGCCGTCCTGCTTCTTCGACAGGTTCTCGATGAGATACGACACCATCTTCACGTGGTACTGGTTGATCTTCGCGAGGAGCTCGATCTGACGCGGGTTCTCGCCGTGATGCGACACGCCGTGGAAGCCGGAGGTCGGGGCGCCGCTCTCGGGATACGTGCGGCCGGTCAGGTCGCGCGCGAAGAGCAGCGTGCCGACGCGCGTGATGTCAGCCTGGAAGGCGAGTGCGAGAAGATCGAACTGGATCTTGATGTGTTCGTCGAAGGTCTGCGGCACACCGGTCGGCGTGAAGTCCTCCGGCGCGACCGTCGAAGCCTTCATCGCGATCTGGAGACGGCGCTCGATCTCGCGCACGTTGGTCGTGTAATCGTCGAGACGCTGACGATCGCTGGTGCTGACCTTGGTGCGCATGCGCGAGAGGCTGCCGGTCAGCGAATCGAGAATGCTGGCGTCGCGTTTTCTGCGGGACGCGCGCTCTTCAACCGTGCTGCCGTCGCCGAACATGCGCTCGAACACCACCTGCGGGTTGAGCTCCATCGGCAGGGGAGACGTCGGCGAGGCCCACGAGATCGTATTCGTGTAGGTGCAGCTGTAACCCTCACC
This sequence comes from Acidobacteriota bacterium, assembly GCA_046765795.1. GTDB lineage: Bacteria > Acidobacteriota > Vicinamibacteria > Vicinamibacterales > UBA2999 > Gp6-AA40. Next base: position 10,787 of record JBKPRH010000279.1, on the reverse strand, counting down.
GCAGTTGCTCGAGTTCGCGCCGGGATCCTCGACCGCGAGCTGCAGTGACGGGATGAGTGATTCGGTCCCGATCTTCTGCGCGATCAGCTGGTCGATGGTCGTGCCGTTGAAAACATCGGCGCCGGCGGTCTTCTTTGGCTTGTTCGCGCACATGAACGCGGCGGCGACCCAGTGATCGGCCCCGGTCACGCCGGGCGGTGGCTCCGCCGATCGCGAATGCAGTCCGCTCAGGATGACCGTCTGATTGCGAAACGGCTCGAGATACTTCCAGTTGTGCGGCAGCTCCGCCGGCAGCGCGCCTTCTTTTTCCGGCACCCAATAGCCAGGGGCCATGCCGTGCGGCACGAACAGGCCGACGAAGCGCGGCTTCGGCGCTGCGGCCGTCTGGGCCAGCAGTGTCGCCGCCGGAATCATCGCGTCGAGCAGTGGGAGAGCAAGCGTGGCACCCGCGCCACGTAGGACCGTTCGCCGTGTGATGTGCTTCTTGGTGAGAAACATGAGGCCTCTACAAACGATTAACGAGCTGCGCGCTGCTCGGTCTGATCCGCCGTCTTCATATTCATCTGGAACGCCGGGCTCTTGACGATGCCGAGAATGACCGACGAGAACCGGTATTTGTTCGCTTCCGCGTCCTTCACGATCGAACGGACGAGCGGCATGTCGCCATATTCAAGGCCGCGTCCAAGTCCGTAGGTCAGAAGCTTCTCGCTGACGACGCGCGCGAACTGACCCTGGTACTTGACCATCGCGTCGCGCAGGCTGTCGACGCCGCTTAGCTTCGTGCCGTCCACGAGCACACCAGACGCATCGACCGGTTGTCCCTCATCGATCGTGCGCCACGCGCCGGTGGCGTCGAAGTTCTCAAGCGCCAGGCCCATCGGCTCGAAACTTCTGTGGCAGGTCGCGCAGGCGGCTGCGGTGTGGTGCACTTCGAGAATCTGCCGCATCGTCGGCGTCTTCACGTTGCCGGCGGTGTCAGTCGCCGCGATCTTCAACGAGGTGTCAACACCGGGCGGCGGCTGCGGCGGCTCGATACCGAGGAACGTCGTCAGGAACCACTTGCCGCGCATCACCGGCGATGTGCGCGCAGCCGACGATGTCGCCGTCAGCATCGCGCCCTTACCGAGCAGACCACGCCGCATGTGCAACTCCGGCGGAAGCGCCACGCGCCGGAATTGCGGACCGTAGATGTTGGGAATGCCGTAGTGCTTCGCGAGACGCTCGTTGACGAAGGTGTAGTCCGCCGTGAGCAGGTCGAGGATGCTGCGGTCCTCGCTGACGACGCTCGCGAAGAACAGCTCGACTTCGCGTTCAAAAGCCGAGCGCAGATTGTCGTCGAAGTCCGGGAAGATGTTGACGATCGGCTCGCTCGTCTTCAGCGAGCGCACGCCCAGCCATTGACCCGTGAAATTCGAGATCAGCTCGGACGCGCGCGGATCCTTGAGCATCCGTTGCACTTGCTGCTCCAGCACCGCCGGTGTGCGGAGTTTGCCCGCAGCTGCGACATCGATCAGTTCGTCGTCGGGAATGCTGCTCCACAGGAAGAAGGAGAGTCGCGACGCGAGCGCCAGATCGCTGATGCGATACGGCTTGCCGGCCACCGTCTTCGCCGGCTCCGCCTCGCCGCGGTACACAAACTCGACGTCGGCGAGAATCCGCTGCAGCGCCGCCTGGATGCCATCGTCGAACGTGCCCTCTTCACTGCGGCCGGCGCGATAAAACTCCATCAGCGCATCCATGTCCGACGCCGTGGTCGGACGACGGAATGCACGCTTGGCCAGCGTGGACACAATCTGACGGGCACAGCGCTCTTCGACGCGCGGCGTCGCGCCCTTCGCCGGCTGGCACGTGAAGATCTTCTGCCGGCTCGCGGTATCGGTCGCGCCCTTCGCGTTGAATGGACCTTCGATGGTCACCTGACCGACGTGCGGGTAGAACTGGAAGCCGGGGATTTCACCCGGTGTGTTCATCGTGCGCAGGAACGGCCGGTTGAGTTCCGTGCCGGGCAGATCGTTCGTCTGGATGAACGTCACACCGACCGTGTGGAGGCCGGCCTTCACAGGGATCTTCTGCGTCGCGCGGCCGACGCCCGTCGTTCCCTTGATCTCCTTATCCCAGTCGAACAACTTCACACGCTCGCCGTCGACCGTGACCTCGAGCTGCTCGCCGGTGATCTGACCGAGGACTGCGGTGAAGTACCCCGTCACGCCCTTCACGCGGAATGTGTAGTCGCCGTCAGCCGGGAACTGGTGCTTGATGAGAATGCCGCCGCGCGTGCCGAATGGCAGACCTTCGATGTGATAGTTCTGCGCCGTGTCGGACGGAACTTCGTAGACCTCCTGGCGCGACGCGTTCACGTCACCGATCGCGAGCCGGCTGATCTTGCCAGCCGCGGAGAGGTAGGCCTCCATCAACGCCGGGGAGGTGGTCAGCGCAGCGGCGATGTTGTCGAAGCCGCGCGTCGAGTCGTCGGATGGCAGGAACTTGGTGGCATCGACTTCGAGCGCCAGCAGATCGCGAATTGCGTTGGCATACTCCGTGCGATTCAGACGATGAAGGCCGGGCGCAGGCAGATGGGTGACGGCCTTCGCGTCCAGCTCGTTCTCCATCCACCGAATCATCGATTCCATCGTCGCGGCGTCGGGACGAGGCAGCCCTGTCGGCGGCATCTGCACAGCGCGAAGCTTGCGAACGATTCGTTCGCCGAGCTCGCCATGCTCGCCAAACGTCGCGAGATCGAGCTGGGCCTGTTCGAGGACCAGGCCACCCGTTTTCATGCGCGCGTTGTGGCAGGTCAGACAGTACTTATCGAGCAACCCGCGGACGGCGGCTTGATCCAGCCCGGGCGACGGGGACGTGACTGCGGCAACGGTTCGTGGCTGTGGTGGTGCGGGCTTGGCTTGAGCCGCCGGCGCGGCGGCAGGCTTCGATGACGGGGTCGCCGGCCCGGTTTGGGCCGCAATCACCGCAACGGACCAGACCGCCAGACACCCGCCTACCAATAGTCTCGAATTCACAGATCTCCCCCGTCCGTTGATTGTGGCGGCTGCGCCAATAGAGTCAAGGTCCTTTTCTTGGGGGTGAATACGCCGCGACGGTCGTGATCCGTTTCGCCCGGGCCCAGGTTAAGTTGCTGAAACTGTGAGAGAAAGAACGGTTGCGCACGGGCGACCGGATTCTGGCAGTATGTCGTCCTGTGAAAGGAGACTTATGGCGCGTCCCGGAATTATCGCGGGAATAACCGTTTTGCTGGTGGCTGCCACCCTCCACGCCCAGGAGTGGTCGACCTACTCAAATCGGATCGACCGGTTCGAGGTCAATTTCCCCGGCCAGCCGAAGGTGGAAGAGATCAAATGGCCGTCCGAGTATGGGGCGGTGTTTCCGGGGCGGGTGTATTCGGTCGAGCAGAGCGGCAGCCGGTATTCGGTGACGGTCATCGACTACACCGACGCCGAGCGCATCCATGCGGCGCGCACCAATCACACAGAAGCCGACAGTCTTCCGATCTACTGGCAGGTGGACGTGCAGGCGTCGATTGCCTACGCCGCGACGAAGTTCCGGCAACGGCCCGGCGTGAAGGTGACCTATGACGCCTTCCACTACATCGATCTGGTCTCGGGTCATCAATTGCAGATGACCAATCCCGATCAATCGCGCACCTTCGCCGGCATCTACCTGCACGAGAGCCGCCTCTACATCCTCGAAGCGACGGTTCCGGCAAAGGCGCCGCCGCCAGGGCTGTTCCAGCAGTCGCTCGGCTTCCTCGATGCTGCCGGAAAGAAAGTGCGGTATCCGACCATCTACTACAACCGCCTGACGCCGATTAAGAACGCGTTTGGACCGGAGCAGCCCCGATGATGATGATTGCCCGGCGGGTCCGCAGAACAGGACCCGCCCTACTTCTGCTCCTTGCACTGACATCAACGCTTGCCGCACATCACTCGCACGGCAACTACAAGATGACCGAGTACACGACGCTCAAGGGCGTCGTGAAGGAAGTGCACTGGATCAACCCGCACACCTGGATCTATCTCGAGGTGAAGGACGACAAGGGTGAGCCGACGATGTGGGCGCTCGAAGGCGCCAGCGTGATCCAGGTCGAGCGCCGCGGGTGGACGAAGGACATGATCAAGGTCGGCTCGACGATCGGCGTGCGCTGTCATCAGCTGCGCGACGGCAGCAGCGGATGCCTGCTCGGCTTCATCACGCTCGAGGGTGCGCCTGAAAAGATCTTTGACTGAATGCAAAATGCCCAATGCCGAATGCAGAATGCCCGATGTTGCAAGTCGGTTTAATCTCATTGAGCATTTGGCATTGAGCATTCTGCATTGAGCATTGTTTCAAGCGAAGCCGACTACATCGTCATTGGCGCAGGATCCTCAGGCTGCGCGCTGGTTCATCGCCTTTCGCTCGATCCCTCGATTCGCATTCTCGTGCTCGAAGCCGGTGTGTCCGGTGAGCACGACCCGAGCGTGCTCGCACCCGGCCGCTGGGTGTCTCTCATGGGTTCGTCGTACGACTGGGGCTTCGCGACCGAGCCTGAGCCTTGCCTCGATGGACGACGCATCGCCGTCCCTCGCGGCAAAGCGCACGGCGGTTCGAGCGCCATCAACGCGATGGTGCACATTCGCGGCAGCCGATCATGCTTCGACGCGTGGCACGCGTCGGGCAATCCCGGGTGGAGCTACGACGAACTGACGCCGTTCTTCGCGCGCGATCGGCAGCTCGCGATCGTTCAGGGCGACGATCCACACGAGAGTCATCTGACATTCCTGCGCGCGGCTGGCGACCTGGGATTCGGCGTCAATCCGCGGCACGACTTCAACGGTCCCGACCCACAAGGCGTCGCCGGATTTCTCCCGAAGAACATTCTCCATGGGCAACGCCACAGCACCGCGGCGGCATTCCTCGCACCCGCGCTTCAGCGGCCGAACGTCGAGGTCCGGTCATCGGCGCACGCGACACGCCTGCTGCTCGATCGGCAGCGAGTCGTCGGCGTCGAGTATCTCCGCGACGCTCGTCGCGAAGAGGCTCGTGCCAGGCGGGAAATCCTGGTGTGTGCGGGCGCGATCGGCACGCCCACGCTGTTGATGCGATCGGGGATCGGTCCCGCCGACGACCTGCGGACACATGGCATTCCCCTCGTCTTCGATCTCCCTGGTGTTGGCGCCAATCTGCAGGACCACTTGAAGCTGTCTGTTCGCTGGAAGGGCAAGACGAAACTGCCTGGTTCGACGGTTGTCGCGGGTTTGTTCACATCGTCATCGCGCGAAGAGGAGGACCTGCAGGTGATCGTCGGTCGTGGTCTCGATCAGCCTGATGACTTCGTGACGATCACGGTCTCGCATCTCAAGCCGCGGTCGCGCGGCACGGTGACGTTGACGGCGGCCGATCCCTTCGCCGCACCGCGCATTCGTGTGAACTATCTGAGCGATCCACACGATGTCGAGGTGCTGGTCGAAGGTGTTGCGCTTGCGCGGTGTCTCGGAGAGTCGCCCGCCTACGATCATCTCCGCGGCGAAGAGATCGAGCCGGGCGTGTCACATCAGGATGTGGCGTCGTTCGCCCGGCAGAAGGCCGATTCGATCTATCACGCTGCTGGCACGTGCCGCATGGGCCCCGCATCCGATCGCGCGGCCGTCGTGGACGCACATCTCCGCGTGCACGGCATCGACGGTCTGCGCGTTGCCGACGCGTCGATCATGCCGGTGATCGTCAACGCACCCACGCATGCCGCGTGCGTCGTCATCGGCGAGAAGTGCGCCGCGATGATCACCTTATGATCATCGCGCGATGATCGGCGCTCAGTACGCTCAATGATCGTGGGCGCGCTGAGCGCGTGCAAAGCTGTGAACACACACGAGTGGTGTGTAGCAACTTCTTCTCGATCGTGGAGAAAGCGTACTCATAGGTACGCGCGCGATCGTCGTGCGTGATGCGTCTGCGCGCGTCGAGTTCGTCGATCGTCGAGACAATCCGCAACTCGATCGCTACGGACGTGCTGGAGCTCAGCAGGGCACGTGACTTGCGATATCGAGTGACGTCTCATGGCGACGAAGCACGCGATCACTCCTCGAAGCGCGCTCCACAGACCACACCTTCCCGGGGGAGTCGTCACCAGACGCACGCGGATCGCCGCGCCGCCTGCCGATCGTCCGATGCGCACGGTGTGTGCCTGGTGCGTGGAGCACGACCGACCTGCCACGGTGCTGGTTGATGTGCCCATCGACGACCGCGGACTTTCCCACGGGATCTGTCCGTCCTGCCTCGGCCTGCTGCGGTCCGACTCGTGGGCCGTCAGCGGTTCGTCCGACGCGTCATCGACCTGGCGCTGACGCTGTTCGTTCAGGACGCGTCGTATCGATGAACGACGCGAGCGTTACCATACCTGCACAAGGAGCGGCTCCGTGTTGCGCAGGTTCTTCAAATCGGGCCTTCAGAAAACTCTGAGCGAGCATTTCGGCGGAATCGAGACGTCGCAGATCGTCACCGCGGCGCGCGATTTCCCAATCACGTCTCGCGTCGATCTTCAGTCGGCGCTTGACGACTGGTTTCGCGATCGTCCGGCGACCCGTCAGCTTGGCGTGCACACGCAAATGAGCCACGAAACGCCGACGCTGGCGCAATTGCTGGTTCCAAGCCCGTTTGGTGTCGTCGAAATCGGTCCGCTGCAGCACGACGAAGTCGATGTCGGCGATCCGGTGCCGGTGCGATGTCTCAAGAACGGCTTGTGGCTGTCGTCGCAGGAGAGCGTCCCGTTCGCCGTGCTGTTGTCCCCGTCGCTCACCTACGGCCGCTCGTCCGGAGTGCATATCGAGGTCGGCGTTCCCGCCGGAGAGCGCGGCGCGGGCATCTCGCAGGCATTCTTCCGCGACATCGAAGTGCACGTCGCTGCCGGCAAGACATATCGCGGCCGCGTCATCTCGCTCGAGAGCCAACACGACTACTCCGGTCGCGGCGGTGCGGTGAAGGTGCATCGCCTGCATGCCGTCAAGCGCGATGACGTCATCCTGCCGGAGACGACGCTCGCACTGCTCGACCGGAACGTCGGCCGATTCGTGGCCTCACGTGACGCGATCAAGGCGCTGCGTTTTTCGAGCAAGAAAGGGCTGCTGTTCTACGGGCCACCAGGCACCGGCAAGACGCACACGATTCACTACCTCGCGTCGCAATTGCCCGAATTCACGACGCTGCTGGTGACGGCGGAGCAGGTTGGATTGATTGACGAATACTTCCGGCTCGCGCGCTTTCTGCAGCCGGCGATGATGATCGTCGAGGACGTCGATCTCATCGCTCGCAATCGCGAACACATGCGCGTCCCGGGCGAGGAAGTCCTGCTGAACAAACTCCTGAACGAAATGGACGGTCTGCGCGAGGATGCCGACGTGCTGTTCATCCTGACGACGAACCGACCCGATCAGCTCGAACCGGCACTCGCTGCGCGTCCGGGACGTATCGATCAAGCCATCGAATTTCCGCTGCCTGACGAAGAGGGACGGACGAAGCTGGCGAAGCTGTATTCGCGCGGTCTCGACGTGCCACGCGACGTCCTCGAGTTGATCGTCAGGCGATCGAAGGGCTCGAGTGCAGCGTTCATCAAGGAGCTGATGCGGCGTTCGGCCCAGTTCCTGATCGAGGCAGGCGAGGGTCATGTGTTGACCACGGCTGCTGTTGATAGTGCGATCGAGGAAATGGTGTTCATCGGGGGATCGCTGAATCTGAAACTCCTGGGCGGCGCACACGACGATTCGCCGACGATCTCCTCTCACTAAGTCGCTCGCTCCGCTCAAACCGCAGTCAAATGTGACGTGAGCAGTGGGCTCGTGCGCTGAATCGCGCTAGGATTCGCACCATGGTGCGCACGTCTCCAACACTCGCCCTCGTCGTCTTTGGTCTCATTGCGTACGGTGTCGCGGTCGGAGGCCAGGGCACGACATGGCAGCCAGCTGATGCGAGCGGCAACGGGCAAGCGCCGATCATGCCCGTTCATCAGGAACCGCATCATCGACAAGTGTTTCAACGAGGACCGCTGCGCATCCTCGACCTCCAGCTTCCTCCTGGCGACGTTTCCTGGTTTCACACACACGAGTGGCCGGTCTATTACCTGACGACGTCGGACTCGCCGACGGTGAGTCAGAACCTCGGTGAAGAGTGGGGCGCAGGACGACGTGGCCGTGGCCCCGCGCCCGCGGCAGGTGGTGCACCGCCACCGGCTCCTGCTCCTGCACCTCCGGCAGGAACCGCGCCCGCCGCGCGTGGACCGGTCCGAGGCCGTCCACATCTCATGAGCGATCTCAGTTACGCAGAGAAGCCGAACACGCACCGCATTCGCAATGACGGCCCCGGGCTGTTTCGCGCGATGGTCGTCGTGAACGAGACGGCTGGCGGTGATGAGACCGTGACCGAAGAGCAGGCTGGATTCACTGACAAGTCGATCTCGAGCAACAAATGGTTCCGTGCCTATCGCATCGTCCTGGGCCCGGGCGAGAAGTCATCGTCGCATCAGCACAAGGCGCCGGTCGTGATTCTTCAGGACACCGCTGGCAAGGGGCTCGGCGTCGGTGGGATGACGTTCGAGTTCAACGAGCCTGGCCAGTGGGCGTATTTCGATCCCGGCGATCGGCATCAGATCTCGAACACGGGCGACAGCCGTCTCGAGCTCATCGAAGTGGAAGTACGCCGGAAGTAAGGGCCCGCCTTCGCCAGGGCTGCGGCGGGGCAGAGCCCGTTTTCCGGTATCCTGCACATTCCTGAACATGACACGACTTGTCGTGACTCTGGCATTGCTCGCCGGGGCAATGGTGCGCATTTATGCCGCGGCTCCTGCCGCAATGGCGCCTGCCGCAGCGGCCGCCGAGCTGCAGAACCATACGATTCAGGCGTTCGATCGCTACGTCAGGCTTACCGAGGCGCGACTGAACGGGAAGACGTCGTTCCTCTGGATCGATGGCTTGCCCGAGGCCCAACGACGCGAAGCACTTCAAACGGTCCAGCGAAAAGAGCTGTCCATCGAGAAGCTCGAGACCAAAGACAACGGCCGCGAGATCGATGTGCCGGGCGGCCTGATCCATCACTGGGTCGGGACCGCATTCGTTCAGGGCGCCTCGATTAACGACGCATTGGCCATCCTGCAGGACTACAACGAGCACCATCGCATTTACGCGCCGACAGTCGCTGCGTCCAAACTGCAGTCGCGTGACGGCGATCGGTTCACGTTCTTCCTGCGCTTCGTCATGAAGAAGGTGATCACCGTTACCGTGAACAGCGATCACGAAGCGGTGTTCCGCAAGCCCGCCGCCGATCGTGCGGAGGGGTGGATTCACAGTACCCGGATTGCCGAAGTCGAGAATGCGGGAACGCCGACCGAGCGCGAGAAGCCGATCGGCGACGATGGCGGATATCTGTGGCGGCTGAATACGTACTGGCGTTTGCTCGCCCGCGACGGCGGACTCTACATTCACTGTGAGTCGGTGTCGCTCTCGCGAGGGATTCCGTTCGGCTTCGGCTGGATGATCGGGCCGTTCGTGACGAGCATTCCACGCGAGTCGCTGACCTTCACACTCGAGACGACGCGAAAGCGGCTCGACGGCGGTACACGTTAGACGGCCCGTCGAGGTCGCCCAGGGTAGGCCGGTGGAGAAGAAGTCCGCACGAACGAATCTGCGTGGCGCCGACGCCGACGTGCTGCAGATCGTGGCACTGCAGTCGCGGGATGCGAACCGCATTCGGCGTGTGCTCGACCCGCGCAATCCGATTCACGCCTCGATCTTGCCTCACGTGATCCCACTGCTCGAGGATCGTGCTGTTGCCGCGAACGCCATGCGGGCCCTGCAACTCGTCGCCGACGCTCACTCGGGTACGCTCCTCGACGCGCTGTTCGATCCGACGCGAACGCCAGTCGTACGACGACGGTTGGCCAGAGTGCTTGCGGTCTGCCGATCGCAGGTCGTCGTCGATGGACTGCTGAGCGCGGTTGAAGATCCCTTGCCCGACGTCAGAGCGCAGTCGGCACGCTCGCTGTTTCGAATCCGCCGCCGATACCCCGACGTCCGCATCGACCCTGACCGCATGCTCAATCTGGTGCGAACTGAGCTGGCCCGAAGCGAGCCGGACCTGCGGCATGTCTTCATGCTGCTGTTGTTTGTGCTGCGAGTTCAACCGTTACGAGCTGCTTACCGCGGGCTGCGCGGGGGCGACAGTCACGCCCGCGGGACGGCGCTCGAATACCTGCACAGCGTGCTGCCGAAGGACATTCGCGACGCGTTGTTGGGGAGATTTACGAAGGGGCCGGCGGCAGCCGGATAAAGCTGTTAACCCACGCTGACCGCCTGGCCGAGGCACATACGGCCTGGTCGTGGCGGTCAGTGGAGAGCGGCTCGCACCGTATGCCGGGCAAAGCCGCCACGCACTGAGATAGCAAGGGTAGTGCCGTCTCGGAATTGCACGATTTGTCCCGTCTTTTTGAGATCGGCCGTCAATGATGTGGCGCAAGGGCGGCAAGCCTGTGACTTCCGTGGCGCTGGCGAGAGACTTCTATGTCCTAAAGGTATGAGAACATTCGAGCGTTGACGTTCGTCGTAGGCAGGTGGCCCCGCCGGCTCTAATTCAAACTCACAGGGAGACTTCGATGAAGAAAGTGTTTGTCATGGTGGTGGGATTGCTGCTGCTCGCCGCGCCGGCCTTTGCGGCGGACGTCGATGGGAAATGGACGGGGTCGGTCAGCACGCCGATGGGCGACCTTCCGGTTCAGTATGAGTTCAAGGCTGACGGGGCGACGCTGACCGGAA
>JBKPRH010000278.1:0-8183 GCA_046765795.1 Acidobacteriota bacterium | reverse complement strand
CCCCGCCCAGGGCCCCGCCCGCCGGGCGCCGCGCCGCCTGGAAACGGCCGGCCGCGCGCGCGAAACCCGAAACAGCCCATCCCGCGGACCGGCTCCTAAGACCGGGTGTTTCGTCAATAATCGATCCCGCCATATGCTCATTGTCATGAAGTTCGGGGGGACCTCGGTCGGGTCCGCCGAACGTATCGTCCAGGCCGCCACTCTTGTCACGTCTGCGCTCGAGCGCGGACATCGCGTTGCTGTCGTTACCTCTGCGATGAGCGGCGTTACCAACACGCTCATCGACGCCGCGCGGACCGCATCCACCGGCAAATGGGATCCTCAGATTCGCCAGCGTCTCCTGGCCGCGCACACCGCAGCGGCCGAGGCGATCGTGTCCGATGCACCGGGGCGCGAGGCGGTGATCGCCGACATCGATCGCCGGCTCGACCGCTTCGAGAAGCTGTGTTTCGGGTTGTCGATGGTCCACGAGCTGACGCCGCGGCTGCTCGATGCGATCTCGGGAGTCGGCGAGATGCTGGCCGCTCCGCTGGTGGCCGCCGCTATTCGCGCGCGCGGTCGCGATTCGTCATCGATGGACGCCACCGAGGTGCTGGTGACGACCGATCAGTTCGGCGCCGCCGAGCCATTGATGGATCAGACGCGCGCACGTACGACGGAGCGCTTGCGTCCGCTGCTCGCGCGTGGCGAAACGCCCGTCGTCACCGGCTTCATCGGTGCGACCGCGGACGGTGTGCAGACGACGCTCGGACGCGGCGGGTCGGACTATTCGGCGTCGATTCTCGGCGCGGCACTCGATGCCGACGAAGTCTGGATCTGGACTGACGTCGATGGCGTGATGACGGCGAATCCGTCAGAAGTCACTGGCGCGCAGACGCTCCCGGAGATCTCGTACAGCGAGGCGTCGGAGCTGGCGTACTACGGCGCGAAAGTTCTGCACTACAAAACCATTCTGCCGGCGTTTCGCCAGCGCATTCCAGTTCGCATTCTCAACAGCTTCAACCCGACGCATCCCGGCACGCGCGTCAGCGTCGAAGGCGATCCATCGATTCCTGGCGTGAAGGCCGTCACCTCGATTCGCAGTGTCAGCATGATCGGGATCAGTGGTACCGGGATGCAGGGGATTCCTGGCATCGTCGCCAAGGCGTTCGACGTCGTGGCCGAGCAGCAGTCGAACGTCCTGATGATCTCGCAGGCCTCGTCAGAGAACAACATCTGTTTTGTGATCAGCGCGTCAGAAGCCCCTGGTGTCGTCCGCGCGTTGAAATCGGCGCTCGAGATCGAGTTGTCGCGCGGCCACATCGAAGAGGTCACCGCACAGCCGGTCGCGGTCGTTGCAGCCATTGGCGACCGCATGCGAGGTACGCCCGGGATCGCGGCCACCGTCTTCGGCGCGCTGGGTGCCGAGCGAATCAACGTGATTGCAATCTCTCAGGGCTCGTCCGAGCGGAACATCTCACTGGTCGTGGCTGAATCAGACGCGACACGCGCGGTGCGCGCCCTGCATCAGGCATTTCGTCTCGAACGGACGAGCGCGTCCGTTTAGTAGCGTCCACTGAGTCATGCCCGTTCGTGACGTCATCATCATCGGCGCTGGTCCGTCAGGTCTCGCCACGGCGATCGCCGCCAAGCGCCAGGGGCTCGACTATCTCATCGTCGAGAAAGGCGTGCTGGTCAACTCGATCTTCAACTTTCCGATGCACATGGTGTTCTTCACCACGCCGGAACTGCTCGAGATTGGTGGCCTGCCGCTCATCACACCGTACGACAAGCCGACCCGTCTCGAGGCGTTGCGCTATTACCGACGTGTGGTCGACAGCTTTGACCTCCAGATCTCCTATCACGAGGAAGTGACCTCGATCGAATGCGCCGACGACGGCGTGTTTGCCGTGACGACGACGCATCGAGGCGTGACGCGCGAACGTCAGGCGCGCGCGGTGGTCATGGCGATCGGATACTACGATTTGCCGAACTACCTCGGCGTGCCCGGTGAAGATCTGCCGCACGTCTCGCATTACTACACCGACGCGCATCCGTACTATCGCCAACGTGTTGTTGTCGTTGGCGGGAAGAACTCAGCGGCCGAGGCCTGCCTCGAAATGTTCAGGGCAGGAGTCCACGTGACCCTTGTGCATCGACACGCCACGCTTGGCGATTCGATCAAGTATTGGGTGCGGCCCGACATCGAGAACCGCATCAAGGAAGGGTCGATTGCCGCGCGCTTCGAATCGACGGTCCTCGAGATTACGCCGACCGCTGTGGTCATCGACAACAAGGGCACGCGAGAGGAGATTCCGGCTGAGGGCGTCTTCCTGTTGACCGGCTATCATCCGGATGTTGATTTGATGCGGCGTGCCGGTATCGAATGTCATCCGGAGACGCTGGCGCCCACACTCAATCCCGAAACGTACGAGACCAACGTGGCCAACCTGTTCATTGCGGGTGGTGCGATCGCCGGGCGTCACACGGGAAATATCTTCATCGAGAACGGCCGCTTTCACGGCGAACGCATCATCAACGTCGTCGTCGAGCGGCTCACTCGGGACTAGCGGGCCGTATACGCTGAAGGAGATGCCATGTCGGCTCTGCCGTGCATCGTGGCAAGTACGGTGCTGGTGGGATGCATGACTGCGGCGCAAAGCAGCGACTCCGATTTGCGTGCCCGCCGGCACGAGATGGTCGAGCAGCAGATTCGGCAGCGTGGAGTCACCGATACCCGCGTCCTGGACGCGATGCGCACCGTGCCGCGCGAGCGCTTCGTGCCGCCCGAGTTGCGTCGTCAGGCGTACGACGATGGACCGCTCCCAATCGGGGCAGGGCAAACCATCTCGCAACCCTACATCGTCGCCTATATGACTGAGGCCTTGAAGCTGGCTCCGTCGCACAAGGTGCTCGAGGTGGGCACCGGCTCCGGATATCAGGCTGCCGTGCTCAGCGAACTGGTGCGGGAGGTCTACACCGTGGAGATCGTCCCGGAGCTCGCTCGCCAGGCGGAAGCGGTGTTGCGGTCGCTCAACCGGACGAACGTCCACGTCCGTTCCGGCGATGGGTTCGCCGGTTGGCCGGAGGAGGCGCCTTTCGATCGCATCATCGTGACGGCGGCGCCCGAAACAATCCCGGGTCCACTTATCGACCAGCTCGCAACCGGAGGGCTACTGGTCGCGCCGGTCGGTACCCAGAGTGCGCCGCAGTGGATGACCATCCTCGAAAAGACCGGGGATCGGGTCGTCGAACGGCGGACGATTCCGGTCCAGTTCGTTCCCTTCACCCGCGGACCCGGCCGTTAACCTTTCCCAATAGCCCCCGTATTTGGGGGTATGAATCGCATTACTCATCTGGCGTTGGGTGCGTTGGCGCTGGCATTCGCATCGGTGGGCCTGGCCGCGCAGGAAAAACCGATTCCCCCGACTACCCAGCAAACACCGGTTTTTCAGGAGACCGCCGACGCCCGGGAAACGCGGGAGCAGTTCATACGTCTGCTCCGACAGCATCCGCCGGCCGTCGCAGAAGTTCTGCAGCGAGACCCATCCCTGCTCACTCGAGCCGACTACATGGCGCCATACCCGGCCCTGTGGGCGTTTCTGCAGAGACACCCCGAGATCGTGCGGAATCCATCGTTCTTCCTCGGTGAGTTCCGCTACTACGAGCCGGGTCCCCGCAATACATCGCTCCAGATGTTCGAGATGATTCTCGCCGGCACCGGCATCGTGTTGGGGGTCTCGGCGTTCCTCGGGGTGTTCATATGGGTGGTCCGCTCGATCATTGACCATCGTCGATGGCTCCGGCTGTCCCGCGTGCAGGCCGAGGTCCACACGAAACTCCTCGATCGACTCACAACAAACGAGGATCTGCTGACGTATATCCAATCGCCAGCCGGGCGACGATTCCTGGAGTCCGCGCCTATCTCGATGGAGCAGGAGCCTCGAGCGGCGGCAGCACCAGTCGGACGCATCATCTGGTCACTGCAGGCTGGTCTCGTCCTCGCGGCACTGGGCGCCGGCTTCTGGTTCGTGCAGCAGAACGTCTCAGCCGAGGCCGCTGAGGGATTCTTCATCATCGGGGTGCTGGCGTTGTCGCTCGGAGTTGGATTCACGGCATCGGCGTTGCTGGCCTACGTCGTCTCGACGCGGCTGGGTCTCGTGCCGAAACCAAAGAGTACGGAAGCGTGAGGAACGGTATGCGTGAGTTCGTGCTCACGGAGATGGAACGCGCGGGAGCTTTCGAAGACGCCGAGCGAACGTTCCAGATGACCGAAGACGAGTTTCGGATCTTCTACGAACAGACCGCGCGTCCGATGTGGTTGTATCTGGCGCGGACGACCGGCGACGATCGGCTCGCCGACGATCTTCTGCAGGAGACCTACTACCGATTCCTGCGAACGCGAACCGCGTTCGAGAGCGACGATCATCGGCGTCACTACCTGTTTCGCATCGCGACCAACCTCGTTCGAGACCAGTGGCGTCGCGCTCGGAAGGATGCGGTTGAAATCACCGAGACGTCAGACGTGCTGGACGCGCGCGAGGACAATGCGGTGGGTGATCGCGCGCTTGGCCGCATCGATGTGACTCGGGCTCTCGAACAATTGAAACCGCGCGAGCGCTCGCTCTTGTGGCTCGCCTATGCGCAGGGCTTTTCCCACGAAGAGATCGCGGCTCAACTTGGATTGCGGACCGGTAGTCTGAAGGCGCTACTGTTTCGCGCGCGCCGCCGTCTGGTCAGCGTGCTGGGCGACCGTTATCGATCTGGAGGGCGCCGTGGCTAATCATGACTGCATCCACGAAGCCGATGTCGTTGCGGCCGTCCTGAGCCATCGCTGGGATCGTGCGAACGACGAGTTGAAGCAACACGCCGCGGAGTGTGAGGTCTGCCGTGACGTCGTCGCGGTGGCCAGTCTGCTCGCGGCCGATCAGGACCACGCACGCTATGAGGTTCGCGTGCCCGCCGCAGGTCAGGTCTGGTGGCGCGCGGCGGTGCGTGCGAGGCTCGAAGCTGCGCATGCCGTCGCTCGGCCTCTGACCTGGCTCCATGGAATCGCCGGCGCATGTGCGGTCGGCGTGGCGTGCGCCGTGATCGGGATTGCGTGGCCGTCGCTGCGAGAGATGGCCTCGTGGTTCACGTTCGAGGCGTTCGGGGCCGATTCACGGGTGGCAGATGTTGCGGTGTTCGTGACCGACTCGCTGCAGCGCAGTCTGCCCTTGGCATTCGTCGTCGCCGCGTGCATCGTCCTCGCGCCGGTTGCACTGTATTTCGCGCTCAGCGACGACTGATTCGTCGCCCCAGAGCCGTCAGCTGCATATCGGATCTCCGGATCGACGCGATGACATATCCGTGATCATGTCGATCAAACCCGGTATCGAACCCGTCCGTAATCTACCTGTAACCAACAGTCAAATCACAGACAACACGACGTTTAGGTCTCCACGCTGAATTTGTACACTTTCTTGCTGTCTCAACGCGCCGAGGAGGGCTTCCCCCCGCCGCTCCGATGGACGTCGAGACATGGATCCACAACGCAATACGTGGCGTCGCACGGCGGTAGCATTGGCCGCCCTCCTTCTGACGTTAGCCGCTTCGCGCGTGGCCGCTGCCGACACAATTTCGCTGATGTGGGATGCGAGCCCCGAGCCTACGGTCACCGGCTACATCGTCTACATCGGGACGCAGTCAGGGACGTATCCCCAGAACGTCAACGTGGGCGCTGCAACGTCCTACGCGTTTACGACGGCTGTTCCCGGACAGTTGTATTGCTTCGCGGTGTCAGCGTACGCCGCGGGACCTGTCGAGGGCTCGAAGTCCACGGAGGTCTGCGGTTATAGCAATCAGCGGCCGACACTGACCAATCCAGGTGCACAGTCGGCAACGACGGGACAGACAGATACGCTGCAGCTTGTCGGATCCGATCCCGATGGTCTCGCGGTCACGTACTCGGCAACCGGCCTGCCTCCCGGGCTCAGTCTCGGCGCAAACACAGGATTCATTTCGGGCACGCCCTCGACCAGCGGTACTTATTCAGTCACGGCAACCGTTTCGGACGGCGTGCTCACTGCATCGCAGACATTCACGTGGACCGTCGCAGCAGGTGATACCACAGCGCCGACGATCTCCATCACTACTCCGACGACATCAACCACCTACTCGACGAGCTCAGCGATCCTCGCAGTCGGCGGCACGGCCGCCGATGCGGTCGGCGTCACGCAAGTAACGTGGACGAACGACCGCGGCGGCAGCGGCACTGCGACGGGCACGACGAACTGGAGCGTCGCAGGCATCGCTTTGCAAAGTGGCGCGAACGTCATCACGGTGACCGCGCGCGATGCCGCAAACAACACACGCACCGATGCACTGACAGTCACGTTCACGCTTGCGGATACGACAGCGCCGGCTATCTCGATTGGAACGCCGACGTCAGGCACGACCTTCGCCGCGAGCACCTCGCCATTGACGGTTGGTGGCACTGCAAGTGATGCAGTCGGCGTGACGCAGGTCGCGTGGAGCAATGATCGCGGCGGCAGCGGCACGGCGACGGGCACGACGAGCTGGAGCGCGAGTGGCATCGTTCTGCAAAGTGGCGCCAATGTCATCACTGTCACCGCGCGCGATGCGGCAGGCAATGCGGCGACCGACGCGCTGACGGTCACCTACACGCCGCCTGACACGACGAATCCGACCGTCGCGATCAGCACGCCGACGACGGCTGCGACATTCACGACGTCGACGGCGACCATGAGTTTGGGCGGCACGGCGAGTGATAACACGGGCGTGACGCAGGTGACGTGGTCGAACAATCGCGGCGGCAACGGCACCGCGACCGGAACCACGAGCTGGAGCGTTGCCAGCATCACCCTGCAGGGTGGCTCGAACGCGTTGACCGTGACCGCGCGCGACGCGGCCGGCAATTTGGCGACGGCAATCCTGACCGTGACGTACAACGCGCCAGACACGACCGCGCCGACCGTCTCGATCGCGACGCCGACGACAGGCACGACCTTCGCCACGAGCACTACGCCATTGACGGTTGGTGGCACCGCGAGCGATGCAGTCGGCGTGACGCAAGTCACGTGGGCCAATGACCGCGGCGGCAGCGGCACGGCCACAGGCACGACGAGCTGGAGCGCGAGCGGCATCGTGCTGCTCGGCGGCGCCAATGTCATCACCATCACCGCGCGCGATGCGGCAGGGAATACGGCGACGGATGCTCTGACCGTGACGTATAACGCCCCCGACACGACCGCACCGGTCGTGACGATCGCGCAGCCGACGTCGGCGTCGACATTCTCCTCGACGACTCCCACGCTGAACGTGAGCGGCTCGTCGAGCGATGCGGTTGGCGTGACGCAAGTCACGTGGGCCAACAATCGCGGCGGCAACGGAAACGCCACGGGGACGGCGAGCTGGACGGTCAACAGCGTGCCTCTGCAGAGCGGCTCGAACGTGATCACGATCACGGCGCGCGACGCGGCGGGGAATGCATCGACGAAGTCACTGACGGTCGACTACTCAGCACCGCTGGCGCTCACGAACCTGACCGCCAACCTGACCGCGCCGCAGATTGTCGGTACGCCGATCACGTTCACCGCGACGGCGGTGAATGGAACCGCGCCGTATTCGTACAAGTGGTTCGTGTCCTCCGACGGTGTGAACTGGACGATGCTGCAGAACTGGTCGGCCAGCAACACCTATACGTGGACTCCCACATTTGCCAACAGCGCATTCCGCATTGGAGTGTGGGTCCGCAGTGCGAACAACACCGCCGACTCCTACGACAACGCGCAATCGAACGGCAGCATCGCGTTTCCGGTGAATCCGGCGTCGCAGTTGACGCTGACGGGTCTGACGTCGAATCTGCCTTCAGGGCAGCCGGTCGGTACGCCGATCACATTCACCGCAACGGCCTCGGGCGGCTTCGCGCCATATCAGTACAAGTGGTTTGTGTCCGACGGCAAAACGTGGGTCGAGATGCAGGCCTGGTCCACGAGCAACACGTGGACATGGACGCCGACATCGGCTGGTGGCAACACTCGCGTGGCCGTGTGGGTTCGCAGCGCAGGCAGCACCGTCGACGCGTATGACAACCCCGCGGCGAACGGCAGCATCTCGTTCGGGATCACGGGGGGCGGCCGCACCAAGAGCCGCTGATGACGAGCCCGGCGGGGTCTAGTGCACAGACCCGCCGGCCCAGCTCG
>JBKPRH010000277.1:0-6275 GCA_046765795.1 Acidobacteriota bacterium | reverse complement strand
GAATAGAGGCCCGGCGCACGCGCGAAACGCCGGTGTGCGTGCAGCGCTCCCATCGCGATACATCGCCTTTCTTGACGCTGACGACGTGTGGGATCCGCCAAAGCTCGCAGTGCAGAGCCGTTTCCTGGACGAGCACCCAGAGGTGGTCGGCGTCGGCTGTCGCATGCGCTACATCTCGAGCAAGGGCCGCGTCCTCGGGACGACGGGCGAACTGATCGATACCGAGAAGCAACGCGCGATCGCTCGCGGCGAACTGTTTCCGTTCCCGACTCCGAGTCTGATGACGACGCGCGCGGCGTTCGCCGCTGTCGGCGGATTCGAAGAGTTTCTCGGGACGCAAGGATCCGAAGATCTCGATCTGTATGCGCGACTTGCCAGGTACGGACAGCTGGCCTGTCTCCCGTCGACGCTCGGATCAGTCCGCATTCATCGACGCAGTCTGATGTCACAGCGACGGCGCGAGATCAACAGAGCCGCGCGTTTCGTGCGGCAGCGATTGATCGCGCGGGATCAGGGACGCGACCTGACCTGGGAAGAGTTCCTGCGCCAGCACCCGCCGACCTGGCAGGAGCGGCGGCGTGACCTGGTCGAGCGCGCGTACCGGCGTGCCGCGTTGCTGTATGGCGAACGACAGTTTTCCCGCGCGCTCGCCTGCTTCAGCGCCGCAGCCCTGATCGACCCGACGTACACATTGCGGCGCGCATACCGTCAGCGCTGGGGGGGCAGCGCTGCTACATGCCACGCAAGCGTGATCGGACACGCAGATGCGGGGAGGCAGGAATGAGGATCTTGATGGTCACCATCATGCCGCCGCAACCACATTCGTGGGGCGCGATTCCCGTCCTGCTTCACGGGCAGCTGTGTGCCTTGCGTTCACGGCACAAGATTACGCTGGTGACGCTCGTCGGCAACCAGTCCGAACGACAGGCGGTCGATGATCTTCGCCGCTCGGGTTTGGAGGTTCATCCCGTCGAACGAACTCCGGACACAACGCTGCGACGCATGCGAATGGCGGCCTCGTGGCTGTGTGGGCGCGAGCCCAAGCGCACCATCTGGAACCACGAACCGCGACTGCAGCACACGCTGAACACGATCCTGGCGACACGCCGATTCGATCTCATCCAGGTCGAGGACCTCGCGCTCGGCGCTTACACCTATCCGCGGTCGACGCCCAAGATACTCACGCACTATGAGGTACTGCGCCCGCGGTCGGTGAACTGGCAGGTCTGGCGCGAGACGCACTCAGTGCGAAGCGTCGTCGACGAAGCCGATTGGCACCGGTGGCGCCGCCATCAAGCCGATGTGTGCAGGCGGTTCGACTGCATCCAGGTGTTCTCGAAACGCGATGCGAGATCCATTGCACGTATCGCCCCTGACATTGCACCTCGGGTCCGCGTGAACCCATTCTGCGTGCAGATGCCGCGCGCTGCGGATCCGGCCCGCGAGCGTCCAGGTTCGCTGCTGTTCGTCGGCAGCTTCCTGCATCCACCGAACATCGACGCGGTGACGTGGCTCGTCGAGGACATCCTGCCGCGAGTGCGCGCTGAGTACCCCGACGCCACGCTGACGATTGCGGGTGCCGATCCGCGCGGCCGCATTCGGCATCTCGCGGGGCCGAATGTCGTCCTCACGGGCTATGTCGAAGATTTGAGCCTGCTGCTCGAGGAAGCCGCGGTCCTCGTCGCCCCGGTGCGGATCGGCGGCGGGCAGCGCATGAAGGTGCTGTATGGGCTCGGCGCTGGAAAGGCCGTCGTCACGACCGCGCGTGGCGCCGAGGGATTGGACGCAGCCGCGAGCGGCGACGCGCTGCGTGTCGCAGAGGACGCGGACGGAATCGCGCGTGCGACGGTGGAACTCCTCCGCTCACCGGCCGAGCGTCGCGCGCTGGCGTGTCGTGCCCGCGCGCTCGTCGAGGATCATTACACGCCCGAGGCATACGCGTGCCGCGCGCAGGCCGTCTACGAGGAATTGCGATGCCCGGCGTGACCGTACCCATTCTGATGTACCACGACGTGTCCTCCGACACGCCTGCCGCGTTTCGAAAATACGTCGTCACACCGAAGGCATTCGCGCGTCAGATGCGGTGGCTCGCCCATGCTGATTACACGCCGATCGACCTGAGTGCCTTGATCGCGCACCGGACTGCAGGCCACGCGCTTCCCTCCCGGCCCGTGATCATCACGTTCGATGACGGATTTCGCGATGCCGTACGGTGCGCCGGGGCGATCGTGCGCGAACATGGATTTCGTGCAGTCCTGTTCGTGGTGGCTGGTCTGGTCGGTCGACCGAGCGAATGGCTGCTGCGCGAGCGCGGACTCAAACGCCCGTTGGCAGACTGGACGGAGCTGCGACGTCTCGCAGCTGGGGGTTTCGAAATCGGGGCGCATAGCCTGACCCATCCGCATCTGCCGGCCATCGATCGAGAAGAGGCCCGACACCAAATTGTCAACTCGCGTCACGTGATCGAGGATGCGCTCGGGCGAGAGATTGTCCATTTCGCCTACCCGTTTGGAGCCGTCGATCCTGCGGTGCGCGCGATGGTGGCGGAGGCCGGCTATCGCACCGCCTGCACGACCCACATCGGCCTTTCGGGCGCACACGACGATCCATTGATGCTGCAGCGCGTACCGGTGACGGGATTCGACTCCTTGATCGATTTCGCATGCCGCCTACGCACGGCGAGCACGGTGATGCAGACGGCACGCGCCGCGATCCGCCGGCACTGGACGCGTCTTCGTCACCAGGTGACATGAGCCATGGATTCATGTCCGCGTGTGAGCGTGGTGATCCCGACGTATGAACGTCGTCTGTCGCTCGAACGGACGTTGCGGGCGCTGTCCCTTCAGACGATGCCGCCGGATCAGTTCGAGGTCGTCGTCAGCATCGATGGCTCGACGGATGGCACGCGCGAGATGGTCGCCGCTTTCCGGGCACCGTATTCGTTGATCGCGCAGTGGCAGCAGAATCGCGGCCGAGCCGCTGCGCGTAACAGTGGCATCGCACTCGCCCGGGGCGATGTGCTCGTGCTGTTCGACGACGACATGGAACCCACTCCAGGGTGTCTCGCTGCGCACTTGGCGGCGCATCGGCCCGGTCCGCCCCGCGTGGTGATCGGCGCGGCGCCGATCGTGGAGGAGCGTGCCGCAACCACGGCGTCCGCCTATGTCCGTCGCAAGTTCAATACGCACCTGGAGCGACTGGCGGACCCCAATCACGTGTTTGCGCTGCGCGACTTCTACGGCGGCAACCTATCGATAGAACGCCGCGTGCTCGTCGACGCGGGAGGCTTCGACGAAGAGTTTGTCATCTACGGCAACGAAGATCTCGAACTGTGGTGGCGGTTGCATGCACGCGGTGTCGAGCTCACCTTCAGCAGGGAGGCGGTCGCGTACCAGCACTACACGAAGGACTTTGCCGGGCTCGCGCAGGACAGCATCGCAAAAGGGCGAACGTCGGTCCTGCTGGCGCAGAAGCATCCGGCGACGCGTGGCCAGCTGAAGCTGGCCGCCTTCACTCGCGGGCCATGGCTGCGACGCGTGCTCATCCAGCTCTTGCTCTCGGTGATGCGCGCATGGCCGCGTACTGTTGACGCTGTCGTCGCGATCGTGCCGACGCTCTGCCGAGTGCCCGCACCTGGACGAATGAAGATGCTCGGGCTGGCTCTCGACTTCTGTTACGTCGCCGGCGTCCAGGCTGCGGAACGGGACGTCGCGCATCCGGCTCCCCCGCGGGTGGCACTCCGATGACGCGGACCGTCGTGCATGTGAGCGACAGCCGCCAATTCGGCGGGACCGAGCAAGTCATTCTGGAACTGCTGGCAGGCACGGACCGATCCGCCTGGACTCCCGCATTGATCCATCAGGACCATGCGGGCGCACGGACACTCGCGATCGGTGCACGCGCGGTAGGCGTTCCGTGCGTGGCTCTCCAACTCCGCACGGGCCGACACGGCATTGTGCAGATTCCTCAGCTCGTATCGACACTGCGAGCGCTGCGTCCGCACGTGATCCACGCACATCTGACCGATCCGCTCTCGTGCAAATTTGCACTGATTGCGGCCGCACTCGCGAGGGTTCCGGCGGTCGTTGCGACCGTGCAATTGTTCATGGACGTGACACACGCGCGCGGGCGGCGTGTCCAGCACCGCGTCGTGTCGGCGACCGTCGATCGATATCTCGCGGTCTCCCAGTTCGTCGCGTCACAGCTGCGGGAACGCCTTCATGTTCCCGCGCACAAGGTCCGAGTGGTGCATAACGCGATTGCCGTCGAACGATTCGGCGATCGCCCGGACGATGGCTTGCGACGGGAGCTCACCGGAGACGCGCGGCGCGCCATTGTGCTGACCGTCGCCAGACTGGACGTGCAAAAGGGCCATCGATATCTCCTCGAGGCGGCGGTTGCGCTGCCCGAGGCTATCTTCGTACTGGTCGGCGACGGCATCGAGCGAGCGGCGCTCGAAACGCAGGCGCACGAGCTCGGTGTGGCCTCGCGTGTTCGTTTTCTTGGAGAACGACACGACATCGCGCGGTTGCTCGCCAGCGCCGACGTCTTTGTCCTGCCCTCACTGTACGAGGGCTTGCCGGTCACCGTCCTCGAGGCGATGGCTGCCGGCACACCGATCGTCGCAACCGCCCTCGATAGCACCAGTGAAGCGGTGGTGAACGGCGCGACAGGCATCCTTGTGCCACCGGCCAACCCCACCGCGCTGAGCGCGGCGATCCGCCGCATCCTCATTGAGCATGACCTGGCCGCCCGGTTCAGCGCCGCCGGTCGCGCGCGTGTGGCGACTCGGTTTTCGCGCTCGGCAATGATCAGTGCTGTTGAGGCGGTCTACGACGAAGTGCTCCACGTGGCGCGCCCGTGATGACGAGGCAGACGAACGAGGTGTCGCACCGGCTTCTGCGCCGGACGGATTGGCGGTTCCTGCTCGACAACCCGCACATTGGCGTGACGTTGTGCCTCGCCGAGGGGTTGCTTCGCCAGTCGGTAGAACGTGTGTCGCATTCGATGGCCGATCGTGATTCGGGCGCCCGCGAAGACTGCGACCTGTTCGTGGCCACCGATCCCACGGCACAAATGCTGAACAACGCCTGGTCGCGTCTGCGACCCGGCGGATCCTGCTATACCGAATGGACAGTGAGAGGTGATTCGACAGAGCCGAAATCTCTGCTCGAGGCCGCTGGCTTCGAACACGTCGAGCTGTATCGACCGTGGCCATCGATCGATCAGTCGCACGTCTGGTTCCCGGGAACCGCGCCGACGTTGGCGGCCCAGTATTTCACTCGCCAGATCGCCACGTCGCGTGGTCTGCTGCGGCGCGTCATTCGGACGGCACGATACGCGGCGTTTCACCTCTCGCGACGCGGCCTCATCAAAACACGTGTCGCGGCGATTGCCCGCAAGACGTCAGCGATCGCCACATCAGGTGCCGCACATGAATCGATGGTCATGGACGCGGTCGCACGCACGTGCGTGACGCCCGAATCCGGACGGATGCCGTTGTACCTGCGACGCGTGATGTACACCGGAGGTCCGCGCGCAAGTAGCAAAGTCGTCGTGTTGGTGTACGCCGACACCGAGGAACGGCCGCGGCTCGTGGTCAAGGGTGCGCGCGTCTCCGGAGCCGCTGCCGGGCTCGTGCGAGAGCGCGAGACACTGGATTTCCTGCATCGCGCGTCACCGGTGCCGCTCGACGGCGTTCCACGCGCCTTGCGCTCATCGCGGCACGCAGACGTGCACGTCTTGTGCGAATCCGCCCTCGACGGCGTGCCGATCACGCCACAGATCGTCATGACGAAATATGCCGAGATCGCTGACGCGGCGACGGATTGGCTCATCCGTCTCGCCACGACGACCACAGACGATTCGTCGAATACGCACTGGCGCGCGATCGTCGAACGGCTGGTGCGGCGCTTTCGTCGCTTCTACGGCGCAGTCGCAGATCCCAGACTGGTGTCACGCATCACGGAGATATTGCAGCGCGTTGCTGCTCCCCCGTGTGTGTGCGAGCATCGTGACTTCTCGCCATGGAATCTGCTCATCGATGATCGGGGGCATCTGGCCGTCGCCGACTGGGAGTCGTCGCAGACACGCGGCGTTGCCGGGCCAGACCTGATGTACTTCCTCACGTATCTTGCCTTCTATCGCGACGGGCTGCTGGGGGCACGCTCTGCCCGGGCGTCGGCTCCGGCGTTCCGATCTGCCTACCGGCAAGCGTGGACGACGAGCTCCGAAACAGGACGCATCAACAACGCCTGCGTTGGGCGGTACTCGCG
>JBKPRH010000276.1:0-27499 GCA_046765795.1 Acidobacteriota bacterium | reverse complement strand
CATTGACTCAATCAAATAAGGGCGACGCATGCGTCGCCCCGACGAGCGTCAGGCCGGGATCTTCAGTACCTGCCCGGGTTTGATCATGTCGGGGTCGTTGAGCTGATCGCGGTTGGCGTTGAAGATGTCCATGTACTTGTTCGCGCTACCGAGCTCGCGCTTCGCGATCTCGCTGAGCGTATCGCCAGACTTCACCGTGTAGGTCTTCATCGACGCCTTGGCGGGAGTCGGCTGCGGAATCGACTGCGTCTGCGCCCCCGACTGCTGCTGAGCGCCCGGCTTGACGCGAATGTCAGCCATGACGTCTTTCTGCCAGTCGGGAACGGTCTTCAGCGCATTCCATATCTTGTTTTTCTCATCCTCGGATTTGACCGTGCCATTGAAATGAAGCTTGCCGTCGCGCTCTACGGCTGAGCCATCCAACCCTAACTGCTTGGCTGTCGTCACTGCCTGGCTGTACTTGTCACGGAGTCCCATATCGCTGTTCCCTTTCCGAGCGTTGCTCGGTTGGCCGTGGAAGCAAGCGCGGTGCCTCAAGGGAAATAGGTGAAAATGAATGCTTCGCTTGGAGGCTTCATGCGACGTCTTTTCATGACGCTCCTTCTCGTGGCGTGCACCGTTCCGCTTCGTGGTCAAACGGCGGCGCCGCCTCTGCAGGTGCCCTACACACAGTTCCGCCTCGCTAACGGCCTCACGGTCATCCTTCATCAGGACAAGAGCGTGCCGATCGTGACCGTGAACGTCTGGTATCACGTCGGATCGGCGAACGAGAAGCCCGGCCGCACCGGCTTCGCGCACTTGTTCGAGCACCTGATGTTCGAGGGATCGAAGAACGTCAAGGAAGGTGTGTTCGACACGCTGCTCGAGAGCGCCGGCGGCAACAACAACGGTTCGACGACCAACGACCGCACGAACTACTTCGAGGACTTGCCCTCGAACGCGCTGGAGCTCGCGCTCTATCTCGAGTCCGATCGCATGGCGTATCTGCTGGACACGATGACGCCGCAGCGCGTCGACGGTCAGCGCGACGTCGTCAAGAACGAGCGGCGTCAGAGTTACGAGAATCAACCGTACGGCATGGCGTCGATCGAGATCGACAGGATGCTGTGGCCGCAAAACCATCCGTACAACTGGCCGACGATCGGCTACATGGAGGACCTCACCGCCGCGAGCCACAGCGACGTCGTGGAGTTCTTCAAGAAATACTACGTGCCCAACAACGCCAGCCTGGTCGTTGCCGGCGACATCGACATTCCGCGGACGAAAACGCTGGTCGAGAAATGGTTCAACGAGATCCCGCGCGGCGCCGAGGTCGAGCCGATCGCTCCACCGTCCGCGATCCTGACCGAGGTGAAGAAGAAGACACTAACCGATCGCGTGGCGCTGGAGCGGCTGTATCTGGCGTGGCTGACGCCGCGCATGTACGCGCCGGGCGATGCGTCACTCGACATGGTGTCGTCAGTCCTGAGCGGTGGAAAGAACTCGCGTTTGTACAAGCGGCTCGTGTACGACACGCAAATCGCGCAGGACGTGACCGCGTTCCAACAATCCGGCGCGATCGGTAGTGAGTTCCAGATCATTGCCACCGCTCGCCGCGGCCACACGGCGGCGGAGCTACAGAAGGTGATCGACGAAGAGCTGGAGAAGCTTCGGCGCGAGCCTCCCGAGCCGCGCGAGGTACAGCGCGCGATCAACCAGATCGAGGCGTCGTTCTATCGGCGCATGGAACGCGTGAGCAACAAGGCCGACTCGCTGAACGGCTACTACTTCGCTGGTGGCGGCCCCGACTACTTCGCCGAAGACCTGGCGCGCTACACATCATTGAGTCCGTCGGACGTGCAGGCGGCAGCGATTCGCTGGCTTCCGGCCGATCGTCGAGTCGAGGTGATCGTCCTACCGGAGGCGAAGAAATGAGCCCCGCCACGAAGCACACAAAGACGGTCGTTGCTGTACTCCTCGCTCTCGGGTCTGTCGCGGCCTCGCTGGTCGCACAGAGCGCGCCGGATCGCACGAGGCCGCCGATGATGGGACCGCCGCCGCGGCTCAATCTTCCCGACATCCAGCGACGGATGCTGTCGAACGGCCTCGCTGTGTGGCTTGTCGAATCACACGAAGTGCCGCTCGTACAGGTCAATCTGCTGGTGAAGGCGGGTGCAGGCGATGATCCTGCCGGCAAGTTCGGGCTCGCCAGCCTGACCGCCGCGATGCTCGACGAAGGCGCGGGATCGCGCAACGCGCTGGAGCTGGCCGACGCGGTGGACTTCCTCGGTGCGTCGCTCGCCACCACGGCTTCCTTCGATGCGTCGGCGGTGCGGCTCAATGTTCCCGTCGCGCGCATCAAAGAAGCACTGCCGCTGATGGCGGACGTGATTCTTCGTCCAACCTTCCCTGGCGAAGAACTCGAGCGACTGCGTCAGGAGCGACTGACTGCGCTCCTGCAAGCGAAGGACGATCCTGCATCTGTGGCACCGATGGCCTTCGCGCGCACCGTCTTCGGCGCGACGCATCGCTATGGCACCGGCGTCGCGGGAACGGAGACGACACTCAAGGCGTTCACGGTCCCGGATCTCAAGACGTTTCACGCGTCGAAGTATCAGCCCGGAAACTCGGTGCTGATCGTGGTCGGCGATGTGAAGCTGGACGCGATCGTTCCGCAGCTCGAGATGCAGTTCGGATCGTGGAAGGGCACGAGCCCCACGCGCGTGCCGGTGCCGCAGGCTCCGCAGGTTGCGCAAGGACAGATCACGATCGTTGACATGCCGGGTGCCGAGCAGTCGCAGATCCGCATGGGTTGGGTGGGCGTGTCGCGCTCGACACCCGATTACTTCACGCTCGAAGTGCTGAACACGATCCTTGGCGGCTCGTTCACCTCGCGTCTCAATCAGAACCTGCGCGAGGAGCATCAATACAGCTACGGTGCGAGCTCGCGTTTCGACATGCGGCTGTCAGCCGGCGCGTTTCAGGCCGGCGCCGGGGTGCAGACCGACAAGACCTCGGAGGCACTGCGGGAGTTCTTCAACGAGCTCAACGGCATTATCAAGCCGGTTCCCGCCGAGGAGTTGACCAAGGCCAAGAACTACGCGGCGCTCAGCTTCCCCAGCGAGTTCGAGACGAGTGGCGACTTCTCGGCGAAGATGGAAGAGATGGTCGTCTTCGGCTTGCCGGATACGTTCTTCGGCGCGTACGTGGACAACCTTCAGAAGGTCACCGCGGCGGCCGTACAGAAAGCGGCGGAGACCCACATTCAGCCAAAACGATTCGCGGTGGTCGTCGTCGGGGATCGCAAGGTGATTGAACCTGGCATTCGGGCTCTGAATCTCGGGCCGGTGCGTGTGATGTCGGTGGACGAGGCGGTGGGCCAATGAGCGTATCAGTCGATCTGCAGCACCTGATGTCTTACAGCGACCATGAACGGATGAAATGGAAGGCATGGCTCGCGACGGACCCGGGCACGCGGCTGGCGATTCCGTTTCAGACTGGTGCCAGGTTTCCGACTGTCGGCAGCCTGCTCCACCATGTGTTTTGGGTCGAGGAGCGGCATCTCTCGCGCCTCGAAGGGCATCCGCTGCCAGACACAGATATTCCGCAGGACGACTTACCGGCGCTGTTCGAGTTCGGCGATCGTGTACGTGCACACTTCCGCCAGTTTGTGACGACGATCGATGAGAAACGCTTCTGCGAACCGATCACGTTCTCGCTCCGCGGCGGTCCCATGATCACCGTGCTGCGGCGGAAGCTGGCGACCCACATCCTGTTGCACGAGATCCGCCACTTCGCGCAAATCGCCTACGCCGTTCGCGTGGCGGGGCATGAGCCTCCCGGCGAGCACGACTACTTCTTCGCGCCCATCGATATGGCCGAGGGCGTGTAGAGAAAGGACGTCCGTGGTCCTTGGTTCTTAGTGCTTCGTCCGTCCTTGGTCCATGGTCCAAGGTCCTTACGAACTCAGGACAAAGGACTCGGGACGGACCAAGAACCAGGGACCAAGTACCAAGGACTACTGAAGCCGTTCAAAGACCCCTGCCTCGCGGTTCTTCCTCACCCTGTCCCACGGGAAATGCTGCCCATTCATGGCGATGTAGACGCCGGGCGGCAGCACTTCTGCGAATGACAGCGCGCTCCCGAGATTGAACAGTCCATCGGAGCTGCCGAACGCGTACGGCACCATCGCGCCGGTGAGGACGACGGTCTTGCCGGTGACGCCGTGCGCCACGGCACGCGCCGTTTCGACCATCGTGTCGGTGCCATGCGTGATGACGATACGGTCCTCTGAGCTGCGCGCGCAGGCATCGACGATGCGCGCGCGATCGGCGTCGGTCATATCGAGGCTATCGATCATCATCAGCGTCTCGATCGTCGTCTCGACGCGCGAGCGGCCGAGACGCAGCATCTCAGGCAGGTGCGTGGCACCAAACGAGAGGCGCCCCTTGATTTCGTCGTAGGTCTTGTCGAACGTGCCGCCGGTGACAACGATGCGGATCACAGCGCGGGCCTGCGTTGCCCGTGCCGCGTCGCTTGCTCGAACGCGTAAGCCAGTTGCAGCACGCTCCAGTCATCGCGATGGCGTCCGACGATCTGCAGACCGACTGGCAACCCGTCAGGGGTGAAGCCTGCCGGAACCGAGGCGGCCGGATTGGACATGAATGTGATGTACCAGCACGAACGCATCCAGTCCACGTACGTGGCCATCGGCGTGCCGGCAATTTGCGTCGGGTACGGCACCGTGACGTCGAACGGCACGACCTGCGTCACCGGCAACACGAAGTAGGCGTAGCGTTCGAAGAACTCGCGACTCTGGTCGAACATGCGCGCCTGTCGCGCCATGGCGCGGCCGATGTCACCGCCACTGAACTGATCGGCGCGCGCGACTTCGAACTTGATCGTGTCTTTCACCCACTCCGGATTCTGTCGAACGAGCGGGGCATATTGCGCGTAGTTCTGCGCGAAGCGCAGCGTGGGAAATGCCTCGTCGACACCGGTGAAGTCCGGCTCTGCCTGTTCGATCGTGCAGCCGAGATCGGTAAACACCTTCTGCGTACTCTCGACGACCCGCCGGATGTCGTTTTCGAACGGGATACCGCCAAGCCCCTTCCACCAGGCGATACGTGTGCCCTTGAAGCTGCGCGCGAGCGGCGCGCGAAAACGTGCGCCGTCCTCGCCAATCGACAGCGGACTCCTCGTATCAGGACCTGCAATCGCGCTCAGGAACAGCGCGAGGTCAGCGACCGAACGCGCCATCGGTCCGGAGACCGACAGCGGCGACCACGAGCTCGAATCCGGCGGCACTCGTCCCGGCGACGGGCGGAAGCCGACGATGTTGCAGAACGCTGCTGGGTTGCGGAGCGATCCGCCCGTGTCGCTGCCATCAGCGATAGGCACCATCCCGCTGGCGAGTGCCACGGCCGCACCGCCGCTGCTGCCTCCGCACGTTTTGGAGACGTCGTACGGATTCCGCGTCGCGCCGAAGACGGCGTTGAAGGTCTGCGATCCGGATCCGAACTCCGGCGTGTTCGTCTTGCCGAGTGTGATGGCGCCAGCCGCACGGATGCGCGTGACGATCGGCGCATCACGATCGGGCACACGGTCTCGGTAGAACGGCGAGCCCCGCGTCGTACGAATGCCGGCAGTGTCCACAAGGTCCTTATGCGCAACGGGCAGGCCATGGAGCACGCCGATCGGACCCCGTGTGGTGATCGCGTCGTCAGCGCGAGCCGCATCGGCCATGGCGCGCTCAGCGACGAGCGTCACGATCGCGTTGACGCGAGGGTTGACCTGCTCGATCCGCGCGAGGTGCGCGGCCATGACGTCGCGCGCCGAGATGTCTTTCTTGCGCAGCCGCGCTGCGAGATCAACTGCGCTCGAGTAGAAGAGTTCTGCGCCGGCACTCTGACTCTGTGCGGCAACGCTGGCTGACTCCACCGCGCGCGCGCGCGCCGACATAGAGACGGCCGTAGCGGCTAACGTCTGGCCAAGTTCCCGACGGGTCATCGGCATATGTGTCAACTCTCCGTGGTGATAGATGGGGAGCGCCGATCGTCGAGCCAGATCGTCAGCGCACCGATCACAAAACACAACTGCACCGGCAGCAGCACGACTATCGAGACCATCATGGCGCGCAGACCTCCCATCATCGGCAGGATGATGAGCGCCAGGAGTGCTGCGAGATGCGCATTGCGCCAGTGCTTCGAGAAACGAGAGCCAGATGCTCGCGCCAGCAGAATCGTGACGATTGGCGGTACGACGGTGAAGAGACTTTCCAGCAGGCCACCGCCGACGCTGACGGCACCGATCCCGCCGCTGCCAGTCGCCGATAACTGCCGCAGCATAGACGAGGCTGCCCAATACGCCCAGAACCCGCAGACCAGGGCGTCGAGCAGCAGCGTCACGCGAGCCAATTGTCTTCGAGGCATCTCGATTACACCTGTGCGCGCCTGGCGATGAAGAGCCCGCGGCCGATCAATCCTTTGGGGTCGTGCTCCACGTTGAGCCCCGCCGCGTGAAACGCCTGCGTCATCTCCTCGGTCGTGAACAGCCCGAGCTCATGAACTTCGCTCAGGTGACGGGTCAATCCGTGCTCCTCGATCTCGTAGTCAAGAAACAGGCGCGACAGCGTGCCGATGATCTCGACATGCGAACGCCGAGTGACCTTCACGCCGCCCGATTCGGCAGTCTCCGTGAACCGCTTCTCCGGATCGAGCACACCCGGCGGTAGCCATGGTTCGACGAGCATGACGCCGCCCGGCTCGAGATGATCGCGGAAGCAGATCAACGCGCGCGTCACTCGATCGAGCGTGCACAGATAGCCGATCGAACTGAACAGACACAGCACGGCATCGTAGCGCTGCCCCAGAGCGAAATCGCCCATGTCCGCTTGAACAAAACGGCCAGCCGGGTGTTTGCGCGACGCGATGCGGACGAACGCGGGCTCGATGTCGATGCCGTCCACCGAGAACCCTTCAGCCGCAAGGCGGTTCGCGTGCTCGCCCGTGCCGCAGCCGACGTCGAGCACAGTACGGCAGCGTGGGTTGAGGCCGCGCAAGCGGTTGATCACCAGCGCGACTTCCGCGGCGTAGTCCTTGAACGAGAAGTAAATCAGGTCGTAGTACTCGGCTGACGCGTTGAACATCTAGGCGGAGTATACGGTCCGGCTAAAGCCGGACACTACACCTGCCGGACTCTACGGATTCAACCAGTAGGCGAGCTTGACGAGGAGGGCGTTGGAGGAGGCGGTTGCGAAGACGTCGCCGAAGTCCTGACCGTAGCGGAAGCCGTTCGGCGTGCCGAGCCCTTCGCGAC
The DNA here is from genome assembly GCA_046765795.1 of Acidobacteriota bacterium. GTDB lineage: Bacteria > Acidobacteriota > Vicinamibacteria > Vicinamibacterales > UBA2999 > Gp6-AA40. The sequence continues at coordinate 20,203 of JBKPRH010000276.1, read as the reverse complement.
CCTGTTGCCAGACAACGAACAGCGTCGAGCCTGGTTTGTATTCCCAGCGCATCACGTTCGTCGTGCGGAACGACAACACCTTGAAGTCCGGTGAGCCCACGTAGATGTACGGCGCATAGCGTTCGTCGTAGTCATGTGCGCGTCCGTTGACCAGCTCCTTGAACTGCGTGTAGTTGCCCGACGACACGAACGGTTGCGCGTAGACCTGGACCGAAAGGTTCGGCGTGATCGTGTAATTGGCGCGCACTGTCATCGAGCTTGTGTGCTGATCGAGACGCCCGAACACATAGCGCGTGCGATCGTCTCTGATCTCCTCGGTTATCCACTGCGCATCGTTGAGGTTCTGGTCGAAACTGTGACCGAACTCGGCTGAGAACGCCGCCGTCGGCCGCACGGTCACACTGGGCTCAATATTGAAGCCGTGCGAACGATTGGTCCGAAAGAAGTTCATGTTCCAGTTGAAGCTCACCTTCTTCCGTCCGTCCGTGCTCAAGTAATACCAGCCGTTCACGTTCGGAAGTGTGTAGCCGCCGGGCCCGCCGCGCGTCAGGCGGTCATCGAAGTTGCGGGCGTTGGCGTTGATGCCGCCGCCCGAATTCCACAGGTTCGTGAACTGCGCGTGGAGATTGATGTTTCCACCCAACCCCAGTCGATCGCCGTCGAAGTTGTGCGACGACCACTGATTGAAATTGAGGCGGATGTTGCGCGTGTACTTGCCAGGCTTGTCCCAGCGAATCTGCAACCAGCTGTTCTGCGGGATCTCGTCGGCGCGCCGCTCGAAGCCGAGATCGTTGACCTCGAAGCCCGGCGATCGATAGCCGACGTTGACGTTCATGCGCGTGCGCTCACCCGCCAGCTTGTTGAAGTTGATGTTGCCGGAATGCCCTCGCATCGACGTCGCGAACGGATCGATCTCGACGTGATCGGCATCGGGCCGCTGGAAGCTGTGCACGTTGTTGCGCTGCAGCGAGTCGATCGCTTCGATGCTGCCGTTGACGTCCGAACCCGCCCAATAGCCGTTCAGGCCCCACCGCTTGCCGATGCGCCAGTTGTAGTCCACGCCTCCGGTGATCGCTGAGTCAGGGAGAAACGAGACGGAATCCACCAGGCTGCGATTCGTCGTGGTCAGAATGAACCCGAGCGATGACTGGTCGCTGAACTCCCGGCGCGCGCGCGAGACGGAATAGAACGAGCGCGGCTCGACGACTTCGTTCCACATCGTGCCGCCAATCGCTCCCCGCCCTACCTCTTCATCGGTCGCCGCGGTGAGCACACCAACCGAGAAGTTGCGAACGCGCCCGGTCAGCTTGGCCGCACCGAGAATCGTCGAGTTCCTCGGCACCGACGCATACCCATCGTCGGGGATGTCGGGATAGCCGCGCGGCTGCCGTCCAATGCGACGCGAGTAGAACAGATTGCAGTCGCGGCACTCGAACTGATACGTCCCGGAGCCCTCGATGAAGAACGGACGCTTCTCCTGAAAGAAGGTCTCGAACGCACTCAGATTGACCACCGCAGGATCGGCTTCGACCTGTCCGAAGTCGGGATTCACCGTCGCCGTCAGCGTCAACGACGGCGTCACCGCATATTTGAGATCGGCACCAATCGACGCGCCAGGATCGGGCGTCTTCTGCAGCGGGTTGCCCGGCTGTCGCGGCTCGGTCAGCACTTGCGCGACGGTGTACGGCACGAGCTCGAGCCGCTTCGACGCGCTGCCGATATTGACGCCGTTCAGCGTGCCGAACGACGACACCCAGCCGCTGGCGCTCTTCGAGATCAACGGCCACGTGGACGTCTCATTCAACCGCGCGACCTGCCGCGAGATCGCGAACCCGAGCTGCCCATCGCCCTTGCCGCTGAATCGCAATTGCGAAAACGGAATCCGGAACTCCGCCTGCCATCCGTCCGTCGTGCGACGCACGACGACATCCCACACCGCATCCCAACTGTCGTCAGACTCGTTCTCGTTGTACCAGTAGGCGTCCTGCTTCACGCCGAGCGGATTCACACTGAACTGATACGCAGTGCGCCGGTCGTAATACGAATCGATGAAGACCTGAATCCAGTCGGATGCAGACCCAACATCCCTACGGGTCAGGAACCCGATAATCCGCGTCGGGTCGGCATCAAACGCCTGCACGCCGACATAGATGGCAGATGAGTCATAGACAATGCGCGCTTCAGTCTTGAAGCTGGGCTCGGCGCCTTCGAGCGGGTCGCGCTGAACGAATGTCGTCACCGGATTGGCCGACTGCCAGCCCGCATCGCTCAGTTCGCCGTCCAGAACGATTGCCGCCGCGCCAGCTGTGCTCGCCGCAGTGATGTGAGTCGCATTGACCTCTTGCGCGTAGGAGGAGACCACGCCTGCCCAAAGGGACAACAACACGAGCACACTTCGACCCGGAGAAGTCACGACGGTAGATAGACGCATACTGTGCAGCTTTGGTTTACCTGTTACACGCTTTGGTGAGGTAAAAGCGTGCTACAGGGCTCGGCAACGCTCGCGCAGCCGAGCGTCGGCGGCGGCCAGCGCGTCGCGGGCAGCAGTGAGCCAGCGCCGATCGGCGTCGAGCGTGCGACGCGATTCATCGATCGCACGCGCAGTTTCCGAGGGAGCCGGACCGCCATGCGTTCGGCGGACGTCAACGAAGTGAGTCGGGCTGATGATGGTTTCGATCTCGGCGTCGGTATATTGAAGCGGACTGCCCAGGATATCGGCGGAGACCCTGGCGAGCGCAGCACCGGGCGGCACGTCGGGACGGTCTCGCCGTGTGGCGAGTAGACCGCTCACGATCGTGTGCGCTGTCTTGATCGACACGCCGCGTGAGCGCACGAGATGATCGGCCAACTCCGTCAGCGTCGTCCCACCCTCGGCGGCGCGCGCCTGGAGCCGGGCCACGTTGAACTCGGCGGTCCGCATCGCCGCATCGATCAACGTCACCGCACGCAGGCCGTCACGGAACATCGACGCCACGAGCGGCTGCAGATCGTCTTCAGTGTCCACGATGTCGCCAAACGGCGTGTTGTGGACGCTCAGCATGATCGCACTGGCCTGGCCGAGCGCTTTGCTGCCAATCGCGCGCGCATGCTCGAGCGCCACAGGGTTACGCTTCTGCGGCATGATGCTGCTCGACTGCACGAAGCCGTCGGCCAGACGGAGATAGCCGAACTCCGCGGTACACCACAACAACAGGTCTTGCACCACGCGGCCAAGACCAGCCAGCAGCACTGCTGCCGCTGACACGCTCTCGAGCAGGTAGTCGACGGTGGCAATGCTGCCGTACGTGTTGCCAGTCGGCCCATCAAAGCCGAGCAGATCGCTCGTTAGATAGCGGTCGATCGGAAATCCGGTACCAGTGATCGCGCACGAACCAAGCGGACTGCGATTCGTGCTGACGTACGCGGCCTGCAAACGACGAACATCTCGTTCGAGCTGTTCGATGACACCGAGCAGGTAATGAGCGAGTGTCGTCGGTTGCGCCGGCTGCGTGTGCGTATGCGCAGCAAACAGCGACGTCCGATGCCGTGAGGCCAGGTCCAGCAGACACGTGCGCAGATCGAGCACCGCCTCGATCAGCGCTGCGACGAACTCCCGCTGCCGCATGCGGTACATCGTCATGTCGATGTCGTTGCGGCTGCGCGCGGTGTGCAAGCGACCGGCGACGTCCTCGCCGCACGCACGAACCAGGATGCGCTCGATGTAGAAGAAGAGGTCTTCGCACGTGCCGTCGTAGGGCGTGCACTTGATGGCCTCGACCGAGATGCCGTCGAGTGCCTCGCGGATCGATCGCGCGTCGGAGGCCGTGATGATGCCGCGATCGGCAAGCATCACGAGATGCGCATAGTGAATCGCCAGGAGCGGCGACAGGAACAGCGTCTTCGCATCCTCGAAGTTCTCGTTGAGGACCTGCGAAACGTATTCCGGATCGAACCTCACAAGCAGGAGTATAGCGCTGCCGGTGAAATGGACGACGACCTTCGTCCATCGTCCAATGCGCTAGGCAGCTCTGACACCCGTCTTTGTTGCCGCTCCCGCACCACTACGCGCATCGATACCGAGACGCCCGACGATGTGCCGGGCGAGGTCGGCGGTGAGTAGCGCGCGGCACACATGCTCGCCCACGCCGAGACGCGCATCGAGCACTTCCACCGTCAGCTGCTGCGCGATGGCGTCCGCCACCCAGAGCGGGCTCACCGGTGCACCGTGATGCGGGATGTGCGCTGCACCGATCGGCACGCCGCACCAGGCGACATTCAGGAGGATCTCGTCAGCGGCGTCGGCGTCAGCAATCGTCTGAATCGCGTCGCCCAAATCGATGTTGCGCGTCGTGTTTGTCAGCGGCACACGACGAGGGCCAGCCAATGTGGGCGGCGATGCCGCCGAGGCGCGAACAATTGCGGCCGGCTCGACGACGTGCGTATACGGATGCACTGCGGAGCTGTCCGGGCGCCACAACGCGACGTTCGCGCCAAAGCGCTCGAGCATCTTCGGTATCGGCTGGGCTCCGTCTACGTCCACGCGCGTCCACTCGCGACAGAACGGCGCACCAGCGGGAAGCACGGCGCGCATTGGCCGGCCGATCGAATGAGGCAGCGTCAGGCCGCTCACACTCATCACCTCCGGGTCGGCCAAGAACACCGCGACAAGATGTGAGACCCACTGGCGATCGACCACCGCATCGCCCTGCGTGATCGCCAGCACGTCGCCGCGGCTCTCGGCCATCGCCTGACGCGATGCCCCAGCGACGCTGACCGCCGTGCTGTAGCGAATCGTCGGATAGTGATCGCGAATCAGCGCCTCGACGTGCGCGCGATCGTCTGACACATCAACGACGACGAGATCGAGCGGCGTGTAGTCGAGAGCGAGGAGCGAGTCGAGACACGGCAGCAACTCCACGGCCGGTGTCCGGTTGCACACAGCGACCGTGACGAGCGGGCCACCAGGAAGCGACGCCGGCTGCGAGAGCAACATCGACCCGATGTCGATCGCGCGCGGGGGAACGCCGCTGAGAACGGCCTTTTCGGCAAGCGGCAAGGCGCACGACCACGCGTGCTGTTCGAGTAGTTGGCGAATCAGGGAACCACGGTCGAGTCGACCGTCTGTCGCCGGAGTCGCCCCCCATCCGAGGGGCCTGCCGTGGAGCCGGAACAGGACAAGGGCGCCCGCAAAGTCACCGATGTCGTTCAATTCGGTGAATTTGCCGCTAATTTCGAGATCCAAAACCGCCGTCGGTGTCCGCATAGCCGCAACCGCTTCCTTGGACACCTTATCGGTGCAAGAGGGGTACCGCAGTAAATCCTCACGCGGGCTTGGGTTCCAGGCGCCAGGTTCGGAGCGGCTCGGCCCCAAGAATGAGATCAAGGGAGAGGAGTCGGTCGCGCCGTGCCACCAGTACCGAGACGCGATCACCCGGTGAATATTGTTCGAATCGCTCATCGAGACGATCGGACCGAACTCGTACCTCGTCGATCGCCACAATCTCATCGTCTACGTTCAGGCCGGCGGTATAGGCGGGAGTCTCTCGCTTCACTTGTGCGATGAGCAGACGTCCGGCGTCGATCTTCGTCGTTGCGCCGATCCACGCTTTTGGCTTGCCGTTCGGTACTCCGTTGGGTGGCCTGAACTGCAGGCCGAAGACCTCGAGCGCCTCGCTGTAGTCGAGCTCGTCTGTGCCTTCGATTGCCGTTCGCCAGAACGTGCCGAGATCGATGCCCGCGATGTGTTCAGCAAGGGCGCGGAACTCGTGCGGCGCGAAGCCGTTGGTCCCGGAGTAGCGAGCGTACGCCTCGCGCATGACCTCGTCCAGGCTGCGCCTTCCTGCGGTGGCACGTCGAATCTTCGCGTCGAGGAGGAATGCGACCACTGCACCCTTCGTGTAGTAGCTAATCGAGGTGTTCGGCGTGTTCTCGTCGGGCCGATACAACTTGATCCACGCGTCCATCGATGCCTGCGTCATTGAGCGCACCGCGCGGCCAGGGGTCGTCTGGACCTCTTCGATCTTGTCAGACAATGAATCGAGAAACTCCTGAGCCGACGAGCGGCCCGCGCGCAGGACGAGCACGTCACCGTAGTAGTCGGTGATGCCTTCGACCATCCACAGCGACGAGGTGAACACTTCACGCTCGTAGTCGAAAGGTCCGAGCTCGATCGGCCGCAGACGCTTGACGTTCCAGGCATGAAAGAGCTCGTGACTGGCCAGCTCGAGCCAACGCAGATAAGCCTTGCGGGTGCGGGTCGCCCAACGGCTGGTCATCAGGACCGACGAGCGCGCGTGCTCGAGACCGCCGCCCGCTTCCGTGATCAGGTTCATGAACACGTAGCGCGAGTACGGCAACGATCCCCAGAATTCTTTGTGCGCGCGGACGATCGCCTCGAGGTCCTTCACCGCGCGCGGGGTGTCGAAGAACGCCGTGTCCCCAGCGTTGGCGAGCGCATGTCGGACGCCGTCAACGACAAATTCGTGGAACTCGGGATTTCCAATGAGGATTGGCGAATCGACCAGCGTGTCGTAATCGGGCGCGCAGTACGAATGCGGCCGAGCTCCGGGATCGAGCGCTGTGATCGAGCGCATCCATCCAGTTGCGGGCACGATAGACACTTCATACGGACACGCCGTCGAGGGGCCGACCTGGGTCAGGAAGGTTGCCGCGCCGTTGATGAAGGCGAAATCGGACTCAATCCAGTTGGTTCGCACCGACATCTCACGACCGTAGACGCGATACGACACGATCACCCTCCGCGCACCATTGGTCGTCACACGCCAGCGATTCTTCGTTGTCTTCTCGACGCGCAGCGCGTTGCCGCTGGCCGTTTCGGCGGCCACGGCCTCGACATGACGTGAGAACTCGCGGACGAGATATGAGCCCGGCGTCCACACGGCCATCGAGAGCTCGATGCTCTCGCGGCCAGCGCTCGGAATATCGGCTCGGACGTGCACGTAGTGTGTGTGGGGGGCAGGAAAGGTCAGTGTGTAGCGAATCGGATCCATGCGGCTCTGGGCTTTTGGCTTTGGGCTCTCGGCTTTGGCTTTCGTCTACAGTGTACGGTCAGAGCGACATGCATCGAATCATTGCGCGCCGTGCGCGCGACGCGTCTGCGCCTCGCGTCGATCGTGATCCCGCGATCGTGTCGTCGTTCTTGAGCGATGCCGCGCATGTGGCCGGCGGCTCCGCCGCGGGGGTGGCGTTCCCGCGGAACGAGGCCGAAGTCGCCGCGCTCGTCCAATGCGTCGAGCGTGTGCTCCCGATCGGCGCGCAATCATCTCTGACCGGCGGCGCCACGCCGCGTGGCGAGATCGTACTCAGCACGCGTGCGTTGTCGTCCGTAGGGCCCGTCACTGTTGTAGGGCCCGTCCTTTCGGACGGGCCTCATCGAAATCACACGATCCGCGTTGGCGCCGGAGTGCCACTCACCACGCTGCAGGCGGCGCTGACGGCATCGCATCTCTACTACCCACCGGTCCCGACCTTTGAGGGTGCCTTTGTTGGTGGCGTGATTTCGACAAACGCCGCTGGCGCCGCGACATTCAAGTACGGCTCCACCAGACCTTGGGTGGCAGGTATCACCGTGGTCCTGTCGAACGGTGACGTACTGGACATTTCTCGTGGCGAGGTGATCGCATCGACCGAGGGCGTCTTTGAGGTAGAGCTGACATCGGGACACACGATCTCGATCCCGGTCCCCACGTACCGCATGCCCAACGTTGCCAAGCTGTCGGCCGGCTACTACGCAGCGCCCGCGATGGACCTCATCGATCTCTTCATCGGGTCGGAAGGCACGCTGGGCATCATCGTCGAGGCGACGCTTCGTGTGATCCAACGGCCTCGGCGGGCAGTGGCGTTGATTCGGTGTGAGGACGATGAACAGGCCGTCGCTGTCACGGCTGCGCTACGCGGCGAGTCAGTGGTGTCGGCGATCGAGTACATGGATGGCCGCGCGTTGCGAGTTGTCCCCGACGAAGTATTTACGCGGGCAGGCGTGCCACGCGCCAGCGGCGCATCCGTTCTGCTCATGGCGCAGATCGAGATCGAATCAGACGAGGGCGCTGCATTCGAACGGCTTCAAGAAATATTGGACTCGTGCGGCGTAGGAGATGAGGCCACCGTCGCCGCTCCAGACGATGAGCGCGGCGCACAGCGGTTGTTCGAACTTCGCGAGGCCGTCCCGGCGAGCGTGAATGCGCTCGTCGCAGCCGCCAAGCGCACGCATGCCGACATCGAGAAGACCGCAGGCGACATGGTCGTCCCGTTCTCGCGGCTGGCCGAGTCCATCGTGCTCTATCGTCAGGCGTTCGAGAGCCGTGGACTCGACTACGCGATCTGGGGTCACGTGTCAGACGGCAACCTGCATCCCAACCTGATACCGCGCACACTCGATGACATGAAACGCGGTCGCGAAGCCATCTTCGAGATCGCCCGCGGCGTGATCGGCATGGATGGCGCGCCGCTCGCCGAACACGGTGTCGGGCGCAGCGCGTTGAAGCAGCGGCTGCTGCGCGAGCTTTATGGAAATGAAGGGGTCGAGCAGATGCGGGCGGTCAAGCGCGCGCTCGATCCAGAGTGGAAGCTCGCGCCAGGAGTTTTATTCCCGCAGCCGTAAAGCGGAGGCTTCAGCCTCCGCGGATATCAGTTATGGAAGAACGCGACGAACCCGCGGTGCAGCTGCCAGAGATCGACCTTCGATGAGACCTCAAACGGCGAGTGCATGCTGAGCAGGCCAACGCCGACATCGATCACGTCCATGTTCTGACCGGCAAACCACGCGGCGATGGTGCCACCACCATAGCCCGCGTCGTACCCGTGCGTTTGCCAGCGCACTTTCTCTCGGTCGAGCAGACCGCGAATCTTCGCGAAGAACTCAGAGTTGGCCTCGCGCCCTGCGCCGTATTCCTTGATCACCATCCCATAGCCGAGACGTGAGGTCAGCACCGGGTTCTGCGGCTGAGGGAAGAGCGGATCCTGCGCCGTCGTGCAATCTGACACGAGCACCTCGGTTCGCATGTAGGCGCGCCGGCGGGCGACGTCGCTCACGTCGCTCCCTTTCTGCGCAGTCATGACCTCGGAGATCAGCGTGTTGAACCACTCCGAGTTGACGCCCGTGTTCCATGAGCTCGTTTCTTCGTTGTTCACCGCGTATGCCACGGATGTCAGTCGAGGCGTCTTGATCTCGGCAATCGCACGCAGGCTGACATAGGCAGTCGACCGGTCGTCTTGTCCGTAGGCGCCGACAAGTGCGCGGTCGAGTCCGACGTCGCGCGGCATAGTAGCGGGCACGAGCTGGATGTCGGCCGTCAGCAGGTCGCGCGCCGTGATGCCGTGTTTCTCGAGCAGTACCGCCATCAAACGATCGGTCACCGTCCGCTGGCCCGCGGCCGGATCCGGCGGCATCGTCGCGATGATCGGATCGAGCTCCTCCGTGCGAAACACTTCCTGCTGCGTGCGACCGCGGAAATCGCGATCGACGTGCGGCGCGAGATCCGAGATGAGCAGCACCGGATCGGCGGGGTCATAGCCGATATCGAGCCAGGTGGTCGTACCGTCGGCCTTATCGACACGTCCGGTGATCGCCAGCGGCACATTCGCCCACTGATAGTTCTTGATGCCGCCGTGGACCTGCGTGTCAATGAGCACGGCCTGCTGACTCTCGCGGAAAGGCTTCGTCTTGAACTCGAGGCGCGGCGAATCGATGTGCGTGTTGACGATCCGAAGGCCGTTTTCCATCGGCTCGGTTCCGACCACGAACAGCACGATGGTGCGATCGCGATTGACGGCGTACCAGCGCGATCCCAGTTTCATACCGGCGGCGGCTTTCGGATCCCACTTGCGGAAGCCGTTGGATTCGGCGAAGCGGATCGCCTCGCGCACGAACTGCATTTCGGACTTTGCCTTGCCGAGGAAGACTTTGAAGTCCTCGGCATATCGCATCACGCGATCGCGGCCCTGCCCGTCGAGTTCGAGCCAGGCGTTGGTGAAGCCGACGTCCTGCGCACCAAGCGTGGTGAACGCGAGTAACGAGAGGATGGCGACGAGATTGAACAGTCTCATAGTCAAAACGCTCTTGCGGCCGAGGCTAACCACGACTCGCGGAACTTGCGCTGCGCGTCGGTGAGTACCTGGCCGGCTTCTTCGGCAGGCACGAGCTCGATGCTGGGATCCTCGCCGAGCTTGAGGATCGACGTGATGCGCTCACCATGGCGATCGTAGACGACCTGCACCGAGTCGCCTGGCTTGCGCGTCGCGATCGCACGCTCGACGTCAGCGGAGGTGGCCGTCTTCGACCCGGCGATCGAGACAATGATGTCGTCGCGATCGAGCCCGGCCTGATAGGCAGGCGTACCGAAAAGCGAGTCCGACACCACGCGCGCGCCGGTCTGTGTGTCCTGCGTTCGCAGCGGTCCCGCCCAGGCGCGTCCCGCCGCATGCCGGCGGAGCACCAGGCCGGCCCGGTTCAGGAGCGGTGCGTACTCCATCACCTCGCGCCCTTCGATATACCGCGCGAAGAAGTCCTGCGCGAATGCCGCATCACCAGAGACGGCGGACAGCACTGACTTCAGATCGCTCAACGTGTACGGCGTCTCGACGTAACCCGGCGTTTTGGTACCGGGTCGTCCGTACTTGTCCCACAGCGCGCGCATGAAGTCGTCCAGCGTGACACGTCCGTCGCTCCGCTCGCGCAGCGTCAGGTCGAGTCCGAGACCGATGACTTGCCCCCACGTGTAGTACGAGATGAAGGTATTGGCGAAATTCGTCCGATCGGTAGACGAGGAGCGATCCACGGACGGTGCCATCTGGCTCATTTGAACAGCGCTGCTGAACATCCGTCCAGGACTGTTGACGACGATGTCGAGCGCCTCGCCCATGTCCTGCGCGAACGCACGCACAGTAGAAAGGCCGCTGCGCTTCATGACCAGTGCGCCGTAGTAGTTGGTGAATCCTTCGCCGAGCCATAACTCGCCAGAGATGTTCACATCGTCGAGGTTGAACGGCTCGAGCGACTGGGGCCGGATGCGCTCGATATTCCAGGAGTGAAAGAACTCGTGGGAGATGGTGTCGAGCAGATCGGTCCGGCTGGTGCGAAGCGAGTTCGACGAGGTCAGCACAGTGCTGTTTCGGTGCTCCATCCCGTCGCCGTTGGCCCACGGCAGATAGTCGGCGATGAACGTGTAGGTGTTGCCCTCGAACGGCGGGTACTCGCGGAAGACCTGCTTGGCCTCGCGCACGATCGCCTGCACGTCACGGGCAAGCGCGTCGAGCTCCGCCTCGGTGCCAGTGTGATGGACGGCCAGGCGAAACACCGGCGTGCGGTTCTCATCGGACACCGTAAAGGTGCGCGTCGAGAACTGTCCGAACTCGGCCGGGCTGTCCATCAGGTACTGCAGATTGGGCGCGCTGAACGAGAACGCATCGGTTCCGAGTTGCAGCTGCGTCGCCACATTCCACGACGTGCCTGTCGGACGCTCGAACCGCACCAGCATCGTCCGGCGTTCCATCCCCTTGGCCCACATGATCACCGCCGGCATGTTGATGTGCGCATGCGTCCGGTCCACGGCGAGGTAGGTGCCGTCCAGACGATCGCCGAAGATGCGGTACTGCATCCGCACCGTTCCAGAGTGACCCGTGATCTCCCACTGATTTGGGCTGGGCCGCGACACGAAGAGCGGCATGCCTGTTTGATCGGTCACGCGCACGTCGAAAACGTTCTTCGCGAATTCGTGCATCGAGTAGCGCCCCGGAGACGCGCGGCTCATATGCACTTGCAGCGGTCCAGGCGGCACGTCCGGGAACGTGATCTCCACCTGCATCAGATGGTGCTCCCGCTCGGGGAATGACAGGCGATACGTCACAGGCGCCTGCGCAAACGCCGCGGAGCATGACACCAGGAGAACGAGGAGCGTCATGCGGGCGCGAAGCGGGACCATTGGCGGATGCTAACAGATCAGAGGCTTTGGGCTTTGGGCTCTGGGCTCTGGGCTTTGGGTTTCAGGCTCGACCCAAATTCCATGCACGAACAATTCGCCGGCATGTGCAGAAGCGACCGAGATGACAGAGGGCGACCGTCGTCGCGACAAATGACATCGGCGCGATCGCCGGCGGATTCGACGCGTGGCCAAGTGTGATGTGCGGCGTAAAAAGGTCGAAGCTCGATTGATACCTGAATTCGCGCACCCACCGCACGTCACGGTCGCGTGCGTCATCGCCAAAGAACGCCGAGGCATCCCCCGTCGTCACTTCGAAGGGCTCTGCGGCCTGAAGCAGTTGCTCGTGCAGCGTCACCAACTCCGGCGACGGCTCGATCGACATCCACACCGAATTGCTGCCCTTTCCTCCGCCGGTCACACGCAGATGAAGCGGCGGTCGGTCGCGCAGGATGCGATCGATTTGGTCGAGCAGCGCGTCGAGCGACTCCGAGAGGACGAACTGCTGCGTCAGCGTGATGTGTGGCAGGTAATCGGCGCCGAGTAGCAGGCCCTGTGATTCGTCCTCAGGCAGCGCCGCGCTCAGCGCAATGGCCCACGCGGACACATCGGCCGGCGGCAGGATGGCGATATCAATCGCGACCGGTAGGGCCGGTCCTTTTGGACCGGCCGTCATGGAGCGAGCGGTAAAGGCCTTCCCCGCTCGTAGCGGCGAATCGTCGTCATCACGACGTCAGCCATCATGTCGAGAAATCGCGGATCGTCGTTCACCGCTTCGGCGCGCGTCATCTCCAGCCCAATCTCTCGACAGACGTCCGCTGCTTCGCGATCGAGGTCATAGAGCACTTCGATGTGATCGCAGACGAACCCGATCGGGCAGACCACCGCCGCGCGGAGACCGTCCTTGCGCGCCTGTCGCAGATAGTCGCAGACATCGGGCTCGAGCCACGGATCGCCAGGCCGCCCGCTCCGACTCTGATAGACGAGCACCCAATCGTCGACACCGACCTCGGCCGCTACCAATCTCGCCGAGGTGTTGAGCTGATCCTGATACCGCGACCGCTCGGCCATCGTCGACGGAATGCTGTGCGCCGTAAACACGAGCCGGGCTTCCCCGCGCAGCGACTCGGGGAGGCGCGCCAGCGCCTCTCGAACGTGTTCGGCGTTCGCCGCAATCCACGACGGATGATCGAACCAGCTGCCGGCGTATGTGACGGCGATATCCTGCCCGTCGCGCCGCAACTCATCGCGAGCCGTCATCACGTTCTCGCGATACTGCTGACAACTCGAATACGAGTGCTGCGCTGCGGCGATGAAGCCGACGGCCTGACGATGACCCGCCGCGTACATCTCGCGAAGAGTGTCGGGCAGTAATGGATGCCAATTGCGCATGCCGACGTAGACCGGGAGCGCATGGCCCAAAGCCGCGAGCCGCTGCTCGAGCCCGCGGGCCTGACGACGGGTGACCTCAGTGATCGGCGAGACGCCGCCGAACAACTCGTAATGGTGTGCAACCTCCTCGACGCGCTCGGGGCTCACGCGTCGCCCGCGGAGCACGTTGGCGAGGAATGGACGGATGTCGGCAGGACCCTGCGGACCGCCGAACGAGACAATGAGGACAGAATCGAAGCGCAAAATCGAAGTCTACTTCGATCCGTCGTCTACCCTTCGCGCAACGCGGTCATCCAACGATCACGAGCCTGAATCCGGGGCGGTCGCCCGTGACGGCGAGAGTCCTCGCATCCACTCGCGCACTCTGCCGACGCACGGTGGTAACGGATCGCACGCCAGCAGATACAGGACGAGCGTCGTCAGCAGGATGAGCACATAGGTGAGGAGCATCAACTGGATGCGCAGGTTCACGTAGACGAACAGCACTGGACCCGCGAGGAACAAACAGAGCGTCAGGAACGACGTGCGCAGAGGCGCGTCCCGAAGGCGGCGTGGATTCCGCAGCCCGCGGGCGACGCGTTGATAGGCCGCCATCTCGTAGGTCTCAATCGGTGTCTTGAACACGGTCTGGGTCAATGCATAGGTCAGCACGACGCAGAAGATCGCCGCGACCACGCGAAGCTCCACATCGACGATGAGCGACCAGAGGCCGGCCCAGACGAAGTAGATGATGATGCTGAGGTTGGTGAGCTGGACGGCCAGCCACACGTTGGTCCTGCCTGTCAGACGTTGAAACGCGCGACAGGATCGTTCGATCAGGTTCAGAACGGCCGAATCGATGAACGCCATCCCCCGAGCAGCCCTGTCATGGAAGACACCATCTCCCGCGAAAAGTTCGACGGACCCCCGAAAACGGTTTCGTAACCAGCCACGAAATACAGCGGATTAAGGCGTTTCTCACCCGAAATAGTTAAGGCGGCTCCGCTTGACGCGCGGTCTTTGATCCCTCAGACTCGATAAGAAGCCCAAATTCATACGGAGCATCACAGCATGCCGAGATTCCGATCCCTTCCGGCGGCGGCCATTATCCTTGCGCTGAGCGCCTGCGCGGGCGCGTACTTCGGACGAACGGCGCTAGCCGCCCAGGATCAAGTCTCCGAGCAGTACAAGATCTTCACCGCCGGTCTCAAGGCCGTTGAAGACGTGTACGTCGGCGAGGTCGAGTCCGACCGCGTGATCTACGGCGCGATTACCGGCATGCTGCAGACGCTCGATCCGCATTCGAGCTTCATGGATCCGAAGTCGTACGCGCAGACGCGCGAGCGGCAGGAAGGGCGTTACTACGGCCTCGGCATCACCATTCAGGTGATCAACGGCGACGTGATCATCGCGTCAGTTTTCGAAGACTCGCCGGCCTACGAGGCTGGACTCCGCCGCGGCGACGTCATCGCCCGAATCGAGACGGAAGACACCAAGGGCTGGACCAGCGAACAGACCGTCGGCCGCCTCAAGGGACCGCGCGGCACCTTCGTCAACATCTCGCTGCGTCGCGGCGGCTACGAGAAGCTGATCGATCTCCGCGTCCGTCGTGACGAGGTTCACATCCCCACCGTCGCTGCCGCGGTCATGCTCGACGACAGCACCGGCTACATCAAGCTGACTGAATTCGCCGAGAACTCCGATCGAGAACTCGGACGCGCGCTCGGCGACCTCACCAAGCGCGGCATGAAGCGGCTGGTGTTCGACCTGCGCGGCAACCCGGGCGGTCAGCTCGACCAGGCGATTCTCGTCTCGAGCCGTTTCCTGCCAAAGGGCGACCTCGTCGTCTATACGCGTGGCCGTGTGAACGGTTCGGACCAGGATTACCGGGCCCAGGAACGCAGCGATTACCTGACGGTGCCGATGATTACGCTGGTCAATCGCTCGAGCGCCAGCGCATCGGAGATCGTGTCGGGCGCGCTACAGGATCACGATCGCTCCCTCGTCATCGGCGAAACGACGTTCGGGAAGGCGTTGGTGCAGTCGGTGTATCGCCTCAACCAGGGTGCGGCGGCGCTCATCACGACCGCGCGTTACTACACGCCGAGCGGCCGTTTGATTCAGCGTCCGTGGGACGGGACCTTCGACGAATACCTGACCTACACGTTGCGCGATCAGGACGCCAACAAGACGCACAAGTCTGAGGACCTGAAGCTCACCGACGCCGGCCGCAAGGTGTATAGCGGCGGCGGCATCGAGCCCGACCGGCGCTTCGACGGCCCGACCGAGGGATTCAACCCAGGCCGCTTCGCGCGGACGATCGCCGCACGCGGACTCTTTGACGTCTACGCGCGCCGCTTCACGCGTCAGGGCGACACGCGGATTTCGGGGGCGTCCTCGGGACCGCGGCACGAGGTCGCAGCGAACTACGAGGTCACCGACGAGATGCTGAACGAGTTCAAGCAGCTCGTGCAGCAGTCACCGGTGCGGTTTGACGAAGCTGCCTGGCAGAAGGATCGGCCGTACATCGCCGCGATGGTGGCGAAGGAGATCGACCTCGATATCTTCGGCGCGAACAAGGCCTACGAGCGGCTGGCGAAACAGGACCCCCAGCTCCAGTTCTCGCTCAACTACTTCGGCGAAGCAGCGGCCCTGCTGAACCAGAAGAATTCGAACACGACGCGCGCCGCGCGAGCGAACTAATTCGTCGCCGCGTGCTCACACCCTGCCAAGGCTGTGGCGCGCTCTTTCCCCCATCAGACGGGCCGATGCATCGTTATGTCGGCGCGTCTGCAGCGTGCTGGGCGCTGTTCAACTGGTCGGTCATCAGTGGAGATCCTGACGCCACCGACCTGATATCGAGATCGCGGATTCCCGAAACCGTCGTCCAGATTCCGGCGTCGAGCAATGGGCGCTCGGTCGTGCGCTCCGCATACGGGGCGTTTTTCACAAACTGACGCCGCCACCAGTCGGCAGCGCTCTGACCGTCCGCCACCTCTTTCCCGGTGGCGGAGTGGTGAGTCCAGTCACGCACACTCAATACGTGCTGTCGGTGTACGAGGCGTGGATGTCGATGCACCGCTCCATCATCGAACAGTGGTATGCGCGGTACGTGGTCCCCGACCACATCGCGACTAACCACTAACCACCAACCACCAACCACCAACCACCAACCACTAACCACCAACCACCAACTACTAACCACCTACCGCACTGGCAACAGTGCCTTCCGCTCTGGCGGAAGCTGCTGATCCACCGCCGTCAGCAGAAACCCCGCCATCACGTAATCGCCCATCGTCGTGACGATCTCGACGGCCCCCTGCCGTCCGAAGTGCTCCACTGTTTTCGCCCACAGCTCGGAACTCACCTTGTGATCTCGGAACAGCGCGCGGCCGAGGCGGATGACCGTCGCGTCCTTGTCCGGCAGGCCAGTCACGTCCTTGTTGAATTTCACGACGTCGATGACTGACTGCTCGAGACCGGCGCGCACTGCAGCAGGCTCGTGCCCTGACCATTCATACTGCTGATCGAATTCACGCGCCGCCAGGAGCGCGGAGAGCTCGAAGTACCGCGGCCCTGCGACGGTCTTCCTCAGGTACTGATTGAGGTGATGGATCGGCTCGGCCGCGCCAGGGCTGTACATCGACACCGGCGCCGGTCCGGTTTTGCCCATCGCGCGGCCACCAGCGATCACGTCCCAGACACGCTTGCCTTCGGCGTCGAGGCTATCGCGCTGCGGCGGCGGAAGTCGCGAGAAAGACTCTGGATGGATATCCGATGCGAGCTTTGACTGCCCCGCGGCGATGGCCACCGACCCGACGACAACGATAAGCCCGAACAGTCTGCTCCGCATGATGTACCTCATAGGCGGGTCCAAAGGACCCGCCTCTACGCGTTATCCGCCGTGCTGAATCTTGCCGCCGCGCGCGGACAGCATCAACTTCACGAGTTCCTCGGGGCGGAACGATATGCCAGAGCCCCCGTTCAGCGATGCAATTTTTCGTCTAGGATCAGCCCATGCTCACACTGCGAAAGGCCGAGGACCGCGGCAAGAGCGACCTCGGGTGGCTCAAGAGCTATCACACGTTTTCGTTCGGCGGGTATTCCGATCCGAACCACATGGGCTTTCGCGCGTTGCGGGTTCTCAACGATGACCGCGTCGCGGCCGGCAAGGGCTTCGGCGCGCACGGCCATCGCGACATGGAGATCCTGTCCTACGTGCTCGAAGGCCAGCTCGCACACAAGGACAGCATGGGTGAAGAGCACGTGCTGGGGCCGAACGAGGTCCAGGC
Source organism: Acidobacteriota bacterium (assembly GCA_046765795.1). Taxonomy (GTDB): domain Bacteria; phylum Acidobacteriota; class Vicinamibacteria; order Vicinamibacterales; family UBA2999; genus Gp6-AA40. The sequence goes on along the minus strand of JBKPRH010000276.1, from coordinate 2,625 downwards.
CATGAGCGCCGGGTCCGGGGTCATTCACAGCGAATTCAATGGGTCAGAGACCGACCCAACACACTTCTTTCAGATCTGGCTCGTCCCGGAGAGGCGCGGCATCAAGCCGTCGTATCAGCAGTTCGCCTATGACCCGAACGAGAAACGCGGGACGCTACGGCTGATTGCCGGGCCGGACAAGAACACCACTCCACCGTCGGCGTTCATCAACCAGGACGCGCGTATGTACGCGGCGGTGCTCGGCAACGGCGAGACGATCAACTATCCGATCCCGCCGGGGCGTCACGCGTGGGTGCAGGGCGCGGCCGGCGACATCGAAGTCAACGGCATGGCGCTCAAGGAAGGCGACGGTCTTGCCGTCAGCGACGAAACAGCCCTGACGATTCGCGGTACCGGCGCTCGCGGCGGCGAGTTGTTGCTCTTCGATCTCGCCTGACGGTCACATGGGGGACATCAACGCGCTCGTCGTCTTCTACTCGCGCTACGGCACGACCGAGAAGCTCGCGCTCGCAGCCGGCCTCGGCGCGATTCAGGCGGATGCCAACATCCGATTGCGCCGTGTTGCGGATCACGCGGACGCCGCATCGATCGCCGCTGACGTGAACTGGGAGAAGAATCTCGATCGGATGAATCGCGACTACGTTGCGCCGCGGCCCGCCGATCCGGTGTGGGCCGACGTAATCATTCTTGCCACACCGGCGGAATCCTCGACGGAAGTCGAGTCGTACGTGGCGTCGCTGCCGTCGATTGGACCGATGAATGGCAAGCTCGCCGCACCGCTCACCCCAGGAAACGACGCGTCGGCGTTGAAGCCTGTGTACTCCGCCGCGGCGTGCTGCGGGCTGATCGTCACACCGTGCACCGAGTCATCAGACGACCCGATCGCCACGGCGACGACGTTTGGTCAACGAATTACGGAGATGGCGCGGGCGCTGAAACGTTCTTCCTAACCTGCCACCACCCGCCGAACCAGGCGGCAGGGATCATCAGCGCGATTCCGGTCAGCCAGAACCACTCGGGCTCATCGCTTCGCAGAGACAACATCGCGGACGACGTCACGACCGCCTGAAACAAACCCATCGCAGTCGCGTGCGCGATCGGACTCGTGGGCGCAATTCGGGCCGTCACGTAGCCTGCCGCTATCAAGCTCACCGCCTCCCAGATCAGCCATGCCACTCGTGTTTCCGTGCTGTAGTTGACGATGGTCGTCGTCGCGGAGAGATTGGGATTCATGGAGTGCAGGACAGCGGTACCAATACCCTGCACGCCATTCAGCGCGACCGAAAACGTGATGAACCCGGCGAGAACTGCGACAATGCTCCTCATCGCGCGAGTGGCCAGTACACCTCGGTACGCCACTCGGCTGGATCCGGGTGTTCGGCTGGATCGGTGATGTACGACTCCCAGGGCGCGCCGCCAGGCCGAACACCGTTGGCGTCCATCCAGCGCTCCATCGCGACATACGTTTCGCTCAGCTGATCGTAGAGACCGCCGTGCATCGCCATAACGACGGGACCGCCAGGCAATGTCGCCGCTTCGATGTCGCCCTCGCCGGCAGCAGGTGCGGCGAGCGGCTTGCCGCACTCGATCGTCCAGAGTCCAGGTCCGGTCGAGAGATATCTGACGAACGGCTTGCCCTCGAGCGGCAGACCGACTCGTTGGCAATGTCCGAACACGCCACCGAGCGCATTGCCAATCGCGGCTTGCAGCTCGGCGCGCGGCGTGCGGCAGCGCCTGATCAACACCGGCTGCGGCGTGAGCTCGCGGCGTTCGATTGACAGTGTGGGCATCGGGACTCTCCGCATCGAATGTCGATGATCGACGGACAGGTGAAACAGACCGACGCACGGACCCGTCGCGTCCGTGATCGCGCGATGTCGCGCGCGTACTGCGGGCGACGCACCGGCAAGCGCCGTCGCGCGATACGCTGCCGGCGTCCGGCCGAAATGGCGGCGGAACGCACGCGTGAACACCTCGTGGCTCGTAAATCCCGCCGCGAGCGCAGCGTCCAGAATCGAGTCGTCGCTGGCAAGTAGTCGCGCGGCAGCTCCTTCCAGCCGCAGACGCAGCGTGTACTGCTTTGGCGTCTCGCCGACCATCCGCGTGAAGGCGCGGTGAAGATGGAACGGCGACCAGCCCGCACGCGACGCGAGCGCATCAAGCGACACGTTCGCGTCGAGGCGACGACGAATCGCACGGAGCAGCTGGAGCAGGTCTCGATCGGACGGCATCAGCAGTCCGAAATGTTAGACGAGATTCAGGGGACGGTTCTTGACGTTTCTTGCTGTCGCGAATCGTGGCGGTTACCTGTACTATCCCACGTCTGGTGTAGATTTCTCGAACGTCGGGATACGACCTATGACGATACGTCTGATCGTTCTGTCGGTGATTGCCGTCCTTTATCTGGGGCGCGACGTCGCCTCCGCGCAAGCGATTCTTGCCGGCAACTGGAATCCATACCGGAATCACGAGGACGAGCAGGATCGCGGCCCCGGTCCCGACCTCGGCGATTACCTCGGTCTGCCGATTAACAGCGCCGCCCGGCTCTTCGCCGACAGCTGGGACGCATCGCGACTGACGCTGCAAGAACACCAGTGCCGCGTGCACGTGGCGCCGTACATCTAC